>CAZGEF010000028.1:0-33590 GCA_964525005.1 uncultured Rhabdothermincola sp.
GACCCGACCGGCAGCATCAACACCTCGATCGTGCCGAACACCAACGAGCTCTTCCCCGACCCGGACACGCCCGTGAACGCCGTCAACCGACGCTTGGGCAGCTCGATGCTCACGTCCTTGAGGTTGTTGACCCGGGAACCGTGCACCCGGATCAGGTCGTGACCGTCGGCCAGGTGCGCGGCGGTCGCCGCCTCCGACTTCGTGGCCGTGCTCGTCGTCGGTCTCGTCGTCGGTCTCGTCGTCCGGGCGGGCACGTCCCTCTTGTTCGCGGGCATGGTCGTCAGGTCTCCATCTCTTGCGCAGGGCGACATCCCCGTGGAGGGGCAACGGTCAACTGGCCTGGTTGATCCGGATGTGGTTCCCGGCCGGATCGCGGAAGGCGCAGTCGCGCACACCGTAGGGCTGGTCGGTGGGCTCCTGGATCACCTCGGCGCCTGTGGCCTGCACCTTGTCGAAGGCCACGTCGAGGTCCGGGGCCGACAGCACGAGCGTGGCGTAGGTGCCCTTGGCCATCATCTCGGTGATGGTGCGCTGCTCGTCCTCGGTGATGCCGGGGTCGGCGAACGGGGGCGCGAGCACCACCGCGGTGTCGGGCTGGCCCACCGGGCCGACCGTGATCCACCGCATGTCCTCGTAGCCGACGTCGAGGCGCACCTCCCAGCCGAGGGCGTCGCGGTAGAAGCTCAGCGAGGCCTCGGGGTCGGTGTGGGGAAGGAAGCTGTTCTGGATGGTGATGTTCATGGCGGTCACGGTACGGAGGCTCCCCTCATCTCGCTTCTCGATTCCTGACCGGTCGCGTGACCTTCTTCGCGATGCACGACGGGATGCCCGAGATCGACGCGACGTCCTCGGCCGCCCGCTTGCGGTACTCGCTGGGCGGGATCCCCACGAGCTCGGTGAACCTCGTGCTGAAGGTGCCCAGCGACGAGCAGCCGACGGCGAAGCAGACATCGGTGACGCTCAGGTCACCCCGGCGCAGCAGCGCCATCGCCCGCTCGATGCGACGCGTCATCAGATGGCTGTAGGGCGACTCGCCGTAGGCCCGCTTGAACTGCCGGCCGAAGTGGCCCGACGACATGTTCACGCCCCGGGCGATCGCATCGACGTCGAGGGGCTGGTCGTACTCGCGGTCCATCCGATCGCGTGCCCGCCGCAGGGCCACGAGCTCGTCGAGGTGCCGAGGCGAGGACGCGCTGCTCACACGGGAGATGGTGCCACGCCCGTGGTCGATCGTCGTGCGCTCGCCGTCAGGACCCGACCACGACTCGGCGACCACAGGATCGGATCCCTGACCGGTCGATCGGGTCGTCACCGCGAGTGCGACGGCGCCCGCAGCGAGGGCGAACGATCCCGCGGCGTAGGCCAGGCTCCCGACCGCGACGCCGTCGCTGGTGACCCCGTCGACCGCAGCGAGGTGATCGGGCAGCGCGACCATCCAGAGGACCAGGAACGTCGCCAGGTAGATCGAACCCCACACGAGCACGTAGCGACGGGTGGGGTCGTCGACGGAGAAGCCTTCGGCGCGGGAGCGCACCCACGTGCGGGGCAGGACGATCAGGCCGATGACCGCGAACACCGCGAGCTCGATCAGCAGCGCGGCGATCTGCGCCGGTGCGTTCGGGTCGTCGGTGTTGAAGACGCTCCACGGCAGACCGCCCACGACGCTGGCCAGGAGCATGAGGAGGCCGGCCAGCGCGGTCCGGCCGACGAGGCTCCACCCGGCGACCCGCTCGCCCGCGTCGACCTTGCGACCGACGAGCCAGTAGACCATCGCGGCGAGCGCCGCCGGCGCAACCGTCGCGAACAGCACCACGCTCGACAGCGGCACGACCTCCACGCTGGGGTGGTTCGGGTCGGCCAGCTGGTTCCAGTACCACCACTGGAGCTGCGGACCGAGGTGGTCGAAGACCTCGTAGAAGCAGTGGTGGACGAAGCCCACGCACGCCCCGCCGATGAGGACGCCGTGGCGTCGGAACACGCCGACGGACCGCACGATCTCGTAGGCGAGCGTGATCATCGCCGGGTACAGAGCGACGATGTAGAGCGGTAGTCGGTCCCACATGAGCTGGACCGTGAAGACGTTGTGGGCGAAGACGAGCTCGGTCTGCCCGGTGACGCCGATCTGGTCCGGGAAGTACAGCGGCGGCTCGATGACGAACAGGTAGACGATCGACGCGACGCACAGCGCCAGCACCGTCGGGTCTCCCGCTCGCCACCGGCGAACGGCGTGCACGAACGCATAGACCATGCCGCCCACGAGCAGCGCCTCGACGACGAACAGCGTCCAGTTCGTCAGGTCCCACGGAGCCCGGATGTTCACGAAGGCGTTGCCCGACTCGCAGCTGAAGTTGCCGCCGAGCGAATCGGCGAGGCGGTCGAGGGTGGGGACGCAGGGACCGGCCACGGTCAGCGCACCGCCTGCGACGAGAACCAGCGCGACACGTCGTCGCCGCGCTCGTAGCGGGCCATCCACTCGGCGGCGAACGGGGGCAGCGGCTGGTGCTCGGGATCGTGGTTCGGCACCTGCGAGGCCAGGATGCGGAGGTTGGTGCGCAGCTGCACGCTCTGCGGGATCGCCTCCTGCGCGCTCGGGTAGCGCAGGTCGAGATCGCCCGCGAGCAGCGGGACCTTCTCCCCGATCGTCCGACGCACCTGGCGCCCCGGCAGGATGTTGCGGGCATCCACGATGCGCTCCTCGACGGGGACGGCTGCGTTGATGCCCTCCGCGGTGATCCGCATGACCTTGCCCATGTGGCGCAGCACGGAGGGCAGCTGGCCCAGGCGGTACCAGGGTTCGGGCACCACGGCGTCATAGATGATGAGCGCCGAGCTTCGATGCTCGATCTCCTCGGTGAAGTGCCACAGGAACAACGACGCGACCCGGTCGTCGCCCGGCCCGAACAGCGCGTCCGCGTTGTCGAGGATCTGCTTGAACACCGGGGTGAAGGTGGCTTCCAGATCGGCGATGTAGGCCAGGTGGTAGGCCAGCGGCTTCTCGGCGAACAGGCGGTCGTAGTCGGCGATGACCTCGTCCATCGTGGTCTTCAGCCCGGGGTAGGTCCGGAAGAGCGCCCTCATGTGCATCCGGTGGGCTCGGGCGTGCTGCGCCTCCTGGCGGAGGAACACGTCGGCCTCGCCCCGCGCCGCGGGCTCCGCGATCCGTGGCATCGCCTCGCGCACGGCGTCGACGATGTACTTCTCGAAGCCGATGATCATCAGCCCGATCATGTTCATCATGAGGGCGAACTCGGGGTTGGCCGGCTGCCAGCAGAACGCGACGTCGCCCTCGAAGTCGAACCGCACGCGCCGCACCTGGGGCGTCGCCATCGTCACCACTCCCTCTGGGATCGACCGACCCCGTCCCCTAACCATACGTCTATGACGTGGTGTGTATGGTAAGACGGCGGCCATCATGGGGCAAGTGGAGACGGCCGGGCACGGTGCACGGGATGAACCGACGATCGTGGGTCCGACGTGGTGAGACGACACGGCTGGGGCGGCTCGCCTCCCGCCGACGAGGACGAGGCCCGCCGCCGCATCGTGGAGGCCGCGATGCGCTGCGTCGACCGACACGGCACCGCCGGGTTCTCGATCTCGCAGGTCGCGACGGATCTCGGCGTGATCCGCCAGACGGTCTACCGCTACTTCCCGAGCACCGACGACCTGTTCGCCGCGGTCGGGCAGGTCGCGGTCGAGGACTTGGTCGACGAGCTCACCGAGCACCTCCGCGCCCTCGACGAGCCTGCCGAGTGGTTCGTCGAGGCCCTCGCCTCAGCCGTCGAGCGACTGCCCGACCGCCCCTACCTCACCCTGCTCCTCGCCGCCGGACGCACCGACCCGTTCGCCCGCGGCGTCACCTCCGAGGAGGCGATGGCCGTCGGACGCGAGATGTTCACCCGGTCGTCGGTCGACTGGGCCGCGGCGGGCTACGGCGACGCGGCGACCGACGAGCTGATCGAGGTGATGCTGCGCCTGCTCCAGTCGATGGTCATCGATCCCCCGAACCCCCCGCGCCGCGGCGCAGAGCTCCGGGCCTGGTTCGACCGGTGGATCGCACCGTCTCTGCGTTGACGCCCGTCCCGAGCACGGTCGCGCGAGCGCTGACGCTCGCTCAGAGCGCGAACGAGTAGCCGCCGTTCACCGGGATCGTCTGACCGGTGACCCACGACGAGAGCGGACTGGCGAGCGTGGCCACGATCCATGCGGCGTCCTCGGGTTCGCCGGGACGGCGCACCAGGTACGGCGCCAGGATGGCCTTCTTCTGCTCGGCACGAGCAGGGTCGTCGTAGACGGGTGCCGTGAGCGGCGTGTGCATGGTGCCCAGCGCGACGTTGTTGACGAGGATCCCGTGGCGGGCGACCTCGCGGGCGACCGACCGACAGAAGCCTGCTGCCCCGCTCTTGGCTGCGGCGTAGGCTGCCATGTTCGCTTCACCGATCCGGCCGGCATCGGAGATCACCGTGATGACGCGGCCCCACGTGGCCTCGATCATCGAGGGCAGCGCGGCGTGCACGCAGTTCATGACGCCGTAGAGGTTGACGGCGAAGTACGGCGACCAGTTGGCGGGGTCGGTGTCGACGAACGGCGCGAGCTCGCCGAACCCGCCCGTGCCTGCGTTCCCGGCGTTGTTGACGAGGATGTCCACGCCTCCCGCTTCTCGGATCGAGTTGGTGACCGCGGCCAGGTCGGTGACGTCGAAGGGGAGCGGTCGTGCCGCCCCACCCGCATCGACGATCTCCGCGGCGACCGCCTCGGCCCGCTCGCCGTAGAAGTCGTTGACCAGGACCTCGGCCCCTTCAGCTGCGAGCAGCCGGGCGACACCCGCGCCGACGCCCTGCCCGGCCCCGGTGATCAACGCCGTCTTGCCCTCGAGTCCGAGATCCATCGTTCCTCCTGTTGTGAGACCTCGGCCCATCCTTGCCGCCCGACACGGCACCGTTCAGATCCCGAGCGCGAGGCCGGTCCGCGACGGGCCACCGTGGCGAGCCCGACGACGTAGCCTCGGCCGATCCGACCAGCAACCCGAAGGGCATCTCGATGACGACCTACGTCCTGGTCCACGGAGGTGGGCACGGCGGCTGGTGCTACCTGAGGGTGAAGCAACGCCTCGAAGCGGCGGGCCACGAGGTGTTCGCGCCCTCGCTCACCGGACTCGCCGAGCGATCGCACCTCCTCGACGCGTCGGTCGACCTCGAGACCCACCTCACCGACGTCACCTCGCTCCTGCACCACTGGGACCTGCGCGACGTCGTGCTCGTCGGCCACAGCTACGGAGGCATGGTGATCACCGGTGTCGCCGATCGGTCGACCGACCGGGTCGGCAAGCTCGTCTACCTCGACGCCGCCAACCCCAAGAACAACATGTCGTTGGTCGACGTCGCCGGCCCGACCCTCGAGCTCGCCCGCCCCTTCGGTGAGACCCGGGACGGCATCGAGCTCGTGCTGCTTCCCGCGGAGGGGGCCGGTGCGTTCTACGGCGTCGAGGACCCCGACGACCTCGCGTGGATGGACGAGCGCCTGACCGCCCAGCCCTGGTCGTGCTTCGCCCAGAAGCTCGTCCTCGCCAACGAGGAGGAGCTGTGGGCGCTCCCCCAGTACCACATCGTGTGCGAGGCGAACCTGCTCAGCCGTGACCAGGCGTTGATCGGCCGGGCCCGCGACGAGGGCCGCCTCTGGACCATCGACACCGGCCACGACCTCATGATCACCGAGCCCGACTTCGTCACGCAGGCCCTCCTCGAGATCGGCGAGGACCCGGCCACCTAGTTCGGGCGTTCAGCTGGCCTCGGCGGTCTTCTTCCCGACGAAGGGGAGCCAACCCACCACGGTGGCGATGACGGTGCCGATCACGAAGCCGACCAGCGCGGAGGCCGCGGTGTTCATCAGCCACGCCAGGACGCCACCGATGCCCGGCACCCCCTCGACCAGGTGCTCGAGGTCGTGCACGAGGTGGTACGGCGTGGTCCACCCCAGCTCGTCGAACCCGGCGAGGATGATGTGACCGCCGACCCACAGCATGGCTGCCGTGCCGACGACCGACAGGCAGGCGAGCAGCTTCGGCATGCCCGTGACCAGCAGAAGTCCGACGCGCTGCGACCGCGGCGAGGCTCGGCCCGCGAGCCTGAGCCCGACGTCATCCATCTTCACGATGAGCGCGACCACGCCGTAGACCGCCACGGTGATCAGCACGCCGACGACGACCAAGATGACCGCCCGGGCCACCAGGGGCTCGTCGAGCACCTCCTTGAGCGAGATCACCATGATCTCCGCCGACAGGATGAAGTCGGTGCGGATCGCCCCCGACACCGTCCGGGACTCGGCCTCGGGTCCCTGTTCGACCGCCGGTTCGTCGTGGTCGTGGTCGTCGCGCTTCAACGCGTGGATGACCTTGTGGGCACCCTCGTAGGCGAGGAAGCACCCCCCGAACATCAAGATGACCTCGACGACCTTGGGGGCGATCTCGCTCAGCAGCAGCGCCACCGGCAGGATGAACAGGACCTTGTTGCGCAGCGAACCGACGGCGATCTTCTTGATGATCGGCAGCTCGCGCTCGGCCGCCAGCCCACGGACGTAGGCCGGTGTGACGGCAGCATCGTCGACGACGACCCCGGCGGCCTTGACGCTCGCCTTGCCCGCGGCGGCCGCCACGTCGTCGACCGACGCGGCAGCCATCTTGGCCAGCGCAGCTACGTCATCGAACAGTCCGACCAGACCGCCTGCCATCTCTCTCGACCTCGGTGCAGAAGGGGCTCCGCGGGCAAGCTACCAGCGGGGCCGTTCCCGCCGGCAGCCACCCGCTCACCCGATGAGCTCCGCGCCCGAGGTCCAGTGCCCAGGTACCCAGGTTCACGGTGACGAGCGAGGGGCGATCTCGCGCCCGGTCACCTCGATCGGGGTGATCACCATCCATCGGGTCTTGCGGGCGACGGCCCACGGTTCGAGCCCGAGCTCGTCGAGCTGCATCTGCTCCTCGATCTGGACGGGCTCGCGTCCTTTGCCCTTCACCACCACGCTCCAACCGCTGCGCCGTTCGCGATCGAAGCCGTCGACCTCGAAGGCGACCGACGACATGAGCGTGCCTGCGGCGAGCTTCGTCCCTGCCTCCGTCCTGATCACGATCTCGTCGCGGTGCACCCGGTAGTTCACGGGGAAGATGTCCGGCGTCGAGCCCACCGAGACCGCGACGCGGCCGATCTCCTCGGATCGCAGGCGATGCCAGCACTCGTCCTCGGTGAGGATCGTCAAGCCGGTTCGTGGGTCTCGTGCCGTGGTCGGATCGCTCATCGCTGCTCCTCGATCTGCCTGGCCATCGACTACCTGTCCAGGACTCGCGGTGGTACGAACCGACCGTGCCACTCGACCGGGCCCGGGGATAGGGCCAGAGGTCCCGAAGGCACCCGGTGGGCTCCGAGGAGGCCCGGCGGGTCCGGCCCCGATAGGGTAAGTAAGCGAACACTCTCACGTCCTGGAGCACGACATGACCGCAACCCGAGGCACGTGGCAGCTGCTGCCGGACCCCGAGCCCCAGGAGCGCTCCTTCACGATCATCTCCGTCGACGACCACCTCACCGAGCCCGCCGACGTGTTCACCTCCCGATTCCCGGCCAAGCTCCGCGACCAGGCGCCCCGGATCGTCGTCCGCGACGACGGGAGCGAGGCCTGGAGCTACAAGGGTCGCCTCTACGCCGACAACGGCCTGAGCGTCGTGGCCGGTCGCCCCCGCGAGGAGTGGCGGGAGGACGTCCTCAACTTCGACGAGATGCGGCCCGCGTGCTGGGACGTCCACCAGCGCGTGGCCGACATGGACCTCGACGGCATCTGGGCCTCGCTCTGCTTCCCCTCGGGGACGTGGGGGTTCACGGGTCGGGTCCTGTCGATGAACCGCGACGAGGAGGTCGGCCTGGCCGCCATCCGGGCGTGGAACAGCTGGATGCTCGAGGAGTGGCACGGCGCCTACCCGGATCGCTTCATCCCGATGCAGCTCCCGTGGCTCAAGGATCCCGTGCTCGCCGGGGACGAGGTCCGTCGCAACGCCGACCTCGGGTTCACCTCGGTGTCGTTCCTCGAGTCTCCCCAGCGCCTCGACCTGCCGCCCATCACCGACCGCACGCACTGGGAGCCCTTCTTCAAGGCGTGCGAGGAGACCGACACGGTCCTGTCCCTGCACTGCGGCGCCAGCGGGTTCACCCTCCAGGGCTCGCCCGGCACCGGCCTCAACACGCAGGTGTCGATGTTCCCGGGTACGGCGTTCTGCGCGGCGGTGGACTGGGTGTGGGCGGGGATCCCCGGCCTGTACCCCGACCTCAAGATCGCGCTGAGCGAGGGGGGCATCGGCTGGGTGCCCATGGCGATCGACCGGCTCGACTACATCACCGAGCACTCGGCGGGCTCCGCCGCGGTCGAGCCGTGGGAGTTCGACCTGGCGCCGAGCGAGCTGCTCCGCCGCAACTTCTACTTCTGCATGCTCGACGATCCGAGCACGCTCGACCAGCGTCACCTCATCGGGATCGACCACATCATGTTCGAGACCGACTACCCGCACGCCGACTCGACCTGGCCCGGCTCGCAGGACCTCCTGCGCCGACGCCTCGGCGAGCTGCCGTTCGACGAAGCATCGATGATCGCCGGAGGCAACGCCGCCCGGCTCTTCCGCCATCCGCTCCCGCCCTCATCGGGCTGGCCGGAGGTGGTCACCGACCTGCCGACCGCCGCGGCCCGGTAGACCTCCCGCGCCGGGCCTGCCGCGCCGGGCCTGCCGTACGAGGCCCGCCACACCCGATCTGATTGACAGTTCTCTAGTCCTTGACTATAGGATTGTTGGAAGAACCCGAGACGAGGAGGTCGTTCGATGACGACCGAGACCACCACCGCGACCGTCACCCCCGACGCCACCCTCGGCGGGCTCGTCACCCGACATCCGAGCTTGGCCCGACCGCTCCAGCACCTCGGGCTCGACTACTGCTGCGGCGGAGACGAGCCGCTCGCCTCGGCCGTCGACCGGCTCGGCCTCGACCTCGACGCCGTCGTCGCCGAGCTCGCCGAGGTGGCGGCCGCGGCACCTACGGAGCCGCCGGCGTGGGTCGGCCTCGACGCGGCCGGCCTGGTGGACCACATCGAGGGGACCCACCACCGGTACCTGCGCGACGAGCTCCCCCGCGTCGACGCGCTGCTCGACAAGATCGTCACGGTCCACGGCGATCGCCACCCCGAGCTCGCGTCGATCCACACGACGTTCCGCGAGCTCCGAGCCGACCTGGAACCCCACCTGCGCAAGGAGGAGCTGATGCTCTTCCCGGCCATCCGGGCGCTGGCCGCCGACGGACCCACGCCGGCGTTCCCGTTCGGGTCGGTGCGCAACCCCATCTCGGTCATGCTCGTCGAGCACGACCGAGCGGGTGAGCTGTTGCAGGCCCTGCGCGACCGCACCGACAGCTACCGGCCTCCGGCGGACGGATGCGCCACCTACCAGGCGGCCTTCGAGGGCCTCGCCGAGATCGAGGCCGACACCCACCTCCACGTGCACAAGGAGAACAACGTGCTCTTCCCGATGGTGGTGGCCCTCGAAGCGCAGGTCGACGCCCGCGGAGCCGAACGCGTCGGGACGACCGAGGCCGCGTGCCCCAGCCTCGGCCACCTCGATCCCTCGACGTGCGGACAGCACTCGATCCCATGACCGACGGGTAGGCCGTCGGTCCGGCTCCCCCGCCCAACCGGCTCCTCGCCCCGTGGCGCCTCGTCGTGACGTGCCGTCTCGGCGAGATTCGGCTCCTTGCAGCAAACCGGACGCACGAGCGAGCTACTGTGGCGAGTTGTCGAACACTGGCGTCAACTTCTGGTGCCGTGGGACGACCACCTCGGGGGAGGGGACAGTGACTCGACGAACGACTCGACTGCTCGCGGCGGTGCTGGTCGCGTGCGCGATGGCGGCCGGTTGCGGCAACTCCACCGGGAGCAGCACGCCCAGCACGACGGCCGGCACCGGCGGGCCCGCGACCGGAGGCGGCGAGGCCACGCGAGACGAGTTCGTGGCCCGACCCGGCGTCCCCGGTGTCACCGACGAGGAGATCTCCTATGCGGTGATCGCGACCAAGACCGGCAACCCGCTCGGCACGTGCATCCTCGACTGCTACCTCGACGGCATCGAGGCCTACTTCGCCTACCGCAACAGCGAGGGCGGCATCTACGGCCGTGACCTCGTCGTCAGCGAGGTCATCGACGACGAGCTCGGCCAGAACCAGCAGAAGTCCCTCGACGTCATCTCCGGCGACGACGCCTTCGGCGTCTTCGATGCCACGCTTCTCCCCGCCGGGTGGGGCGACCTCGACGACGCGGGGATCCCGACCTACACGTGGGGGATCCACGCCGCCGACTCGGCCAACCGCGTGCACAACTTCCCCAGCCTCGCCGTGCGGTGTGCGGACTGCCCCCGACCGAACGTCCCCTACGCCGCCTCGCAGAGCGGCGCGACCAAGGCCGCCAGCATCGGCTACGGCATCAGCGAGAACTCGAAGGTGTGCACCGACTCCGTCGCCGAGGCCTTCGATCTCTACGAGGACCGCAGCGGCGTCGAGCTGGCCTACACCAACAACAACCTGCAGTACGGCCTGCCGAACGGCATCGGACCCGAGGTCAGCGCCATGAAGGCGGCCGGCGTGGACTTCATCTCCACCTGCATCGACCTGAACGGCATGAAGAGCCTGGCCCAGGAGCTCGACCGGCAGGGCATGGGCGACGTCGTCCTGTACCACCCGAACAGCTACGACCAGTCCTTCATCGCCGAGGCGGGCGGCCTGTTCGAGGGCGACATCGTCTCGGTCCAGTTCCGCCCTCTGGAAGCGTCGGCCGAGGGCAACGCCCTCGCCGAGTTCGAGAGGTGGATGGAGGACCAGGGCAGCCAGCCCACGGAGCTGGCGATGGTCGGGTGGATCAACGCCAGCCTCGCCTACGCGGGTCTGCTCGCCGCCGGCCCGGAGTTCGACCGGGCCAGCGTGACCGCGGCGACCAACGCCATCACGGACTGGACCGCCGGTGGCCTGATCGTTCCCACCGACTGGACGGTCGCGCACACCCCGTACACGGCAGACGACCCCGATCCCAGCGACGTCCAGTGCGCGGCGCTCGTGCGGGTCGAGCAGGGCGCGTTCGTCACGTTCAACCCGCCGACCGAGCCGTGGTTCTGCTGGGACGAGGCGGCCATCGAGAGCTTCGAGCCGACGCCGACCAGCTTCGGATGACCGGCCAGGTCCGGGCGACCCGCCCGAGCGGCGGAGAGCGGACGACCCGCCCGAGCGGCGGAGAGCGGGTGACCCCTTGGACGACCTGATCCGCGGGGTCCTCCAGGGCCTGCCGCCCGGCGCGGTGTACGGGCTGATCGCCATCGGCTTCGTCCTCGCGTACAAGACGTCGGGCGTGTTCAACCTGGCGTTCGGCGCCCAGGCCTACGTGTCGGCCGCCCTCTTCTTCCACGCCCGCAACGAGTGGGGCTGGGCGAGCGGCCCCGCCTTCGTCCTGTCGGTTCTGATCGTCGCCCCGGCGATCGGCCTCGTGCTCGAACGGCTCATCTTCCGCCGCCTGCCGCCCGGTTCGACGCTCGCCAAGCTGGTCATCGCCATCGGACTCTCGGTGGCGATACCTGCGCTCTTCGGGATCGTCGTCGGCTTCGAACCCGTCGCCGGTGTCACCCCCGAAGGGGTCCTCCCCGACGGAGCCAGCGTGTTCTACGACCCCACCGGCCTCTACCCGTTCAGCCGCAACGAGCTGACCGCCGCGGTCGCCGCCCTCGTCAGCACCGGGGCGCTCGCCGCCCTCTTCCGCTTCACCAACGTCGGGCTCCAGATGCGCGCCGTGGTCGAGAGCCCCCGGATGACCGAGCTCAACGGCATCCGGGCCGATCGGGTCTCGGCCTTCAGCTGGGCCCTGTCCAGCACCTTCGCCGGCCTCGCGGGCGTGCTCATCGCCCCTCGCTTCAACACGCTCGCCGCCCCCGACTTCTTCAACCTGGTGGTGGTGGCGGTGGCGGCCGCGGCGGTGGGCAAGCTCGTAAGCCTGCCCCGCGCCCTGCTCGGCGGCCTGGGGCTGGGCGTGCTCATCTCGGTCGCCAACACCTTCCTGCCCGACCTGGCCGACACCTACTCCTGGCTCGGGCCGATCCAGGAGAACCTCACCCCGGCGATGCCCTTCATCGTGCTGTTCGGCCTGGTCACCCTGTGGCCCGCGCTGCGCGCCACGAGCGAGCACCTCGATCCGCTGCGCGGCGTCGACCCTCCTCCCCCGGTGCCCGCCGCGGTGACGCGCAGTCCGCTGCTCACCCGGATCACGGTGGTCTTCGCCGTCTCGTTCTTCCTGGTGGTCGGGTTCGCGGTGTTCACCCAGGCCGACACGTCGTGGCTCTTCTTGGTGACCCAGGCCGTGATCATGTCGACGATCTTCCTGTCCATCACCGTGCTCACCGGCTTCGCCGGACTCGTGTCGCTGTGCCAAGGCGCGTTCGCCGCGATCGGCGGCTTCGCGGTGTTCCAACTGGCCGATCGGTTCGGCGTGCCCGTGCTCGTGGGCGCGCTCATCGGCGCGCTCATCGCCGCGGCGGTGAGCGCCCTCCTCGCCCTGCCGCTCGTCCGCCTCGGCACCGTCTGGGTCGCGATCGCCACCCTGGCCTTCGCCGCGTTCTTCGACGCCGTGGTCGTGCGCCTGCCCTTCGTCGGCGGCGGCGGCACCTCGCTGATGCAGGGCACCCGCGTCCCCCGCCCGGTCCTGGGACCGTGGGACCTCGTCGACGACAAGCAGTTCCTGGTGCTGGCGATCATCGTCTTCGTCGTCGCCGCCGTGGGGGTCAAGCAGCTGCGTGGCGGCACCGTGGGCCGAACCCTCCAGGCGTTGCGCGGCAGCGAGATCGCGGCGCAGTCGATCGGCATCTCGCCCACTCGCGCCCGAGTCACGGCGTTCGCCGTCTCCGGGTTCCTCGCCGGGATCGGCGGCGCGCTGCTGTCGATCCAGCAGAAGAACGTGAACTACGCGGCGAACTTCTCGCCGTTCGCTGCGCTGTTCTGGGTGGTGCTGGTCGTGTCGCTCGGCGCCCGGACCATCGAGGGTGCGACCTACTCAGGTGCGAGCTTCGCCCTGCTGGATCGCATCGTCTTCCAGGGTGCGGTGCTCACCTGGATCCTGCGCAGCGACGACCTCCTGCCCGGCTTCTTCCCGATCTCGCCCGCCTGGCGGTTCGTGCTGTTCGGTCTCACCACCATCACCTTCGCCCGCCACCCCGAGGGACTGATCGAGTTCGGCAAGCGGCGGGTGCTCGGGCGCCTCGAACGGCGATCGGACCGCTCGCCACCGAGCCCATCGCCCGAGCTGGCATCGGCCGGGGAGCCGGTCCGATGAGCACCCCCGTCCTGCGCGCCCAACGCGTCACCAAGTCCTTCTCGGGCATCAGTGCGCTGACCGAGGTCGACCTCGAGGTCTTCGAGGGGGAGCGGGTCGGGCTGATCGGCCCCAACGGAGCGGGCAAGACCACGCTGTTCAACTGCCTCCTCGGCGTGCTGGCGACCGACCGCGGGGCCGTGGCCATCGACGGTGTCGACGTCGGGGGGCGGCCGGTCCACGAACGGGCCCGGATGGGGATCGGCCGGACCTTCCAGCGCATCGAGCTGTTCGGCGGATCGACCGTCCGCGAGCACCTGCTGATCGCCGAGCGGGTCCGGCTCGGCACCGGTCGTCTCTGGAAGGACCTGGTTGGCCGCGGACGGCCGACCGCCGGGGAGATCGAGGCGTGCGACGCCATGCTCGAGCAGCTGGGCCTGCGCAACCTCGCGGACGAGCCGATCGAGCACCTGAGCCTCGGCCAGGGCCGCCTCGTCGAGGTCGCCCGCGCCCTCATGACCCGGCCGAGGCTCCTGCTGCTCGACGAGCCGTCCTCGGGACTGGACCGCGGCGAGACGCGTGACCTCGCCGCGACCCTGCGCGGGGTCCAAGAGGACCAGGGTTGTGCGATCCTCCTCGTCGAGCACGACGTCGAGCTGGTGGCGACCTTCACCGAGCGCTGCTACGTCCTCGACTACGGGAGGCTGATCGCGACCGGCCCGACCGTCGAGGTGCTGGCTGATCCTCGGGTGCGCGAGGCGTACCTCGGCGCGGCGGCAGACGCATCATGACCGCGGTGGCCGAGCTGTGCGACGTCTGTGCCGGCTACGGCCCGTTCCGTGCGCTGTTCGACGTCTCGCTGTCCGTCCAACCCGGTGAAGCCGTCGCGCTGCTGGGGGCCAACGGGGTGGGCAAGACCACCGTCGCCCGTGTGACGAGCGGTCTGGTCGCCCCCGACCGCGGCGCCGTGCTCGTCGCAGGCAAGGACCTCACCGGGGCGGAACCCCACGAGTTCGCCCGTGCCGGCGTCGCCCACGCCGTGGAGGGCCGCTCGGTCTTCGCCTCGCTGTCGGTCGAGGACAACCTGCGCCTCTCGTTCCGCCGCACCTTCGGTCGGCGCGGCATGACCGGCGCGCTCGAGTCGGCCTACGAGCAGTTCCCCATCCTCGCGTCGCGTCGCGGGCAGCTCGCCGGGAGCCTCTCGGGAGGTGAGCAGCGCATGCTGTCCATGGCGCGGGTCCTGGTCGAGGAGCCCGCTCTGCTCATCGCCGACGAGCTGTCGCTCGGTCTCGCACCGATCATCGTGGACAGCATCTACGAGCAGCTCCACCGCCTGCGTGAAGCGGGAACCGCGCTCCTGATCGTCGAGCAGCAGGTGACCCATGCGCTCGACCTGTGCGACCGGGCGCTGCTGCTCGACCACGGATCCGTCATCTGGGAGGGGCCGCCCCACGAGGCCGGCGAGCTCGTCGCCACCCACATCTTCGACGCCGACGCGGGCTGATGCGGACCGAGGCGGGGCCCGACCTGACGACGTGTGCGGTCACGCATCCCGAGCCCAAGCCGGCGCCGACGTGCCGCGACCCTCAGGCCTAACCTGACGCCCATGTCAGATTCGGGGGAGGTGACGGTCGGCATCGACATCGGGACTACCTCGGTGAAGGCGCTCGCCGTCGACGACGGTGGGTCCGTGCTGGCCCGGACCCGGATCCCCCACGGCGTGCGCAGCCCGACGGCCGGCGCGTTCGAACACGACGTCGATCGAGCCTGGCGGGACGGCGTCATCGCCGCGCTGGCTGCCGTCACCGACGGCGTCCCAGTCGCGGCGGTGAACGTGTCGGCCATGGTCCCCTCGCTCGGCGCGGTCGACCGCTACGGCAGGGCGTGCTCCCCCGGGCTGCTCTACGGCGACCACCGGGGCATCACCGACGCCAACCGCTCCGACGAGGCCGGGGACTCGGGTGAGCTGATGGCATTCCTGAGCTGGCTCACCGAACAGGCACCCGACGCCGCGAGCTACTGGCCCGCCCAGGCGGTTGCCAACCACGCGCTGTGCGGTGTGGGGGCCATCGACACCATGGCGGCGCTGACCGCCATGCCGCTGTTCGACGGGCGGGGATGGGACGGCACCCAGGTCGCTGCCGCGGGAGCGTCGGTCGACGCGCTTCCCCGCGTGGTGTCGGGATCGGATCCGGTGGGTACCGTCGGGACGGGCCTTCCCGCCGCGGGTGCCCTGGTCGGTGGCGGCACGATCGACGCGCTGGGCGAGCAGGTCGTGGCCGGAGCTGACCAGACCGGCGACGTGCTGGTCATCTGCGGCACGACGCTCATCACCTGGGCCGTGATCGACGAGTGGCAGGACGTGCCCGGCCTGTGGACGATCCCGCACACCGCACCGGGCATGGTCCTGATCGGCGGGCCGAGCAACGCCGGTGGCCTGTTCGTCGACGGCGTGCGCCGCTGGCTCGCCGAGCCTCACGACCAGGAGCGGACCGCGACGTCGTCCCGCGATCTGGCCGACCTCCCGGTGTGGCTCCCCTACGTCCGCGGGGAGCGCGTCCCGCTGCACCGGCGGGATCTCCGAGCGGAGCTGCACGACGCCGCACTGCACCACGAGGCCGAGCACCTCCGGCGCGCCGCCTACGAGGCCACGGGCTTCGTCGTCCGCCACCAGCTGGATCTGGCCTCGACCGTGGGCCTCGTGCCCCGTCGGATCGTGGCCACCGGTGGGGGCGTGCGGTCGGACCCGTGGATGCAGGCCTTGGCCGACACGACCGGGCTTCCGGTCGACGTCGTCGAGGTTCCCGAGGGCGCCGCGCTCGGTGCCGCCTTCATGGCCCGCTGCACGGCGGGACTGGAGGCGTCCATCGCCGACGCCAGCCGCTGGGCCCGCACGGCTCGGCGAGTCGAGCCCGATCCGGAGAGCCAGGGTTTCGCCGACCTTCGCTACGCCCGGTTCCGGGAGCTCACGTCCGAGGCCGTGGCGAGGCCAGCATGACGCGAGCTCACGCACCGCGTGCACCAATCACGTTCTGGCTGGGAGAAGCCGTGGCCGGCAACGCCTTCTCCCAGCCAGAACGATGAGATCGAGGTCGCGCGTGGAGGATCCGACCGACGGTCCTCCCGCTCCGGGTCAGGGGTTGTCGCGCACGTAGCGGTAGACGCCGGCCATGTCCGCGTTCACCTTCTCCGGCAGCGGGTGGATGGTGGCGCCCATGGAGCGGGCCCCCCACACGATCTGGGCCGTGCGCTCCACCAGCCCGGCGTGGTGCAACGCCTTGTCCGGCGTGGCGGCGCACGTGACCAGCCCGTGGTTCGCCAGGAGCGCGGCACCCCGATCGCTCAGGTGAGCGGCCACCTCATCGCCCAGCTCGCGCGAGCCGGTTCCCCTGTACGTGCAGCACGGCACCTCGCCGCCCAGGTACACGACGACCTCCTCGATCACCGCGGGGATCGGCTCGTGGGCGAGGGCGAACATCGTGGCGTACACGGCATGCGTGTGGATCACCGCGCCCAGCTCGGGGTAGCGCTGCAGCACCGACAGGTGGAGGTCCTTCTCGGTGGTGGGTGATCTGGTCCCCGACACCACCTGCCCTTCCAGGTCGACGATCACGAGGTCGTCGAGGGTCATGGTGTCGTAGGCGATCGACGACGGCGTGAGGCACACCAGCCCGCCGTCGATCCGTCCCGAGATGTTGCCCGACGTACCCTCGACGAGGCCCTGGTCGAGCATGGCCTTGGCGGTGGCGAGCACGGCCTCGGGCGTGGTCGTCGGTGAGCTGGTGGTCGAGTCGCTGTCAGCCACGGTGGAGCACCTCCGGGTTGGCCAAGTTGGACGGTGCCTCGCCCCGCAGCAGCGCGTCGAGCCCGGTGGCCATCGACATGGTTTGGTGGCTCTCGGTGTCGTAGGTGGCACCACCGATGTGCGGGGTCAGCACCACGTTGTCCATGCCCTGGAGGGGATGGTCGGCCGGGAGGTTCTCGCCCTCGAAGTGGTCGAGCGCCGCAGCGGCGAGGTGGCCATCAGCCAGCGCGGCAGTGAGGGCATCGAGGTCGTGCAGGGCGGCACGGGCGGTGTTGACGTACACGCCCCCCGGCTTCATCCCGGCGATGCGCTCGGCGGAGATCAGCCCGACCGTGTCGGGCGTGACCGCGGCGTGCATCGACACCAGGTCGGCCTCGGCCAGCAGGTCGTCGAGCTCGTGGGTGGCATCGGGCGCGAACGGGTCCGACGCGATCACCCGCATGCCCAGCCCCTCGAAGCGCCAGGCCGCAGCGCGGCCCACGGCGCCGTAGCCCACGACCCCCACCGTGCGGCCGGCGAGCTGCCAGCCCCGGAACCGCTGGTAGGGGATGGAGCCGTCCCGGTACACCTGGCCGTCCCGCACATCACGGTCGGCCGCCACGATGCCGCGCGTGGCAGCCAGGGCGAGGGCGACGGCGAGCTCGGCCACGCCATCGGCGTTGCGGCCCGGTGCCCGCAGCACCGGGATGCCCGCCGCGGTGGCGCCGTCCAGATCGACGTTGGTGGGGTCCCCCCGGGTGGAGCCGATGGCTCTCAGCCCCAGGTCGAACACCGGGCCCTTGCACGAGTCGGCCTCGCAGATGAGCACGTCGGCCCGCTCGGCGGCGACCCGCTCGGCGAGCTGCGCCGAGCTGAGCAGCTGGAGTGGGTGGTGGTCGATCCAGGGATCGACCACCACCTCACCCAGGATCCGCAGCCGATCGAGTCCCTCACCACGCAACGGCGCGGTGGAGAAGATGCGCAACCCGCTCATCGAATGCGGCCCCCCTTCGCAGATACCTGACACCGATGTTAGTCGCGAGACTACGGTGACCCACGCAACGCTCACCCACCAAGCGAACTGGCTGGGAAGACCGGGCGCTATGCGACGCTTCTTCCCAGCCAGAACGACGAAGGACTGCGCCGGGAGAGGCACGACATGGAAGCTCACGAGTTCCGCGGCCGGATCGGTCGGTACCACGGGGACAGCGAGGCGTGGTGGCCGCCCGAGCCCAAGCCGCCCACCGGTGCGCCCAACGTGGCGCTCATCGTGCTCGACGACGTGGGCTACGCCCAGCTCGGCTGCTTCGGCTCCGACATCGCCACCCCGACCTTCGACGGCCTCGCCGCGGGCGGGCTGCGCTACGCCAACTTCCACACCACCGCGCTGTGCTCGCCCACCCGGGCGTCCGTGCTCACCGGTCGCAACCACCACCGGGTGGGCATGGGCCGCATCGTCGACCTGGCCACCGGGTTCCCCGGCTACGACGGCCGGATCCCGGCGTCGTGCGCCATGGCGCCGGCCATGCTCACGCCCCACGGCTACGCGGCGTGGGCGGTGGGCAAGTGGCACCTCACGCCCGAGGACGAGGGCCACCTGGCAGCCACCCGCGTCCGCTGGCCCCTGGGCAAGGGCTTCGAGCGCTGGTACGGCTTCTTCGGCGGTGAGACCAGCCAGTTCGTGCCCGCCCTGCTGCACGACAACCACGCCGCGGCGCCGCCGGCGAGCTACGAGGATGGCTACCACCTCACCACCGACCTCGTGGACCACGCCATCGAGCACGTGGAGGACCTGCGCAACGTCGACGTCGACAAGCCGTGGTTCCTGTACCTGGCGCTGGGAGCGTGCCACTCGCCCCACCAGGCTCCCCGCGACTGGGTCGAGCGCTATCGCGGTCACTTCGACGAAGGATGGGACGAGTGGCGCGACCGGGCGCTGGCCAAGCAGAAGGCCGAGGGCCTGCTGCCCGCCCACACCGCTCTGTCGGAACGTCCGGACTGGGTGCCGGCCTGGGAATCACTCGACGAGGCCGAGCGGCGGGTCTACGCCCGCTACATGGAGGCCTTCGCCGGGTTCCTGTCCCACGCGGATCACGAGGTGGGCCGCCTGGTCGACCGACTGGCCGTCCTCGGCGAGCTCGAGAACACGGTCGTCGTGGTGCTGTCGGACAACGGCGCCTCGTCGGAAGGCGGGCCGACGGGTTCGCTCAACGACGTGCGGGTGTGGAACGCGCTCCCCCGCACCGTCGAGGAGGCCGACGAACACCTCGATGAGATCGGCGGGCCGCGGATGCACAACAACTACCCGTGGGGCTGGACGGTGGCAGGCAACACGCCGTTCCGGCGGTGGAAGCGCGAGACCCACGAGGGCGGTGTGGCCGACCCGCTCATCGTGCACTGGCCGGCGGGGATCCCCGCGCAGGCGCGCGGCGAGGTGCGCCACCACTACGTGCACGCCATCGACGTGCTGCCCACGCTGCTCGACCTGATCGGCATCGACCCGCCCGACGAGGTGGCCGGTGTCGCCCAGGTCCCGCTCGACGGCGTGAGCTTCGCGTCGACCTTCGGGTCCGACCACGCACCCGAGGTCCACACCGTGCAGTACTCGGAGATGCTCGGCTGCCGGGCGCTCTACGACCACGGTTGGAAGGCGGTCAGCTACCACCAGATCCAGGTCGAGGAGCCAGGCCTGGACCAGGCCCCGTGGGAGCTCTACGACCTCCGGACCGACCCGTCCGAGACGAACGACCTGGCCGCTGCCGAGCCGGACCGCCTGGCCACCATGGTCGAGCGGTGGTGGCACGAGGCCGAGCGCAACCAGGTGCTGCCCCTCGACAACCGGCCGTTCTCCGACCTGGTGTTCCAGCGCCCGGCGGCGGTACCGCCGCGCCCGCGCTACCGCTACTGGCCCGGTCGCGCCCCCGTGCCCGAGTCCGTGGCGGCCAACGTGCGGGCGCGCCCGCACACCGTCACGGCCCACGTCACCGTCGATGCCGACCACGACGGGCCCGTGCAGGGGGTGCTGGTCCAGCAGGGTTCGGTGCTCGGCGGCTGGTCGTTCCACCTGCTGGCCGGCTCTGGCCCCTTGGCCGGTGCAGCCGGCCGCTCGAGTCGGCTCGTCTACGTGCACAACCTGGCGGGCTGGCGTCGCTACCGGGTGGAGGCGCCGATCGCGCCGCTGACCCCCGGGGACCACGAGCTCGCCTTCTCGTTCGACCCGCCCGACCTGGTGCTCCGGGTGGACGGCGAGGCGGTGGGTCGGGGTGAGGTGCACCGCACGGCGTGGAGCCGCTTCTCGCTGACCGGCGCCGGCCTCACCGCGGGGTGGTCGCCGGACTTCTCCCCCGCCGACGAGGACTACCGCGGCGAGTTCCGCTTCACCGCCACGCTGCACCACGTCGACATCGACGTCCCCGGCGACCCGGTGGTCGACCCCGAGGCAGAAGCCGAGGACATCATCGCCTCGCAGTGAGGTAGCAGCCATGAACTCCGCCGCCATCCGCGATGTCGTCGACAACTACCAATAGACGACAATCAACTCAAAGCCAGGAGTTGCGGCGCGGTACGAGGTTCTCGGCCGGGCCGACAGGGCCTGCTCACCAAGACCAAGGTCGGCAAGAAGTTCGTGTTCCCGGCCGTCCCCGACCTGACGGAACGACTTCGCGCCCTGACCGGCTGACTCGGCAGGTCAGGACCCGAAGTCCAGCGGTGGCTGCGCAATACTTGGCTCCTCAACCACCAGCCCCGTCAGATCAGCCCACCGCGTACGTCTATTGTTAGCCGACTCATAGGTGAAGAACCGATCGGCCCGAAAACGTACGGCTGATGCCAGGTGGACAGCATCGAGCGGGGTCAGCCGGGCTCCGCCTTCCACGAGGTTCCTCCTGATGAGGTCTCGTGCTTCGGTCATGACGAGGACCGAAGGCTCGACGAGGGTGACGGGAGACTCGGGATGCCACAGTTCGGCGATCGCCGATTCCACCACAGGGTCGAGCTCTCGCTGTGCCTTCTCTTCGGCACCGAACGCGACCTCGACCACGCTCGCCGTCGAGGTGAGCACAACCAGGTCACCCTTCCGTGCCGCGACGAGCAATGCCTCGACGATTGCCGCCCGATCCGGCTCGTCGCTCACATAGGCGAGGAACACGTTGGCATCGAAGTAGGCCCGCTCAAGTTCAACCGGCATCCCGTAGCTTTCGAATCACAGCCTCCGACGCGGGTGCGTCCGCTGGGGACGAGACGACGCCACGGGCACGACGGAACCCGTCGCGGTCGCCTTCGTCGATGACGACGATGGACGACACCTGGCGCACGCTGAGCGGGCGATCGGTCACCGGATCGCGGCTGACCACCCCCTCCACCTCGGCGAGGTGGCCCCAGATGCCGCGCATCATCTCCTCCTGACCGCTCCCGAGGTAGCAGGACACGGCCTTGTCGCTCACCGCGTCGTAGAGCGTGAACCGCCATCCGCCCCGGGCATGAAGCGTCTGGACTCGTCCCCGAATCGATCCCAGCGCACGCGCCGGTTTCGACACCGGCTTGAGCGCAGGCTTGGCATCGCGCCGCGCCTCGAAGAAGACCGCCTCGCGTTGCGCCGTCTCGAAGCGGACCTCGTCGACCCCGTCGTCGATCAGTCCGGTGATCTCGGAGACCAATTGCAGGATCCGCGACGAGCGAACCGTGGGCTGATCGTAGGCGACGGCCTCAGCGGTCTCGAGATAGGCGTCCACAACCCGCGGCACGAAGGTCTCCGACCGCTCGTCGAACGGAACCGCCTGAACCGTCGTGATCGCGCTGCCGTAGTCGAGACCAGCCAGGACCCAGTCGATTCGAGCGTCGGGAGAGACCTCCGCGGTCAGACCTCCCATCAACTCCTGCAACGATCGCACCGCGCTCGCGAATGCCGTGAGCGACACCGTGCCACCGAGAGCGAGCGTCACCGAGTCCCCATCCACCCGCTCAAGGTAGCGGACGTGCTGCAAACCTCGAAGGTTCGATCGGTGCCTGGGGCGAGTGGTCATGTCCGGACCCTACGAAGGTGGTGTGACGTCATCCGATCGCGCGGTACGGCGCGGACAGCGAGCCTCATCTGGTCTCTGCTGCGACGTTCGAGCACCGTCGAGTCGCCAGGTCACGGAACGAGCAGGCGCTTGAGGAGCTTGCCGGTCGGGAGCCTCGGCAGCTCGGCGACGAAGCGGACCTCTCTCGGGCACTTGAAGCTCGACAGCCGATCCCGGCAGTAGCCGATCAGCTCCTGGTCGGTGACGGCGGCGCCGTCGGCAAGCTGCACGAAGGCGGCCACCCGCTCGCCCATCTCGGGATCGGGGAGGCCGAGCACCGCGACGTCATCCACGGCGGGGTGGGCGATGAGGACGTCCTCGGTCTCGCGGGGGTAGATGTTCACCCCGCCGCTGATGATCATGTGGCTGGCCCGGTCGGTGAGGTACAGGAACCCCTCCTCGTCGACTCGGCCGATGTCGCCCAGCCAGCTCCAGCCGTGGTCGTTCCACACGGAGCGGGTCTTGTCGGGGTCCTTGTGGTACTCGAAGGAGCGGTTGGTCTCGAACCACACCTCGCCCTCGTCGCCCACGGGCACCTCGTCGCCGTCCGGTCCGACGATGTGGATGGCGCCGGTCATCGAGCGTCCCACCGAGCCGGGGTGGGCCAACCAGTCCTCCGGTCCGATGTAGCAGAACCCGGAGCCCTCCGAGCCGCTGTAGTACTCGTGGACGATGGGGCCGACCCAGTCCAGGAAGCGCTGCTTCACGTCGACCGGGCACGGTGCCGCCGCGTGGATCACCCGACGCAGCGAGCTGAGGTCGTACCGGGCCCGCTCGGACTCGGGGAGCTCGAGCAGCCGGATCATGTGGGTGGGCACGAGCTGCACGTCGGTCACCCCGTGGCGCTCGATGGTGGCCAGCAGCTCGACCGGGTCGAACCGCTCCATGACCACCGTGGTGCCGCCGATGCGCTGCACCCCGGTCGTCCAGCCCGCGGGGGCGGTGTGGTACAGCGGCGCCGGGTTCAGGTACACGGTGTCGGCCCCGAAGCCGAACATGGCGGTGAGCATCATGGTGAGGAACGACGGCGCGCCGAGCGGCGCGGCCGGCATCGTGGGAACGATGCCCTTGGGACGGCCGGTGGTGCCCGACGAGTAGAACATCCAGCTGCCCTCGTGCTCGTCGGCCACCGGGCCCAACTCGATGTCGGCGAGGAGCTCGTCGAGCTCCTCGAACCCGTCGAGCTCGAACCCGTCGAGCTCGAACCCGTCGAGCTCGAACCCGTCAGGGGCACCGCCGACGCGGAGGAGGTTGGCTGCCGTGGCCAGGTCCGCCGGATCCATGGCGGCGACCACGTGAGCCAGTCCCGCGGCAGCGACGAACACCGCGGCATCGCAGTCGCCCACGATGTAGCCGGCTTCGGCCGGCGCCAGGTGCCAGTTGATCGGGGTCACGAGGAGGCCGCTGCGATGCGCCGCCCACACCACGTCGAAGAAGGCCGCTTCGTTGTCGACGAGCAACGCCAGGTGGTCGCCGGTGCGCAGTCCCCGGTCGCGGAACAAGCGGGCGATGCGGGTCGACCGATCGTCCAGCTCGGCGTAGGTGCGGGTCTCGCCCGAGGGCTCGACGATCAGCGCCAGCTTGTCGGCGATGGTGCGGGCGAACGCGGCGACGTGCTCGCCGGCCTCGTGGATCGCCACCCCAGCCTCTCCGCCTACGCCTGCTGCTCGAACAGCTTCGCCGCCGCGCCGCCCAGGTAGAGCGCCATGGCCTCGTCCGACAGCGGCAGCGCCCGGGCCGCGTCGAGCGCCTTCTTGGCCGGGATGACGGGGTGGTCCGACGCGAACAGCAGCCGGCCCCGACCGCGCGACGAGTCCATGAACGTCACGATGGCTGGATCGATGTACTTGGCCAGGTAGGCCGAGGTCATCAGGTGGAGCTGGGGCCACTTGAGCATGTACTGGATGAGCAGCTCCTCGTAGGGGTGGCCCATGTGGGCGCCGATCACGGTGAGCTCGGGGAAGTCGATCAACACATCCTCGAGCAGCACCGGGTCCTGACAGCGGGACCGCACCTGCGGCCCGGGGATGCCCACGTTGATCGACACCGGGATGCCGAGCTCCTCGGCGGTGGCGTACACCGGGTAGTAGAGCCGGTGGTTCAGGTCGTACTGCTCGACGAGCGGCGTCACCCGAGCGAGCACGAAGGCCGGGTGCTGGGCCAGCTCGCGCAGGCGGGCCATGTTGGCCGAGGGCTTCGTCGCCCGATCGACGGCGGCCGACACCAGGAACCGGCCCGGATGCTCCTCGGCGATGGCGAGGAAGTCCTCGGCCGCGTAGCCGCCACGCCGGTGGGCGCGCTCAGGATCGCTGAGCCCGGCGGTGAGGACGCCGGTCTCGACGCCCGCATCGTCCATCGCGGCGATCAGCCCCTCGACCGTGGGGCCCTTGGCCAGGTCGGGCCCGAAGAGCTGCACCACCCCCTGCTGCTCGTCCTTGGCCGCCCAGGTGGAGGCGAAGGCCTCCGGGAAGATGTTCACCCACGCATCGATCACCGGCATGTCGAACGGGTTGGCAGGCATGGGCCGCCACGATAGCTGACGCGTCCGTTAGCTGACACAGACGTTAGATCGGGCGTAGGATCAGCACCATGAGCGAGCTCGGGTTCTGCCCCTTCGACGCGGATCAGCACTACTACGAGGCCACCGACGCCTTCACGCGGCACATCGACCCGAAGATGGCCAAGCGGTGCATGCAGTGGGCCGACATCGACGGCAAGAGACGGCTCCTCGTCGGTGGGAAGGTCAACAAGTTCATCCCGAACCCCACCTTCGACCCCATCGCCGCGCCCGGGACCCTCGAGGACTACTTCCGGGGTCGCAACACCGAGGGCCTCGACCTCAAGACCATGTTCGGCGACCTCGATCCGATCACCGAGCACCCTCAGTACCGCAACCGCGACGCCCGCGTCCGCCAGCTCGACGACCAGGGCCTCTCGGGCGCGCTGCTGTTCCCCACCCTGGGTGTCGGCATGCAGGAGGCGCTGCGCCGCGACCTCCCCGCGCTGCACGCCGCGTTCTCGGCCTTCAACAGCTGGCTCGACGAGGACTGGGGCTTCGACCGGGGCGACGGCAGGCTCTACGCCGCGCCGATGATCACCCTCGCCGAGCCGACCCTGGCCGAGGCCGAGGTGTCCCGCGTGCTCGACGCCGGTGCCCGGGTGCTCGTCACGATCCCCGGCCCGGTGCCCGACGGCGGCGACGGCTACGTGTCACCCGCCCACCCGAAGTTCGACCGGGTGTGGGGCCTCATCGCCGAGGCGGGCGTCCCCATGGCGTTCCATGCCGGGCTCAGCGGGGTCAGCCACTACGGCAAACTCTGGCGCACCACCGACCCGGGCTCGGGCGGCGGCAGCGGCTTCGAGGGGTTCAAGCACGCCTCGTTCCCCATGGTGGCCTTCGCCGATCGGACCATCTCGGACACGCTCGCCTCGCTGGTGTGCCACGGCCTGCTGTCGCGCTTCCCCGCGCTGCGCGTTGCGTCGATCGAGAACGGGGCGATGTGGCTCCCCGATCTGCTGCGCAACCTCGAAGCCGGCTACGGCAAGATGCCGTTCGCCTTCGACGAGCACCCCGTCGAGCAGTTCCGCCGCCAGGTGTGGATCTCGCCCTACTACGAGGACGACATGGCCCGCCTGCGTGACGCGGTGGGCATCGAGCGCCTGGTCTTCGGCTCGGACTTCCCCCACACCGAAGGCCTCGCCGACCCGTGCGCCTACGTGAAGGACATCCCCGAGTTCGACGAAGCCGAGACCAAGGCCGTCATGCACGACAACGTCCTGGACCTCCTCGGCGTCGCGGCCTGACCGAGGCGGTCGACCGGGTTGGCTCGACTGGACCCCCGACTCGGTCAGGACCGGACGCACCTCGGGTGCTGGCCAGGTCAGCTGACCACGACTCGCACCCGGGCCAGGTTCTGGATCTGGCGGAAGGGGTCATCGCGGTCGGCATCCCGTTGGAGGGTCACCCGGGCCACGGCGAAGTGCGTGCCGGGCTCGTCGTAGGTGTGCTGCTGGCACGTCTCATACGTCGTGGTGGGATCGAGGTCCTCGCCGTCGGTGAACTCGCCCGTGCTGTTCCAGTCCCACTCCACCCTGATGATCTCCCCGGCGTCCGGTGGGGCCACGGCATCGAGGCTGAACGACACGGGATCCCCCGCTGCCGACTCGACGCGGACGTCGGTCGCCTCGGCCCGGCAGTCGTCGCCGGCCGTGACGGCGAGCGACACGAGGGGCTGCACCCCGAGGCGTTCGCCCGCGGTGGCCGCCAGCTCCACCTGGTTCTGGTCGGTCATCTGGTAGCCCGAGCTCGCCGGTGGGGGCGTCCCGTCGGCCACCCAGGCGTCGAGGTCGAGGAGGGCCTGCTCCCACTCCGGCTGGTAGCTCACGATGTGGGCACCGTCCTCGGTCGTGGTCGGCGACGTGTGGTCGGCGTTGTCCATGAACCACAGGCGGAAGCTGTCATCGAGCGTGTCGCCCAAGGCCTGCGCGGCCTGACCTGCGTACCAGTCGGCCGACCAGGCGAAGGCCTGCACGTCTTGGACCGACGACAACATGATCATCTTGCCGCCGAAGCGACCGGTGGCCTTGCCGCCGAACACGTCGGACAGCACCTCGCCCACCAGCACCGGACGCTGCGGCGGCACAGGCGCACCGGATGCGTCGCGGTACTGGTCCCAGCCGTACTGGTCCGGCGCCGGCACCTGGTGGCGCTGGTAGTACGACAGCGCGATGTAGAAGGAGTTGTCGACGCGGACAGGGGCACCTTCGGTCAGCACCGCGGCATCGTCGGGGTCGGCGTCGAACGGCAGCGTGGCCTGGTCGCCCTCGATGGCCACCACGGGGATGGTGGTCTCCTCGTCGGTGCCGGGGTTGACGACGAGATCGACGTAGTCGACCGGGCCGCTCGGAGCATCGGCCAGCGTGACCGAGGTCGGCGGGTGGCCTTGCACCGCGGTGATCGTCGTGTCGAGCTGGACGCGCTGGGCCGCCACCTCGGCTTCGGTGCCTTCGTAGCCGGGCAGCGTGAAGAAGTCCTCGACGTAGCTGCCGTCGACGCCGTTGACCGCGGGTGCCACCAGTCCGAAGGCTCCGCCCCGCAGGGACTCCCACTGCCACCATCCGTCGAGCGGGTGGCCCATGAGGGTGGCCTCGCGCAGGATCGCTGCTTCGTCCGGGGTCAACGTGGCGTAGGGGTCGCCGCTGCCGCCGGGCTCCATGGCGTCGACGACGTCGCGCAGCTTGTCGCCCAGCGTGCGCAGCGTCAGCACCTGGACGCTCATGAAGCTGGGGATCGAGTTCGGCACGCCGGGCACCATCGGCACGGAACCGTCCCAGATGTCCTCCGTGTTCTCGGCGGCAGCCAGCGTCTGGTAGGCACCGCCGCTCGACCCGAAGACGTAGCCACGCGTCTCGACGTCGGGCCCGTAGACCTCGGCGGCGATCACCTTCGAGAACTTCGCCGCGGCCGCGTTGGCCCGGTAGCCACCCAAGGAGGGGTTCGCGGCGACGCCACCGGCGTTGTTCGACCAGGTCAGGTACGCCCCGTTGCTGATGCCGAACGCGACCACCCGTTCCGGGGGACCGTCATCGGGGAGGTCGGGCAGCGAGATGGGATAGGTCCACTGGAAGAACCGCCCCTGGTAGTCGGCCGGGGCGGGGAAGGAGTAGGCGAACTCCACCTCGGAGTCCGTGAAGCCGCCGTGGACGTAGCGGAACGAGACCTCCACGCCGGTGTCGGGATCGGTGAGCGTGCGTTGCTCGTCGACATCGACGTAGGGCGCGCCGGTCAGGTCGGGGTCGACGCAGTCGGGCGTGATCACCATCTGGCCTTCCGCGTCCTGCTCGCACGGCGGCCCCGTCGGCGCCGGGAACTCCGGGAGCGGCGCGGGTGCAACGGTGGACGACGTCGTGGTGGGGCTCGCTCCGTCGTCCGACGAGCAACCCGACACGATCGCGATCAGGACCACGGCGATGGCCGCGACCGCAAGGACTCTTCTCATGGCCAATCCCCCGACGAGCTCGGTTTCCCCTCGGGCGGGAGCGTAACGCCGTTCCCCCGAGCGTGAGGCGACGCCTGCTCGGCCGCTGACGCCAATGTTAGATTTCCTGGATCATCGACCCTCGGGGAGGACCAGCACCATGAGCTTGGCCATCGGCGACGACCACGAGCTGCTGGCCGACGCCGTCGCCCGCTTCGCCGCGGCCCGCTGCGGGCCCGAGGTGGCCCGGGCGGCGATGGACGCACCGTCCGATGCGCTGCCGGCGTTCTGGTCCGAGCTCGATGATTTGGGCTGGCTCGACCTCGCTCCGTCCGAGGGTCTCGGGTTCTCCGAGCTCGCGGTGGTGCTCGAGGGGTTCGGCCGGGTGGTGGCACCCGGACCGATCCTGTCCACCGCATGGGCCACGGCGGTCGCCGGTCGCGCCGGCCTGGTGCTCGACGGTCCCGGAGCGGTGTCCACGGGGGACGGGCCCGTGCTCGGCGGGACCGTCGCCGCGTCGATGATCATCGTCGATGAGCGAACCGACGAGTGGGCGCTCGTCCCCGCACCGGATCTCGACCCGACACCGGTCGCAGCCCTCGATGGCACCGGCGGGTTGGCACGGCTCCACCGTCGCACCGGTGCCGCACCGGCCACCGCCCTCCCCGGCGTCACGACCGAGCAGGTCGAGGCGATCGGGATCGTGCTCGCCGCGGCCGAGGCCGTCGGCGGCGCCTCCTGGTGCGTCGACACGGCCGCGGCCTGGGCCCGCGAGCGACGCCAGTTCGGACGACCCATCGGCCAGTTCCAGGGCGTGAAGCACCGCTGCGCCGACATGCTGGTGCGCCTCGAGGCGGCGCGGGCCGCGGTGTGGGACGCAGCGGCCGCCCTCGACGGCGACGACCCCTGGGGGCCCGCCGCGCAGGTCGCCGTGGCGACGGCCGGGGCGCTGGCCCTCGATGCGTTCGTCGACGATGCCAAGGACGTCATCCAGGTGCTGGGCGGCATCGGCTTCACCTGGGAGCACGACGCCCACCTCTACCTCCGACGGGCCGTGGCGCTCCGCCAGCTCTTCGGTGGACCCCGACGCTGGCGCGCCCACCTGGCCCGAGCCGCGCTCGCCGGCACCCGTCGCCACCTCACCCTCGATCTCCCGGCCGAGGCCGAGGCCCTGCGCGCCGACATCGCCGCCACCGTCGATGCCATCGCCGCGCTTCCCAAGGACGAGCGCCGGGGGCCGCTGGCCGACGAGGGGCTCATCGTGCCCCACTGGGACGAGCCCTGGGGCCGGGGCGCCGGGGCGGTCGAGCAGGTGGTCATCGACCAGGAGCTGCGTCGGGCCAAGGTGCGGACGCCACACCTCGTGGTGGGCGCGTGGGCGGCCCCCACCATCGCCGCGCACGGCACGGCCGAGCAGCAGGAGCGGTGGGTGCGCCCCACCCTGCACGGCGAGATCTCGTGGTGCCAGCTCTTCAGCGAGCCCGAGGCCGGCTCGGACCTGGCCGCGCTCACCACGGCTGCGACCCGCACCGACGGCGGGTGGCTGCTGAACGGCCAGAAGGTCTGGACGACGATGGCGAACGAGGCCGACTGGGGCATCTGCCTGGCCCGCACCAACCCGGGCGCACCGAAGCACCAGGGCATCACCTACTTCATCGTGGACATGAAGACCTCGGGCATCGAGGTCAGGCCGCTGCGCGAGCTGACGGGCCTCGCCATGTTCAACGAGGTCTTCTTCGACGACGTGTTCGTCCCCGACGACTGCGTGATCGGCGAGGTCGACCGCGGTTGGCCCCTGGCCCGCACGACCCTGGCCAACGAACGGGTGTCGATGGGCAGCGGTTCGTCGTTCGGCGGAGGGATCGAGTCGCTCATCACCCTCGTCGACGCTCGGATCGACGAGGGCACGCTCGATGCCGACGACCCCATCCTGCTCGACGACCTGGGTGCCCTGGTCGCCGAGGCTCACGCCCTGGCGGTCATGGGCCTGCGCACCACCGCCCGTTCGCTGCGCGGCGCCCAACCCGGTCCGGAGGCCAGCATCGGCAAGCTGCTGGGGGTGGAGCACGACCAGCGCACCCAGGAGATGGGCCTCGCCCTCCTCGGCCCGGACGGCGCCACCACCGCGGACGGCGCACCCAACCAGTGGAGCTTCGGCTTCCTGGCCAACCGCTGCCTCACCATCGCCGGCGGTACCAGCGAGATCCAACGCAACGTCATCGGCGAGCGCCTGCTCGGGCTCCCCCGAGATGTTGAGCCGGCTAGCTGAACCCGACGGAACCGGGCACACCGACAACACCGGACCGCGTCAACGGTCGTCGAGTCCGAGGAACCCTCGCCCGATGATGGTCAGCGCGGCGTCGATCTCACCCGATCGGGTGCCGTACCCGAGCACGTACACTCGGTAGGGCGCCCGTTCGAGCAAGGCCAGCAGCATCGTGCTCGCCACCTGCGGGTGGCCGAAGTCGCGGCGATCGAGCAGCTTCTCGAGGCGCGTGAACACCGAGGCGGACACCTGCTCGGAGAGGGCAGCCAGCTCGGCGCTGCTGCCCATGTCCTGCCAGATGCTGATCACGCCGCCGTCGGCCTCGTAGGCCGAGAACCAGTCTTCGAGCCAGGCGCGCAGGTCGGGCGCGGGCGCGTCGAGGTCCAGGCGATCGATCAGCTCGGTCAACCGACCGGAGGCGACCTCGGCGAGCACCCGGAAGAAGTCGTCCTTGCTGTCGAAGTAGCGGTAGAAGGTGCCGTGGCTGACACCGGCGGCCTCGACGATGTCGTCCACCCTGGCCTCGTGGTAGCCGCGTGCGGGCAACACCTCGGCCCCGGCGAGGAGCAGAGCGAGCCGGGTGCGCTCGCCCCGGGCGCGCAGCCCGGAAGCGGGCGCCGGCTGGAGCGGGGCCACGATCCGGATCCGTCGTCGTCCGGTGCTCCGTCCCCTCTTGAAGTTCACGCCCTCCACCGGACCGGCGAGGACGCGGTGGACCAGACGGGCGAGCCCGAGGACCAGTGGTCGACGACTCATGCCGGCCGGCGCGACCTCGGCATAGAAGCTGCACCGGATGAGCACGCCCACCAAGCTGCTCACGAGCCGTTGGTTGGCCGCCGTTCGGGGCAGACCGAAGGCCCGGAGCAGGCGCTTCGCGCGGTGATCGGCGATCGTCGCCGCCTTCGACACCTGGTCCCGGTCGCCGCGGGTGGCGTCGGGGAACGCCCGGAACACTGGCGACCAGGCCTCGTACAGCGCCATGAAGTCGTCGATCCATCGGGTGAGCGTGGCCAGGCCGGATTCATCGGAGGTGACCGGCCCCAGCCGGTCGGCCAGCGCCGTCATCTCCTCGCCCAGCTCCGTCGCCAGGGTCCACGAGACGTCCTCCTTGGACGAGAAGTACTGGTAGAAGGCGGGCCGGGAGCACCCGGCGCGCTCGGTGATCTGCTCGACCCGGACATCGGGGTACGCGACCTCGGCGAACACCTCGAGCGCGGCGTCGAGGACGCGACGACGGGTGTCGGTCCCCCGCTCGCCCACCACGGGGTTGCTCCCGAAGGGCGGGCGCCGCACGATGCCCGATGCCATCGCGACAAGCTAGTGCCGTGTCGGGCGGCCCCTGCCGCGTTCGGGCGGCCGGTGCCGGCTGCCTACAGGATGGCGCCGGACTCCTTCAGCGCGGTGATCCGCTCCCAGTCGTAGCCGGCTTCCATGAGCACCAGCTCGGTGTGCTCGCCGTGCTCGGGGGCGCGCGCCACCTGGACTGGCTCCTGGTCGAACAACGCCGGGCTGGCCACGAGCTGGACGTCCTGGCCGTCGGCGGCCGTCATCGTCGGCAGGTACCCGTTGGCGGCCACGTCCTGGTCCTCGTACAGCTCGTCAAGGGTCTGGAACGGGCTCCACACCCCGGCGAAGGTGGCGAAGGCCTCCTTCCAGTGCTCGAGCGGTCGACTCTCGAAGGCCGCGTCCATGCGAGCGATGCACTCGCCCGAGTTCTGGGCTCGCGCCGCGGCATCGGCGAACCTGGGATCGGTCGCCATGTCGGGGACGCCGAGCCGAGCGGTGAAGTCGTCCCAGTGCTTGTCGGACTGCAGCAGCATCAGGGCGATGAAGCGACCGTCCGACGTCCGGTAGGTGCCGACACCGGGGTTGGGCGAGCTGGTCCGGTCGCCCTGGGGGATCTTGGAGAAGCCGAACAGCTTCGAGGCGATGATCATGGGCGAGATCTGCCACATGGCGGTCGACAGGAGCGAGACATCGACCACGCTGGGCTCACCGGTGCGCTCACGCTGGAGCAGAGCCGCGGCGATCGCTCCGGCGGTCGTCAGGCCCCCCATGACATCGCCGAACGCGGGCGTGGGTTGTCCGGGCGGCCACCCGTCCATCTCCGGCATCGTGGCGCCGACCCCGCCACGCGCCCAGAACGCGGCACCGTCGTAGGCGCCCTCGTCGGCGTCGGGGCCAAGGGGACCGGTTCCCGACCCGCGGGCGACGACGATGTTCGGGTTCACGGCGCGCAGGTCGTCGGTGTCGATGCGGAGCTTTGTCCGCACGTGCGGCAGGTAGTTGGTGAGGAAGACGTCGGCCCCTGCCACCAGGTCCATCAGCACCTGGTGCCCGCCCTCGGTGGACAGGTCGATGCCGACCGAGCGCTTGCTCCGGTTGGGCTGCTCCACCATGAAGTTGACGGTGCCGGCCGGAAGCAGGCCGGAGGTCACCAGCCCCCGCTGCGGGTCCCCCGTCTCGGGATGCTCGACCTTGAGCACGTCCGCGCCCCAGTCCGCCAGGACCGCTCCGGCCGACGGGATGAACATCCAACTCGCGACCTCGATGACACGGATTCCGTCCAGCGGTCCCGGCATGGCCCACTCCCCCTCTTCGTCACGTTGTCACGCCCGTCCCGCGGACCGGCGTCTCGTTCGATCTGCTCGTTCGATCTGCCCGTTCGATCTGCCCGTCGTGCCGCCTCGACCAGCTTCCCGTCGATCAGCAGGCGGGACTCGGCGCCCAGCTCTCGGCCCGTCCTCATCGGATCGACCCGGCCCCCTGAACATGACATGAGTGTCAGAATAGGACGGATCTCCGACCACCGCAGGACCGGGCTCGGACCCCTCGAGCAACGGGCCCGATGCGCATCAGGGTGCGCTCGTGGCCGGGAAGACGAGTGGCAGGTGCTCGATCTCGCGGATGGCCGGCGAGTAGACCAGATCGGCGCCCTCGGCGATCTCGTAGTCGGGGATGCGGCGGTGCCACTCCTCGAGCGCGACCTGCAGCTCGAGCCGAGCGAGGTGCGAACCGAGGCACCGGTGCGGACCACCGCCGAACGCGAGGTGCCGGTTGACCTCCCGGTCCGGGTCGAACGCACCTGCGGTCGGGCCGAACTCGTCGGGGTCGGTGTTGGCCGCGCCGAGCATCAGCATGACCGT
>CAZGEF010000029.1:0-31086 GCA_964525005.1 uncultured Rhabdothermincola sp.
CGAGCAGCTTCAGTGCGTTGGCCGCTTCGAGGCCGAGGAGACCTCCACCGACCACGGCACCGGTCCGGCATCCGCTGGCCCAGGCCCGCATGGCGTCGAGGTCCTCGATGGTCCGGTAGACGAAGCTGCCCACCGCGTCGGTGCCCTCGATCGGTGGCACGAACGGTGCCGATCCGGTGGCGAGCACGCAGGCGTCGTAGGCAACGGTGCGGCCGGAACCCAGCGTGGCGACCTGACCTTCGGTGTCGAGCGCCACCACGGCGTCGCCGAGCACGAGCTCGACGGCGTCGTGGCCGTAGACCGAGCCGTCGCCGAGCGAGAGGTCGTCGGCCGTCGAGCCGTCGAACAGCGCCGACAGGTGCACCCGGTCGTAGGCCCGACGGCGCTCCTCGCCGACCACGACCAAGCGGTGCGTGTCGACCAGGCCACGCTCGACGGCCGCCTCGACGAGGCGATGGCCGACCATGCCGTTGCCGATGACCAGGACCACCGGTCGACCGACCGCTTCTTCGGGCGAAGCGACGTTGCCCATCTCAGACTCCTTCCAGCTTCCGCTCCGAGGAGCGGAGGTAGACGAACCAGGTGATCGCCGCGCAGGCCAGGTAGTAGGCGATGAAGCCCAGGTAGGCGGCGTTGCCGTCACCCACCGAGAGGAAGGACTGGCGGAGGGCGAGGATCACCAGCACGCCGCCGAAGGCCCCGGTGGCACCCCCGATGCCGATCAGCGCTCGGGACCGGCGCCGCGAGTCGGCCTCCGCCGCAAAGGGGTCGGCACCTGCATCCACCGCGAGGTCGGCCTTGGCCCGGAAGACGCTGGGGATCATCTTGTAGACCGAGCCGTTGCCCACCCCGCTGAGCACGAAGAGGCAGGTGAACCCGGCGATGAAGACCGGCAGCGACGCGCTCCCCGACGCCGCCAGCACGACACCAGCTCCGAGCGTCATGAGCACGAAGGTGCAGATCGTGACCCGTGAGCCCCCGAACCGATCGGCCAGGCGACCCCCGACGGGACGGATGAGCGAACCGATCAGCGGCCCCAGGATCGTGAGCCGAGCGGCATCGGCGGGGGTGGCGAACTGATCGCTGAACTGGGTGAGCAGCACCTGACCGAAGGCGAAGCTGAATCCGATGAACGATCCGAACGTGCCGAGGTAGAGGGCGATGATGATCCAGGCGTGACCTTCGCGGATCACCTCGCGCATGGCGCCCTTCTCGTTGCTCGCCGTCGCGAGGTTGTCCATGTACCAGACCGCGCACACCGTGGCCACGACCACCAGCGGCGCGTAGACGGCGAGGACGTACCGGGGGTGCGACGCGCCGGCGGTGGCCAGCACGACGAGCCCGACGAGCTGCACCGCGGCCACGCCGAGGTTGCCACCCCCGGCGTTGAGGCCGAGTGCCCACCCCTTGAGCCGCTGCGGGTAGAAGGCATCGATGTTCGACATCGACGACGAGAAGTTGCCGCCACCGATCCCGGCCAGCGCCGTCACCGCGAGCAGCGTGGCGAACGAGACCCCCGGCTCGAGGACGTAGGCCGTGACCCCGAGCGGCACCAGCAGGATGATCGACGAGAAGATCGTCCAGTTGCGCCCCCCGAACTTGGCCGTGGCGAAGGTGTAGGGGATGCGGAGGACCGAACCGGTGAGCGCCGGGACGGTGGTGAGCAGGAACTTCTGGCTCGGATCGAACCCGTAGGCGGGGCCGAGGAAGAGCACGAGGGCCGACCACATGCTCCAGATGCAGAAGCCGACGTGCTCGGAGAGCACCGAGAAGGCGAGGTTGCGGTTGGCGATCCGGGCCCCGGTCCGCTCCCAGAAGGCGATGTCCTCGGGCTCCCATTCGGTGATCCAGGGACGGGAGATCCGGAGTGGCGCTCGTGTCGGCCGTGACCTCGTGCCGGGCTCGGCGAGCTGGTCGATGCCGAGCTCGGCCAGATCTGACGCTGCCGGGCCTGACGCTGGTGGGCCTGCCACGTGCGGGCCTGGCACTGGGGGGGTCGTGACAGTCATGGGTCGCTCCGACGCGTGAGTGGGTCAGTGCGAGGACCGTACGGATCGGGGGTTGCCCCCCTGTTGCCGCATCGGGTCCTTCGCGCGACGGGGTGCGCACGGGCGACGAACGGCGATGTGAGGTGCACGAGCGACGCGCGCGCCACCGTCACGTCGTGGTCCGTGACCCGGGCGTGGCCCGCTCCGGGGCCCCGTCGTCAGGCGACCGGTCACCGGGGACCAGCCGGTAGCCGCGCTTGGCCACCGTCGCGATCTGGAGCACGTCCGGCAGGCGTCTCCGCAGGCGCCCGACGGTGACCTCCACGGCGTGGTCGTCGACGTTCGCTCCCGCGGGCCACGCCATGCGGCGCAGCTCCGCCTTCGCCATCACGACCCCGGGACGGCGCGCCAGCGCGGCGAACACGGCCAGCTCCTGGGGCGCGAGGTCGAGCACGGACTCGCCGACCAGCGCGGCAGACCCGCCCGTGCGGACGCGCACACCCCCGACGTCCACGGTCGGAAGCGCACCGCCGCGGCTCGACACGAGGTGGGTCATGGCCCCGAGGCGGGGCCGTTCGGGAGCGATGGCGGAGCCCAGTCCGAGCGCCTCGACGGCCTCGGCGGTGACATCGCCGACCGCGACCAGCAGTCGCCTGCTGCTCGAGTCGCGCAGTTCCGTGCCGACGCCGATTCCGTCGGCGATCGCGACGAGGTTGCGCGCCGACGCCGCCGAGGTGAAGGTGACGATGTCGATCGCCCCGTCGATGATCGCGGCGATGAGCCGGTGGGCAGGGTCGCGGTCGACCGGAAGCTTCCAGCGGTAGACGGGCACGTCGACGACCTCGGCCCCCGCGGCTTCGAGCGCCAGCGCGAGGTGCGCGACCTCCTCGCCGTCGCGTTGGACCACCACCCGGCGCCCGGCGACCTGGGGTTCGAGGTGCTCGAGGATCTGGCTGGCCCGCGCCTGCGACGCCTCCCAGTGGACGTCGATGCCGAACGTCGCCGCCGCGCCGCGCGCCTTGGGACCGCGGGCCACGACGAGCGTCGCAGCGTTGACGGTGTCGACCAGGTCCTCGGCCAGACCCGCCGACTCGGCGACATCGACCCATGAGCGCACGCCCAGGCCGGTGGTGAACACGACGATGTCGGGCCGGTGGTCGATCGCGGCGAGCGTGGCCGGGATGACCACATCGGCAGGGCCGAGCGGCTCGGTCGAGATCGTCGGTCCGTGCACGACTCGCGCCCCGCGCCGGCGCAGCAGCTCGGTCTGCTCGCGGGCACGGCGATCAGCGGTCACGCCGACCGTGAGCGCATCGAGGGGGCGGGGGGGCACGGGGCGAGTGTGACCACGCCATGTTTCGAGGTCGTTTCCGCACGCACACTCCCGTGTTGCCTCTGGCGCAGAGCGTCGAGACCCCCGCTGAGAGCCACCCGATGCCCAAGCGCCACACGCCGACGGGCCCGCTTCCTCGCTGGCGCCGTACGCTGGCCCACGATCGAGGATCCCGTCGGGGACCCGACACCATCTCCGCTCACCATGTCCACCACCAGCCGTGCGCCCGCATCCACCCGAACCCCTCCCACGGGTTCGCCCGTCCCGGCTCCGGCCGCGACCGGGGCGGTCGTCGATGCCCGGGGACGGCCGCTGCACGACCTGCGACTCTCGGTCACCGATCGCTGCAACCTGCGGTGCGCGTACTGCATGCCCCACGACGAGTACGAGTGGCTGCCCCGTCACGACATCTTGACCTTCGAGGAGATCGAGACGGTGGTCCGGGCCTTCGTCGGCGCCGGCGTGCGCAAGGTTCGCCTCACGGGAGGTGAGCCGCTCCTGCGGCGTGGCCTGCCCGACCTGGTCGAGCGACTGGCCCGCATCGAGCAGATCGACGACATCGCCCTCACCACGAACGGCACCCTGCTGGCCGACCACGCCGCTGCGCTGATGGTGGCCGGCCTGCACCGCGTGACGATCAGCCTCGACACGCTCCGACCCGAGCGACACCACGGCCTCACCCGCCGTGACAACCACGATGCCGTGCTCGCCGGGATCGACGCGGTCCGCCGCGTCGGCTTCACCGGGACGAAGATCAACGCGGTCGTCATGGCCGGCGTCAACGACGACGAGATCGGCGACCTCCTCGCCTTCGCCTCCGATGCGGGTGCCGAGCTGCGGTTCATCGAGTACATGGACGTCGACGGCGCGACGAGCTGGCAGCCCTCGCAGGTCGTCTCATCCGACGAGATGCTCGCCACGATCGCCCAGCGGCACGGTCCCATCGAGCCGGTCTCCACTCGGTCGTCCGCTCCCGCTCGCCGATACCGCACCGCGGACGGGACTCAGTTCGGCATCGTGCCGTCGACCACCACGCCGTTCTGCGCGTCGTGTGACCGGGCCCGGCTGACCGCCGACGGCACGTGGTACCGCTGCCTCTACGCCGCCACCGGCTCTGACCTGCGAGCCGCGCTGCGCAACGGTGCCACGCGTGGCGAGCTCCGCGACCGCATCGTTGAGGAGTGGAGCGAGCGCGACGACCAGGGCGCGGTCGACCGGCTCGCCCTCGCCGAGCGTCGCACGCCGGTCCCCGTCCAGGTCCTGCGGCGCGATCCACATCGGGAGATGCACACCCGTGGCGGTTGAGATCACCGTTCGGTGCTACGGACCGGCTCGACGCGAAGCAGGCGCCGAGACCCTGGCCGTCGCGCTCCACGGACCTGGCACGGTCCGCGACATCCTCGCCGCTCTCGCCGCGGACCGGGGGCCGGCCGACGGACTGGTGCAGCTGCTCCCCACCTGCGCCGTCGCCATCGATGACGAGCTCGTGGCCCACGATCACCCCATCGACGCACCGATCGAGGTGGCCCTTCTCCCCCCGGTCGCCGGCGGATGAGATCTGACCTGACCGAATTGCGGACCTCTCGTGCGGTTCCCGCACCAGATCGACGCCACCAGCACCGAACGACGAGGATGGTGATGCCATGGCTGCCGTGACGGGCTCCGATGCACGAATCGACCGGATGCCGCGGATCCAGGCCGATCCCCTCGACCTCGACGCGCTGGTCGCCGGCACCGAGCGCCCCGACTGCGGCGCGCTGGCCACGTTCACCGGGGTCGTGCGCAACCACCAGGACGGCAAGGCGGTCCTGCGCCTCTCGTACACGGCGGCCGAGTCCATGGCCGACAAGCTGATCCGCGAGATCGAGCAGGAGGTCCGGGCCGAGCACCGCGTGCCCGTGTGCCGCGTGGTCCACCGCGTCGGCGACCTCGAGATCGGCGAGGCCGCGATCATCGCGGTCGTGCGCTCGGCGCACCGCGCCGAGTGCTTCGCGGCGATCACCGCGGTCGTCGAGGTCGTCAAGCACACGGTGCCGATCTGGAAAGAGGAGCTCTACGCCGACGGCACCAGTGCGTTCGTCCAGGGCTGTGCACTGGAGTCCCCGACCTCGACGACCTCGACCTCGACGACCTCGTCTGCGTCCTCCTCGTCGACCTCGCCCGCGCCGCACACCTCGCACCGATGAAGGACATCACGGACAAGCCGACCACCCTGCGGTCCGCGACGGCCGAGTCTCGCATCCACCTCGGCGCCGACGGCGTGGCGCTCGTGGTCGAGCGCAAGGTCGACAAGGGCGACGTCGTCGAGGCCGCCCGCATCGCTGGGCTCATGGCGGTCAAGCAGACCCCGTTCTGGCTTCCCCACTGCCATCCGATCCCCGTGCTCGACACCGTCATCGAGATCGATCCGATCCCCTCGGAGGAGCCGACCTCGCTGCACATCCGAGCCACCGTCCGCACCATCGCTGCCACCGGCGTGGAGATGGAGGCCCTCGCCGCCGCGTCGGCTGCTGCGCTGTGCGTCTACGACATGATGAAGCCGCACGCCGGCGAGGAGATGGTCGTCGACGGGCTGCGCCTCGTCGAGAAGCTGGGCGGGAAGTCCATTTCCGCCGCGTCGTCCGCGACGGTCGAGCCGCGGTGATCGTCGTGTCCGATCAGGTGGCCCGCGGCTCCAAGCCAGACACCGCGGGTGCGGCGGTCGACGCCGGCCTGCGGAGCGCTGGCTTCGAGGTCGTGTCGCACGCGGTGCTCGCCCGGGCCGACGACGCGCTGATCACCCAGATCGAGCGCCACGTGACCGACCACGTCGAGGTGGTGATCACGGTCGGCGGCACCGGCGTGGGCCCCGACGATCGAACGGTCGAGACGATCGCGCCACTGCTCACCACCGACCTTCCCGGGCTCATGGAGGCGGCCCGCTCGTTCGGCCAGGACCGCACGCCGTACGCCCTCATGTCGCGGGGTGTGGCCGGACTCGTCGACGGCACGATCGTGGCCACGTTCCCGGGCAGCACCAGAGGAGCGGAGGAGACCCTCGCCGCCGTCCTGTCGGGACTGGTCCACCTCGTGAACGCGCTGCGCCGGTCCCGTCGCCCGAGCTGACCCCGGCCTGACCGACCCGACCCGCCTCCCACACAATTGGCGTTCGTCGTCGTCGGATGACGACGATTCTGCACGCCAGAACGGCACCGGGGTTCACGGCCGGTGGCGATCGAGGTCCTCGGGGTGGTCGACGTCGCGGAACGACCTGCCCTCGGGGTCGACCTCGCGCCACTCGTCTTCGGCCACCTCCACCGTCTTGACGACCCCGAGCAACGACTGCAGGCTGCGAGTTCGCGCGTCGAGGACCTCGGTGATCGCGACCCCGACCGATCGGCGATAGGCGGCCACCAGAGGTTCGCGTCGTCCGTCGCGCACCGGGACGACCGCATCGGCGTCGACATCTTCGGCCAGGCGCCGGATCAGCAGTTCGAGCAGCGCAGGCGCCAGCTCGGGGTGGTCGGCGGCGAGCACCAGCACGAGCGGTGCCGACACCTCGCCGAGCGCGAAGCCGAGGGCGACGAGCGGACCTCCGAACCGCTCGGGCTCGGTGACGTGACGAACCCCCGGGGGCGCCCACGGCCCCACGACGAGGACCTCGTCGATCGGCGGCACGAGCCGGCCGGCCACGCCCAGCACCCGCTCCAGCAGGGAGACGCCGTCGACCGAGGCGCGGGTCTTGTCCGACCCGAACCGCTCGGCTCGCCCACCGGCAAGGACGACCACCGCTCGGGTCGGATCGGATGCCGATCTCGCGGGATCGGTGGAGGACATGGGTCAATCCTCTCGCGCGGCCACGTGTGGTCCCACATCGTCGATCCCGTCGGCAGCGGTCCGGTTCCAGGTCCGAGCCGTACACTCGACCGACCATGGGGGCCGCGTCCAACACCTCTTCGGGCACCGACTCGCCTCGGCGGGACAAGCCCGCCGACTTCGACGTCGGGGCCTTCTCCGACACGCCGCCGTGGATCATCAGCGCCGATCCCAACGCCCTGGGTTGGCGCCGTGTCGTTCCCTCCGTCCGCTGGACCCTGGCCCGCGAGCTCCCCGACCTCATCCGCCCCCGGCGCCTCCCGCCCCGCATCCGGGTCGTCGAGGTGGTGTGGCGCATCGGCCTCGCCGTCGCCGGGTGGTGGCTGATCGGCCGGCGCCGGGGCGGATCCGACTCCAAGCGCGACCTCTCCCGCCGCATCCGCCGGGCCGCCGAGAAGCTCGGACCCACCTACATCAAGCTCGCCCAGATCATCAGCTCGGGCGAAGGGCTCTTCCCCGAGGAGCTCGTGTCGGAGCTGAAGCTGCTGCGTGACAAGGTGCCGCCCGAGCCGTTCGACGACGTCAGAGCTGTCGTCGAGTCCGAGCTCGGCCAGAGCATCGAGCGGGTCTTCTCCAGCTTCGACCACCGGCCGATCGCCGCCGCGTCCATCGCCCAGGTGCACCGCGCCACGCTTCGCACCGGCGAGCAGGTCGTGGTGAAGGTCCAGCGCCCGTCGGTCGGCCGCCTCGTGCACCAGGACATCCGGGTCCTGGCCTGGCTCGCCCCGTTCCTCGTCGGGCGCATCCCCGTGGCGGCCCTGGCCAACCCGCCCGCCCTGGTCGAGCTGTTCGCCGCCACCATCGTCGAGGAGCTCGACTTCCGCCTCGAGGCGGACAACATGGTCGAGATCGCCGAGGCGCTCGCCGGGCTCGACGAGCGGGGCTACATCGTCCCCCGCCCGCACCCCACGCTGGTGACGCCCCGCGTGCTGGTCATGGAGCGGTTCGACGGGTTCGCCTTCTACGACCTCGAGGGCATGCGCGACGCGGGCATCGACACCGAGGAGGTCATCCGCACCGGGATGGTGGGCTTCATGGAGGGGGCCATGATCCACGGCATCTTCCACGGCGACCTCCACGGCGGGAACCTGCTCGTGCTCGACGACGGCCAGGTCGTGCTCCTCGACTTCGGCATCACCGGCCGCCTCGACGACCAGCGCCGCATGGCGTTCCTGCGCCTCCTCATCGGCGGCACCATGAACGACCTCCATGCCCAGGTGCAGGCGCTGGTCGAGCTGGGCGCGCTCCCCCCGGACACCGACCTCGACGCGGTGATCGCCGATCTCGGGCTCGACGGCCCCGGCATCGACCCCACCCAGCTCACGCCCGAGGAGATGATCCGCGAGCTCCAGGGCGTCATGAAGCAGCTCCTCGCCTACGGCGCCCGCATGCCCAAGGAGCTCATGCTGTTCGTGAAGAACATGATCTTCGTCGACGGAGCGATCGCGACGATGGCACCGGACCTCGACCTCTTCGCCGAGATCACGAACGTCGCCACGCACTTCGCCACGGCTCACGGTGACCGGCTTGCCGCCGAGGTCGGCGTCGACCCCGCGACCTTCGAGGTCGATCTCGCCAGCGTGAAGAGCACCCTCGGGGTGAGCGCGGGGACCGATCGCCTCACCTACCGCGAGCTCCAGGAACGCCGCGAGCTCATCCGCTCGCGGTTCCACGGCCGAGACCTGGCCTGAGCGCGGTCCCTGCGGCAGGGACGAGCCGTTGTCGACGACGTCCGAACCCAGCCAGAACGGCCAGGGGGCCGGGGACCGTAAGGTGGGGGTCATGCGGCTCGTGATCGCCCGGTGCTCCGTCGACTACGTCGGGCGGCTCTCCGCCCACCTCCCCCTCGCCACCCGGCTCGTCATGGTGAAGTCCGACGGCTGCGTGTGCATCCACGCCGACGGGGGTGCCTACAAGCCGCTCAACTGGATGACCGCGCCCTGCACCATCCGCGAGGAACCCGGAACCTGGACGGTCACCAACCCCAAGGGCGAGACCCTCACCATCACGATGGACGAGGTCCTCTCCGACGACAGCTACGACCTCGGCGTCGACCCCGGGCTCCAGAAGGACGGCGTCGAGGCCCACCTCCAGGAGCTGCTGGCCGAGCAGGTCGAACGCCTGGGCGATCACTTCCGACTCGTGCGCCGCGAGTACCCCACCGACATCGGCCCCGTCGACCTGCTGTGCCGTGACGCCGACGGCAACGCCATCGCCGTCGAGATCAAGCGCCGGGGTGAGATCGACGGCGTCGAGCAGCTCACCCGCTACATCGAGCGCCTCAACCTCGACCCGGCGCTGCGACCCGTGCGCGGGATGTTCGTCGCCCAGGAGATCAAGCCCCAGGCCAAGGTGCTCGCCGGCGCGCGCGACATCGCCTGCGTCGAGGTCGACTACGACGAGCTGCGCGGCGTCGAGTCCAACGTCCTGCGGCTGTTTTGAGCGAGCGACCGTCATGAGCGCTCACGCGGCGGACCCCCACGGCGAGGGCTCAACGCGCGACCACCTCTCCGCGTGGTGGCTGCTGGTGGGCAGCGTGCTGGTGGCTTGCGTCCTGGCTCGATACGTCAGCGACTGGGTCGACAAGGACGGCTGGGGGATGATCGATCTCCGCGTCTACCGGTGGGGCGGCGACGTGGCCCGCGAGACCGACCAGCTGTACGACCTCCAGTACGACGGATTCCTTCCTTTCACCTACACGCCGTTCGCCGCGGCGACCTTCATACCCATGGCGCTGCTCACCTGGTCGGTGGCGCAAGCGGGCATGGTGCTCCTGAACGTCACAGCGCTGCTCGTGACGGTCGGTGCCTCCGTGCGATCGCTCGGCTACGAGCTCGACAAGGGCGGCATCGGGGTCGTGCTCGCCATCTCGGCGGTGGGCGCCATGCTCGAGCCGGTCGACGAGACCTTCCACTTCGGCCAGGTGAACCTGATCCTGATGGCGATCGTCGTCTGCGACCTCCTGCTGCCCGACACCTCTCGCTTCAAGGGGATCGGCGTCGGCGTCGCGACCGGCTTCAAGCTCACGCCTGCCATCTTCATCCCCTACCTGTTGCTCACGAAGCGTCTCACCGCCGGCGTGCGCGCCGTCGTGGCCGCGGCGGCCACGGTGGCCGTCGGATTCGTCGTCCTGCCCTCGGAGTCGACCGACTTCTGGTTCCAGCACCTCTTCTTGGACTCGACGCGCGTCGGTGGCGTCGCGTACGTCGCCAACCAGAGCGTCAACGGCTTCGTGATCCGGCTCACCGATGCCGCATCGGGCACGACCGGGCTGTGGCTCCCCCTGGCGCTCGCGGTCGCTGCGGTCGGGTTCTGGACCGCGGTGCGGGTTCAGCGCCGCGGCCCCGAGCTCGCCGGCGTGCTCGTGTGCGCGCTCACCGGTCTGCTCATCTCGCCCGTGTCGTGGTCTCACCACTGGGTGTGGTTCGTCCCGGCCCTGGTGCTCGGCTTCCACCTCGCCCGCAAGAGCGGTTCCTGGCCGGCATGGATCGCGCTCGGTGCGGGCACCCTCGTGGTGTCCCAACCCCTCCGGCTGATCTGGCGCGTGCCGTCGTCCGGCGACCGCGAGTTCTCCTGGACGGCCGCCCAGATGCTCCAGGGCAACGTCTACGTCGTGCTCGGACTCGTCGTCCTGGCCCTCGCGGCGTGGTGGACGACCAGGCCACCAGCGAACGAACCGGGCGAGGCCCCGCGGCGCGACGGCGACCGGCCGAGCGCGATCAGCGATCGGTCGGCTCGCCGATGAACACGGCGTAGGGTCGACCGCGCCGCCGACCCTCGTCGACGCGCCGGAGCAGGTCGAGATCGACCCCGGGGACCTCCGAGGCGTAGAAGAGGCTCTCGTCCGAGAAGAGCATGTCGACGAGGTCCTGCCGTCCCGCAGCCCGGAACTGATCGGCCAACGTCGCGGCATCGGCGCTCCAGGCGTCGCGCTCGTCGGGGCTCATCGGATCGGCGAGCGAGACGAAGGCCATGTCGTCGCGGTCCATCCAGCTGCGGAGCTCGTCGCCGCTCACCACCCACACGGTGGCGGTGGGCAGCACCTCGCCGGTGCTGCGGTGCTCGCCGAACTTGAAGCCGTCGTCAGGCGACACGAGCGTGGGGATGCCGGCACGCTCCAACTGGAGCCGCACGCCGTCGGCGACCGATCCGGGGCCCGAGCCCGCCGACGCCACGCGCACCGGCTCGCCTGTCGGGAGCGCCTCGATCGTCGGCCCGGCGATCTCCGAGATCGGGCCGGCGAACTCGGGCTCGAGCATCTCGAGGTTGGAGGCGGCACGCACCGACTCGACGGTGTTCCACGCCAGCACCGCGCCCAGCAGCGCGACGGCGACGATCGTGAACGACCGGTGCGCCTTCACGGGCAGCGCACTCCAGAGGGCCCACACGACGGCGACGAACGTGACGGCCCCGATCGCCCACCACCACCGCACCAGGTAGTCGAAGGCCACGTCGGTGATGCGCGCCACGGCGACGACACCTGCCAGCACCATCGTGAGCACCACGGCGGTGAGTCGGGCCGCACCCAGGCCACGGCGCCGATCGGGCGCGTCGGCGACCTCCGTCCCGGCAGCATCGAGGCCGGCAGCATCGAGTCCGGCTCCCGCGTCCCCACGGGCGTTCGACGTCCGACGCGAGGCCCACCAGGCCAGGCCCCCGCTGATCACGAGCACGCCGACCACCACCCACAGCTTCCAGATCGCGGTGGCCTCGACACCTCCGTCGATCCGCACCGGCTCGGGCGATCCGGAGAACCAGGGAGCACCCACGCCGACCTCGCGAGCGACGACCCCGGCGGCGTAGCCCGGACCGACCTGGGGCTCGCCGGACGAGGTGAAGTACGAGACGAGCTCCGACAGGTTGTGCGCGCCGAACAGCTGATCCCCCACGACCGGAGCCCACAGCACCACCCCGATCGCCATGGCCGTCCACCCCACCGCCGTGGGCCGTCGGATCCGTCGGGACCCCGATCCACGACGCCACCAGGACCGGACGCGGGGCACGGCGACCCACATCCCGCCCACGCCGACGATGGCGGCGTAGCCGATGTGGCTCTGGAGCACGAACGAACCGACCGCGACCGCCGCGGGCAGCGCCCACCGCTCGCCGTCGACGTCGGCCCACACGAGCATGACGAACAGTCCGACCGGAAGCACCGTGATGAAGGGGTTCCACGGATCGACGAGGAACGATGCACCGAAGGACGACAGGAGGATGGAGAGGACCGCGGCCGTCAGGACCGCGAGCACGACCCGACCCCGGCGCCAGGCCACCCAGATCATGCCGATGATCGACGCCGCGTTGACCGTGATCGTCGCCAGGAGCAGCGAGACCGAGCTCGACCCCGTGAGCCGATAGGGGATGGCGAGCAACCAGTACTGCGCCGGACCGGGATGGCTCCACCCGTACCGCGAGTAGGGACCGACGAGCCGCGTGTCGTGACCGACGTCGCGGACCAGGAGCTCGACGAGCGAACGATCGCCTGACGGGTACCACGTGCGCCCCACGACCTGCGCGACGAGGACGGCCAACGGGACCAGGCAGGCGACCGAAGCGACGAGAGCGATGACGACCGGCCAGCCGGGGGCCGAGCTCTGCATGGACCGCTCGGCGGCCGCTGGGCCGTCGGACCGGACGGCGGAATCGGCAGAAGGAGGTACGGACATCATGGGCGGTCGACCCGCACGAGCGGGACGAGCGAGCCTAACGGAGCAGACCGATCGGACGGGCAGCACCGACGCCCCGGCGGACGGGCCCGGACCCCTGTTGGACGGGCCCGGGGGCATCCGTCGGCACAGGTCCGTACCCGACCACGTGATGTGGTCGCCCTGCCGCCGCTGCCCGCCTCAGCCGTGAGAGAGTTGATGTCCTGTGAGCCCGCAACAATCCCCCCGCTTCTACGGCCGCGTCGCGGCCATCGTGGTCGGCGTCCTCCTCGTGGTCCTGCTCGTCGGCTGGGGCATCGATTCCAAGGTCCACGAGGGCAGCGTCAGCCGCAACGTGAAGATCGCCGGCATCGACGTCGGCGGTCAGGACCGTGCCCAGCTCGAAGCGAGCATCGACCAGGTCGACGCCGCCGCGCAGCAACGGGCGGTGGTGGTCACCACCCCCGCGGGCGACCTCGACACGACCGCGGGTGCGCTGGGGCTCCGGGTCGACGTCGACGCCACCGCCGATGCCGCTCTGGAGGTGGGACACGACGCGTTCGTCCTCGCCCGACCCTTCGCGTGGCTGGGATCGCTCCTCACGACCAGCACCGTCACCCCCACCTACACCGTCGACGACACGGCGTGGGAAGCAGCCCTGGCCGATCTCGATGCCGCGAACCTCGTCGTGCCCACCGAACCGGTCGTCACCATGTTCGAAGGCCAGATGGCCGCCTTCCCCGGCGTCGACGGCACCGGCCTGCTCACCGACGACGTCGCCGCCCAGCTCCGCCAGAGCATCGAGGACGGCGAGGACCCCATCACCGTCGACCTCACCACCGGACCGCGGGCCCCGACCTTCACCGACGAGGAGGCCCAGGCCATCGCCGACCGCGCCAACGCGTTGGTCGGGACCAGCCTCGAGGTCGACATCGACGGGCGCACCACCAGCCTCGACGGCGAGCTCCTGCGCTCGTGGGTCATCGCCGAGCCCGACGAGAGCGGCGAGCACCTGCGGTTCACGTTCGACCCCTCCCTCATCGACACCGACCTCGGCGCTGCCATCGGTTCGGTCGGCACACCGCCCACCGAGCTCAGCTGGAACGTCAACGGCGACGGGTCGGTCAGCTACACCCCGGGGGGTCCCGGCACGAAGTGCTGCGCGCCCGACAGCAGCGCGCGCATCGTGGAGGCGCTCGACGGTGGTCTCACCTCGGTGTCGCTCGACCTGACCGTCGCCCAGCCCGCCCACGACGCCGAGTGGGCGGAGTCCATGGGCATCACCCAGCAGGTCGCGTCGTTCACCACGAACCACGCCTGCTGCCAGAGCCGGGTGCACAACATCCAGACCATGGCCGATCGCGTGCGCGGCACCGTCGTCGCGCCCGGCGAGACCTTCTCCCTCAACGGCCTCGTCGGTCCCCGAACCAGTGCCAAGGGCTACCAGGAGGCCGGGGTGATCTACGCCGGCAAGTTCACGAACGACGTCGGGGGTGGCGTCTCGCAGTTCACCACCACCTTGTTCAACGCCGCCTTCTTCGGTGGGCTCGACTTCGTCGAGTACCAGGCCCACACGATCTACATCAGCCGGTACCCCTACGGCCGGGAGGCGACCCTGTCCTACCCCGCCCCCGACCTGAAGTTCACCAACAACACGCCGTACGGCGTCCTGCTCTGGCCGACCTACACGGGAACCTCCATCACGGTCTCGCTCTACTCGACTCCCTGGGTCCACGGGGAGCAGACGGGCCAGTCGGAGAGCCCGTCGGGGCGCTGCACCAAGGTGAGCACCGAACGCACCCGCACCTGGGTGGAAGACGGCCACACCGAGGTCGACCACGTGTACGCCACCTACCAGCCCGGGGAAGGCGTGCTCTGCTGATGGCCCGCACCTCACGGGTCGCTGCCGCGGCGCTCGCCACCCTCGCCCTCGTGGCCACCGGCTGCCGGTCACCGCAGGACTCGACCTCGAAGTCGGACTCGTCGTCCACCTCCACCCTCGCTCCGGGAACGGTCACCACGACCGCCCCCGAGGAGGTTCGGTCGACGCTGCTGACGTCGACCGACGGCTACCTGCTCGCGGCCGATCCCCAAGATGCGACGAACTACCAGTTCATCTCGGTCACGGCGCCGACCGATCCGGGCGATCCCGCGTCGCCCAGCGCCGACGTCGCGGTCCACGACCAGCTGTGCTTCGTCGTGGGTGCCGACGGCGCCGACGGCCGCTTCGTCATGCCCGTCGGCTCCGAGGCCTCGGGCACCGAGAGCGCCTGGGGCGTGTTCCGGCTGACCGGTGACCGCATCGGGTCCTTCGTCGTCACCCAGATCACCACGTTCGGGGCCGACAGCTTCCCGGTCGGACCTCCCGACGTGCCGCCGCGCCCGTACGGGTGCGCCTCGCTCAGCGACGGCCGCATCGTCACCACGGACCTGGGCTGGGGCGGCGCCGACGGACAGGTCACCGTGTGGTTCGGCCCCTTCGACGGAGCGAAGCCGCCCACCGCGTGCCGGCTCGACACGGCACTGGTCGAACCGAGGGGGGTATGGGTCGACGAGCAGGACCGCGTGCTCATCGCGTCCAGCGGCGACACCGCCGGCGTGTGGCGCTACAGCCGGTTGCCGACGAGCGCCGACGCGGTAGGCGGTTGCAGCGGACCCGACGCGGCGGGAGCCCCCACCGCCGACCGGGCGCGCAAGGAGTCGTTCATCGCGGCCGGCCCGAACGGGCTCACCGATCCGTCGGGCATCACCGGTTCTGTCGACCACGGCATCCTGGTGTCGTCCGCCATCTCGGGGCAGATCAACGAGTACGACGCCAACGGCGAGTTCCGCACGGCGATCCTGTCCGCCGGGCCCACCGAGCGTCTCGACGATGCGAACACGTTCTTCGCCGGGACCCCGCTCGGCATGGCGATCGACGTGGACGGCACCCTCTACTACGCGGATCCGGGCTGGACCCTCGATCGCGCCGGCCGGACGACGTCGGCCCCGGGGACGGGGATCGTCCAGGCACTGGCCCTCGACGGCCTCTCGAGTCGTCCCGACGTGTTCCTCGACGCGCTCACCGAACCCACGAACGTGACGATCTTCGCGCCCCGAGGTGGCCGGGAAGGCTCACCTCTCTAGCGCTCGTCACCCGGAAGCAGAGCCACGGGGACCGGGCCACCGAGACAGGGCCGAGCACCGCAAGGACCCACGCGGGCCCCGGCCCCGGATCTCCTCCGGACCCGTTCAGGCGCCCTGGAACTGGCCGACCTTCGGGTTCGTTCAGGCGTCCGGGTCTTCGGTCGTCTCGGGGGGTGGCCCCTCGGGGCCCCAGTCGTAGCCGAGCTCGCGCAGCCACGGCGTGATCTCGGTCAGACGCCAGGACGCCTTCACCGCACCGTGCTCGGCATCGGTGTAGAGGACCTCGAGCGACGTCTTCGCGTCGGAACGGGGATCGCCCGGCGTCGACACGTCGGTGATGGTCGCCCGGGACACGGCGAACTGCCTCTGACCCGCCGTCGTGACGAACACGATCGTCTCGGAGTCGAGTGCCAGGCACCCCTGCCCGGTCGGTGCGCCCGCTTCGGGCGGATCGCTGGCGAAGCCGACCACGCGGGGCTCGATGACCAGTGGCGGTCCGTCCAGCAGCGCCTTGGCCTGGCGGATCGCCTCGTCGTTCTTCTTGGCGATCACCGGGTTGAGCAGGAGCGCCGCGACGACCGCCAGGACGACGACCACCAGCAGCACGATCAAGATGGTTTCCATGCCGGGCGACGCTAGTTGTTCGGCCCGCGCCGAGGGTCGACATCCCGAGCATCGACGGCGCCACGGCACTCGCCTCGCACCTCGGCCGGTCGACCGGGGCCGCCCAGGCCTACTTCTTCTTGCGCCCCTTCTCGCCGGCGCCCGCGGCCTCCGCGGCCAGTGCGGCACCGACGATGCCCGCCAGGTTCAGCAGCCGAGCTGCGACGACGGGTGTACGGCACTCGACGTGCGGGAAGAACTTGTCGTGCTTCTTGCTGACCCCGCCCCCGATGATGAACAGGTCCGGCCACAGCAGGCTCTCGACGAGGCGCAGGTACTCGCCGACCCGGGCACCCCACTCGTCCCAGGACAGCCCTTCGGACTCGCGCACCGAGTCGGCGGCGTACTTCTCGGCGTCAGCCCCATCGAGGACGAGGTGGCCGATCTCGGTGTTCGGCACGAGGACGCCGTCGAGGAGGAGCGCGGACCCGATGCCGGTGCCGAGCGTGGCGAGGATGACGGTTCCCCGCTGCTTCTCCGCCGCGCCGAACGCCACCTCCGCGAGACCGGCGGCATCGGCATCGTTGACCAGCGTGACCGGGCAACCCGTGACGTCGCTGAACATGCGGCCGGCGTCGACGCCGATCCACGACGGCTCGAGGTTGGCCGCGGTGTGCACCGTGCCGTTGACGAGCACGCCGGGGAACGTGCAGCCGATCGGCCCCTCCCAGTCGAAGTGCTTGACGAGCGTCTCGACGACACCGGTGACCGCGTCGGGCGTCGCAGGGTTCGGGGTGAGGAGGCGGAGCCGGTCGGTCTTGAGCACGCCTCGCTTCACGTCGACGACCGCGCCCTTGATGCCGGATCCCCCGATGTCGATGCCAAGGACCTTCACGTGCGCTCTCCTCCCCCGATCCTTGCCCGCTCGGGCCCGGATCGGGTCTGTCGTCGAGATGGGATGCTTCGATGGTGCCCGCGTGTCCAGGTCATCGACGCAGGGAACGATAGCGACCGATCAGGGCGTTCGTGGAGCTGTCATGAGCCGGCTCAACAGATCGGTCGGCGAGCTCGGGGATGATCGCCTGGGCCAGCTTCTTGCCCAGCTCGACCCCCCACTGGTCGAAGCTGTTGATGTTCCAGATGGCACCCTGGGTGAACGTCTTGTGCTCGTAGAGTGCGATGAGCTGGCCGAGCGTGAACGGCGACAGCTCGGAGATGAGCAACGAGCTCGTCGGGTGGTTGCCCGGGAAGGTCCGGGCCGACACGAGCTCCGGGGCGACGCCTTCTGCCGCCACCTCCTCGGCGGTCTTGCCGAAGGCGAGGGCCTGGGGTTGGGCGAAGAAGTTCGCCATGAAGATGTCCTGGTGGTCGCCGATGTCGTGGCGGGGTCGGGCGTAGCCGATGAAGTCGGCAGGGATCAGCCTCGTGCCCTGGTGGATGAGCTGGTAGAAGGCGTGCTGGCCGTTGGTGCCGGGCTGGCCCCACACGATCTCGCCGGTCTGCCAGCTCACGGCGTCGCCCTCGCGGGTGACGCGCTTGCCGTTGCTCTCCATGGCGAGCTGCTGGAAGTAAGCCGTGAGCCGGCCCAGGTAGTGGCTGTAGGGCAGCACCGCCAGGGTCTCGGCACCGAAGAAGTCGTCGTACCAGACGGCGATGAGACCCATCAGCATCGGGACGTTGCGCTCGATGGGCGTGGTGCGGAAGTGCTCGTCGACCAGGTGGAAGCCGCGGAGCATCTCGTCGAACCGGTCGGCACCGATGGCGATCATGAGCGACAGGCCGATGGCCGAGTCGTACGAGTAGCGCCCGCCGACCCAGTCCCAGAACTCGAACATGTTGGCGGCGTCGATGCCGAACTCCTCGACGCCCTCCTGGTTGGTCGAGAGCGCCACGAAGTGCTTGGCGACGCCCGCCTCGTCTCCGTCGAGCGCCTCGAGCACCCAGGCGCGCGCCGTGTGTGCGTTGGTCATGGTCTCGAGGGTGGTGAACGTCTTCGACGCGATGACGAACAGGGTCTCGTGCGGGTCGAGGCCACGGGTCGCCTCCCAGAACTCGTTGCCGTCGACGTTGGAGACGAACTGCACCGAGATGCTGCGGTCGCTGAAGTCCCTGAGCGCGTCGTAGGCCATGTGCGGACCGAGGTCGCTGCCACCGATGCCGACGTTGACGACGTTGCGGATGCGCTTGCCCCGGTGACCCGTCCACTCCCCCGAACGCACCCGGTCGGAGAACACCCGCATCTTCTGGAGCACCCGGTGCACCTCGGGCACGACGTCCACCCCGTCGACGACGATCGACTCCTCGGCCGGCGCCCGCAACGCGACGTGCAGGACGGCGCGGTGCTCCGTCGTGTTGATCTTGTCGCCGGCGAACATGGCGTCGCGCAGCTCCTCCACCCCGGCCCGCCGGGCCAGGTCGACGAGGAGCGACAAGGTCTCCGACGTGATCCGGTTCTTCGAGTAGTCGAGGTAGACGTCGCCCACCTCGGCGACCAGCGTCGTGCCGCGGTCGGGGTCGGCATCGAACAGCTCCCGCAGGTGCAGTCCCTCGATCGCCGCGTGGTGGTCGACGAGCGCCCGCCACTCCGGCGTCTGATCGATGGGGATAGGTCCGTCGCTCATACCGCTCCGTCCTCGCTCGTGCATACGTGTCGACAGCATGGCCGATCCGAACCACCGGCGTGCGCCGACACCGACACGATGGCAGCTACGTCGCGATCCAACCGCCCCAGGCCAGCGACAGCACCAGGAGCAGCTGACCGAGGTGGTAGGTGACCATGATCCCGACCGGAGCGATGCGCTTCGGCGTCACGAACCTGTTCCAGGCGATGATGGCGTCGGACGCGAAGAACAGCAGCGCCCCGGCCGCGGCGAAGCCGTTGCGGGTCCCGAACGCCGAGGCGACCATCACGGAGATCACCGCCATGTAGGCGGTCACCGGCACCGCGAGCTCGGGCGCCTTCGCCCTCGTCGCTCGAACGATGCGCACGCCGACGACCGCGATGCCGACCGCCACCACCGCCATGCCGATCACGAACCAGAGCCCCGACCGCCCCGCGAGCTGGAGTCCGACGATGTAGCCGAGGTGGCCGACGAAGAACGCGCCCAGCCCGTACAGGAACCAGTCGCGCGGGATCATCAACAGCACGTCGCCGAGCAGGCAGAACCCCAGGGCGACCACGAACCAGATGCGCACGGTGTCGTCGGTGGGGTCCATGGCGATCGCCGCCGCGATGAGCAGCGCGAGTGCCAACGGCTTGGCGACGTACTCGGCCGGCTTGACCTCGCGGAGCACCGCGACCCAATCCACGACGGCCGCGCACATGCCGAAGGCGATCAGCAGGAAGGCGGCGGCCGTCACCGACGACCACCCGCGGCGCGGACCTCACGGCATCCCGGCCGGGCGTGGCCCACCGTCGTCCGGCGAGGGCTGGGGACGCGACCCCGGCGCCCCATCAGGGAGCGTCGAGGCGGGGCATGACGACGGCCTTCGAATCCGGGCAGATCTCGTGGGCCGCCGTCCACGCCTGCAGACCGTCGAGCGACACCCAGGCGGTCTCGACGACCTCGCCGTCGGGGAAGGTGAAGGGGCCTTCGTGCAGGGTCCGGTAGATGCGTGCCCGCTCGCGCACGAGATCGTCCTCGTAGAGGTCCTCGCCCAGGTAGGAGAGCTCGCCCGACACGCCGGCCTCCTCGGCGAGCTCGCGGTTCGCCGCGGCCTCCCAGCTCTCGCCGCTGGCGAGCACCCCACCGAAGGCGAAGTCCCACAGACCGGGCCAGACGTCCTTCCAGTCGGCCCGGCGGTGCACGAGGATGTCGCCGCTCGGGTTGGTGACCACCACGAACACCGAGCGATGCCACAGGTTGCGGGCACGCATGTCGGCACGGGTGGTGACGAACGAGACCTCCCCGAGGTCGTCGAGGATGTCGACCTGCTCGTCGGCAGGGGGCGGTCCGGTGTCGGTCACGCGAGCTCCTTGGCCCGCAGGATCGCCTCGTCCCAGGTCACACGGTCTTCGACGACGGCGCGCAGCTGCATGACGTGGCGGGGCCGGTTCATGCCGAGCACGCCGGTGGCGACGCCGTCGAGCCCGTAGAGCGCGACGAAGCGCTTCTCGTCGGTGGACCCGAGGACCACCTCGACGTCGTGATCGGCGCCCGACCGACCGAGCAGCTGGATCTTGCGATCGTACTGATCGGACCAGAACCACGGGATGGGGTCGTAGGCCTCGGGTTCGTCATCGACCTCTCCGAGGTCGACGAGCAGGCGATGGGCGGCGGCTTCACCCATCTGCACCGCGTTCTCCCAGTGCTCGACGCGCAGGAGTTGGCCGTAGCGACGGCTCGGCCAGCGGGCGACATCACCCGCCGCGGTGATGCCGGGCGCGGCGAGGAGGGTCTCGTCGCACACGACGCCGTCGTCGATGGTCAGGCCGGAGCCCTCGAGCCAGCCGGTGTTGAGCTGGACGCCGACACCCACCACCACCACGTCCGCATCGACGGTCGAGCCGTCGGCGAGCCGAACGCCGGTGACGTGGTCGGTGCCTTCGAACCCGGTGATCGACACGCCGAGGCGCAGGTCGACGCCGTGGTCGCGGTGCAGGTCGGCGCACACCTCACCCATCTGACGTCCGAGCGCCCGTTCGAGCGGCACGTCGGCGACCTCGAGGATCGTCACGTCGAGCCCGCGCCCACGACAGGTGGCCGCCACCTCGGCACCGATGAACCCGGCACCGATGACGACCACCTTCGATGCACCCCCGTCGAGCTCGGCACGCAGGTCGAACGCGTCGTCGATGGTGCGGACCACATGGAGCCCGGCGAGATCGGGCTGGCCCGGCAGGCGACGCGCACCCGCACCTGTCGCGACGACCAGGCCGTCGAACTCGACGGTGCCACCGGCGGCGAGCTCGACCGAACGGTTCTCGAGGTCGAGCCGGCGGGCGGGTTCGCCGAGGCGCCAGGCGACGTCGAGGTCCTCCTTCGCCGCGGGAAGGGTGATGCGATCCGCATCCCACGTGCCGGCCAGGATCTGCTTGGAGAGCGGCGGACGGTCGTAGGGCTCGTGGGCTTGGGCGTCGATGATCGTGAGCTCGCCGCCGAAGCCCGCACGTCTGAGGGTGTGCGCAGCGTGCATGCCGGCGAGGGACGCTCCGACGATCGCGATTCGTGAGGGCACGGTTGAGCTCCTGCTGAGTGAGCGCTCGGATGGACGAGTCGTCTTGCGACCCCCTCCGGGAGTCGTGGGGCGGACGCGGTGTGGTCGAGGCCGCTCAGGCCAGTCGGTTCGTCGGGTTCAGTCCTCGATGGAGATCGCCTGCTTGGGACAACGCTGCACGGCCGCCTCGACCTTGTCGCGGAGCTCCTCCGGTGGCTCCTCCTGGAGCACGTAGAGGAAGTCGTCGTCGCGCACCTCGAAGACCTCAGGTGCGATGCCCATGCACACGGCATTGCTCTCACACAGATCGAAATCGACGACGACGCGCATGACGGAACTCCTCTTGGATGCAGACGAGAGATCGAACCCGTACCGGGCTGCCGGGCCATCATGCCTCAGGACCGCGAGGGTCGCGCACTCTCGCCGCGACCGCTCCTCCCGTGCTCTGCCCGTCTCGACCTCGACGCGCCCGACGATCGCCCCACCGCTGCCGATGCGCCCCCGGTTCCGGCACCTGACACCCCGTCAGATAGGGTCGACCGACATGACGGCAAAGCAGGCACCACTCGCCGGTGTGCGGATCATCGAAGCCTCCATGCTCGGTCCCGCCGCCATCACGACGAACCTCGCCGACCTCGGAGCCGAGGTCATCAAGGTCGAGCCGCCGGCCGGCGACTACGTCCGTCAGATGACCTGGCCCATCGTCGAGGGCACCTCGCTCATGCACCTCCACCTCAACCGGGGGAAGCGCAGCATCACCATCGACCTGCGCACCGACGAGGGCGTCGCCATCTTCAAGGAGCTCGCCAGGGAGGCCGACGCGGTGGTCGAGGCCATGCGCCCCGGCGCGCTGGCCAAGCGGGGGGTCGGCTACGAGGTGCTCAAGGAGATCAACCCCGCCATCGTGTTCTGCACGATCTCGGGCTACGGCTCGACGGGCCCGTACCGCGACCTGCCGAGCCACGGCGTCGCCTACGACACCTGGGCCGGGGTCGTCACCCCCGCCTACGACGACGAGGGCTTCTGCTACATCCCCGAGCACGTGTCCGTCGGCATCAACGCCGGGCCGCTGTACGGCGCGCTCGGCCTGCTCGCCGGCATCGTCCGTGCTCGGAGCACCGGCGAAGGAGCCGAGATGGAGCTCGCCCAGTCCGATGCCGCCGCGGCGTTCGACTGGTACCGATCCGAGAGCTACCGCGCCTACGAACGACCCGAGTCCGAGGTGACCGGCAACGCGTCGGATGACTTCGAGCGCCGTGCCCCCGGCACCGCGGGCATGAAGGAGGGGGTGCGCTACCAGATGTACGAGTCCTCCGACGGCCATGTGCTGTTCATGGCCTCCGAGCAGGCGTTCTGGAAGAACTTCGCCGAGGCCGTGGGCCGCACCGACCTCTTCGAGAGGTGGCCGGGCAGCACCTATGCCGACCACGCCCGCAACAACCGCGAACTGCAGGCCGAGCTGCGCGACATCTTCCGGACCAAGACGTCGGCCGAGTGGATCACCTTCGCGGCCGAGCACAACACCACCATCGCCCCGGTGAACACCCCGGCGAACATCGGCGCCGACGTGCAGTTCCAGGACCGCTTCGCCTGGTTCCCCAAGGAGGAGATCGGCGCCGATCAGCTGCCGCAGCCCGTGAAATTCATCGGGGAGGAGCTGCCGACGCCGTCGAAGGCGCCCACGGTCGGCGAGCACACCGACGACGTGCTCGCCTCCGTGCTCGGCTACGACGCCACGAGGATCGCCGAGCTCCGGACCGCCGGCGCGTTCGGCGAAGGCAACTGACTCGACCCGGCACCTGACCTCGGGGACTCGGGGACTCGGGGACTCGGGGACTCGGGGACTCGGCGGTAGCCTGCGCCGGTGGAGCCCCGCACCGTCACGATCCACGGTCACGAATTGTCGGTCGTCGTCGAGGGCGACGTCTCGGCCGATCGCGACCGGCCCTGCCTGCTCCTCATCCACGGCATGGCCGGCAGTGCCGACACGTGGCGCGACGTCATCGAGCCCCTCAGCAGGCACCACCTCGTGGTCGCGCCCGACCTGCTCGGCCACGGGCGCTCGGCCAAGCCGCGCCACGACTACTCGCTCGGCAGCTTCGCCAGCATGCTGCGCGACCTCCTTGCGACCCTGAGAGTCGACCGGGCCACCATCGTCGGGCAGTCGCTCGGTGGTGGTGTCGCCCTCCAGTTCGCCTACCAGTACCCGGAGCGGTGCGAGCGACTGGTCCTCGTCGACAGCGGAGGGCTCGGCCGTGAGGTGTCGCCGCTCCTGCGGGCACTCACGCTGCCGGGCAGCGAGTACCTGCTGCCGGTCCTGTTCCCGCCGTTCGCCCGCGAGGCGGGCAACTCGGTGAGCCGCTGGCTCCACGATCGCGGCATCCGTGCCCCGTCGATCGCCGAGCAGTGGCGCGGCTACGTGTCGCTCACACGACCCGAGAACCGCGAGGCGTTCGTACGCACCCTGCGCGCCGTCGTCGACCCCGGCGGCCAGACCGTCAGCGCCCACGACCGCCTCTACCTCGCGGCCCACGTCCCGACCCTCATCATCTGGGGCGAACGTGACCGCATCATCCCCGTCGCCCACGCCCACGACGCGCACGCCGCCATGCCCGGGAGCCGGCTCGTGATCTTCGAGGACTGCGGCCACTTCCCGCACAACGAGCACCCGGAACGGTTCGTCGACACGCTCGTCGAGTTCATCGGATCGACCCCGGCGGCGGTCGACGACCCCTCGGCGTGGACCGAGCGCCTCACGTCGCGCCGTCTCGCCCCCGAGGTCGCCGACCAGGACGCGCCGACCGCGACCCCCGGCACGGCCCCGAAGCTGGTTTAGCCTCACCGGATGGCATCGGAGGTCGCAGGGGCCGGCGACGAGGAGGCACCGCCGCTCGTCCCCGCCCACGAGTTCACCCCCGAGGTCAGCCTCGCCCCGTCGTCACGGGTGTCGGTTTGGAAGATCGTCTTCCGGATCCTGTTCCTCCTTGTCGGCGCCTTCGCCCTCTACGGTCTCGCCCCGCGGGTGCTCGACGTCTTCGCCGAGGCACCGAAGCTCCGCGACATCAACCCGCTGTGGTTCATCGCCATGATCCTCTGCGAGGGCGGCAGCTTCGTGTGCGTGTGGTGGTTGACCCGGATCGCCGTACCCCAGATCGACTGGTTCGTCGCCGGCACCGCGCAGCTCGTGTCCAACGCGGTGAGCCGGCTCGTCCCCGGCGGGGCCGCGATCGGCACGGCGGTCGGATGGCGCATGCTCTCGGTCTCGGGGGTCGAACGCGGCGAAGCCGGCACGGCCCTGGCGTCGACCGCGTTCATCAGCAACGGCGTGCTGTTCGCCCTCCCCCTCGTCGCGGTGATCGGTTCGCTGTTCGGGGCACCGGTCCCCAAGAACCTCTCGGTCGTCGCGTGGGGTGGTGCGCTCGTCTTCGTCGTGCTGTTCGTCATCGGGTTCGTCCTCGTGCGCTTCGATCGCCCGCTGCAGGCGGTCGGTCGGCTGATCGAGCGGCTCGCCGGTCCGCTCTACCACCGCCTCGACCGATCCAACCCGCCGACGGCAGCCGGGCTCATCGTCCAGCGCAACATCGTCGTCGAGGCCCTCGGCTCACGATGGGAGCAGGCGCTGGCCGCCGCGGTCGGCAACTGGCTCCTCGACTACCTCGCGCTCGTGACCGCGCTGTACGCCGTGGGCGCCCACCCCAAGCTGAGCCTCGTGCTGCTGGCCTACGGCGTCGCCGCCGTGCTCGCCATGATCCCGATCACCCCCGGTGGTCTGGGCTTCGTGGAGGCCGGGCTGGTCGCCACGCTCGCGCTCGCCGGCATCGGCGGCGACCAGGCGCTGCTCGCCACGCTCGCCTACCGCATCGCGTCGTTCTGGCTGCCCCTCCCCGCCGGACTCGTGGCGTGGATCCTCTTCAAGCGCCGCTACGGCAACCCTCCCGACACCGACGCCGCCGAGCAGGGCGAGCTGTCCCCGGCCTGACGCGGCCTGACGCGGCCTGCGGCCACGGGGACCGTGCGACGCGACCGGCGGCCCCAGCGGGTCCGGCCCGTCCTCGTGACTGACGCCACAGTCAGTCAAGGAACAGCGGTTCGCACCTTGGGGTTGGACGTGGTGTTCCGATCCCCAGCGCTACGGCGATCGGGCCGGTGGGCACCAGGCGACGAACCAGGTGGGCACCAGCCAGACCACGTGGCGCGTGCAACAGGCCGACCGGCCACTGGGAGGTCCCCCATGTCCATCACCGCCGTCCGTCCCGACGCCCCCGACACCTCGCTCGTCGAGGCCGCCCATGTGCTGCGTGAGCGAGCGACGAGCCTCCGGGTCCAAGCGGACTCGCTCACCGAGCCGCTGGCCAACGCCTACCGCCGCCGGGCCAGCGAGCTCGAGCTCGAGGCGTGGCTCGACGAGTTGGCCGCCGGCCTCCCCTACGACGAGATCCCCGCCGCGATCTGATCGCTCGGCCGCCGAGATCGGGTTGCCACGTGCAGCCCCGCTGGCTCCGGAACCTCCCACCGTCGAGCCCGCGAAGACGCCCGCCCGACCTCCCACGGGCGGGCGTCACCCTTTCTCCGGCGGGCAATCGGACGGGACCACCGACGGGGCCAGCGAGGACGCCCGCTTGCCCCGCTGCGGCCGCCATGATCGACTGCCGCCGTGCCCAACGAGACCGCCGTCATCGCCTTCGACGGGGACGACGCGAACGTCACCCGACTCGCCGAGATCTTCGCCATCAACCTCACCGATCCCGAGCCGGCGACGCTCGTCGATCTCAGCGCGGGCGGCGTCCTCCCACCGTGGGAGTCGGTCCGGCTGCTCGTCGTCGGAACGCCCACCGTCGATCGGGGCACGTCGCCCACGATCTCGTCGTGGCTCGACCAGGTCGAGGCGCCGGGTCGGCGCCTGGCCATCGCGGCCTTCGACGTGCGGGCCAGAGGCGGGTGGCTGCGCAAGGGCAACGGAGCGGGTCACGTGTCCAAGGCGTTGCGCAAGGCGGGGTTCCTCCCCGACATGGGGACCGAGACCTTCTACCTGGAGGGCGAGACGGCCGGCCTCGAGGCCGGTCAGCTCGAGCGGGCGGCGAAGTGGTCCTTCGGCCTCGGACTCGCCACCGGCACCCGACCCCGGGGCTGATCCCGCCACGATCCCGCGACCCGCCGACTGCCGCGCACCGGCCCGGAGGGGACCCCTCCCCCTCAGAGGGCGAGCGGATAGGCGGAGCGAAGCGAGGCCGAGGAGCTCGCCCGTGGCCCGAGCGGCCCGTGAGCGAAGCGAACCAGAGCGGGCAGGTCGACGTGGTGCCCAACGCGGGTGGACCTATCCGCTCAGCCCCTTACCGTCCCGCACGGCGCGCTAGTCGGACTCGGTGTCACGGAGGTAGGTCTCGAACCGGGGCTCGTGGTGCAGGCGCATGCGGTCGTCGATCAGACCGAGGACCGCGCCGATCGTGGCGAGGGCGACGAAGGCACCCCCGACGATCCCGGCCGTGACGAGCCGGTCGCGCACCAACGTCGTGCAGCGGGGCTGAGCCTCGAGTGCCCGCTGCTCCGGCGTGACCTCGACCCCCACCAGCCCCACCCGTTCGTTGCCCCGGTCGGCGAGGACGAACATCACCGGCGAACCGCAGTCCTGCACGCCCGGGTTGGTGACACCGACCACGACGAGGCCGATCCCCACGATCAGGGGCACGAGCGAGACGAGCAGGAGCACCTTCGAGACCTGCCACAACCGAGAGGGACGATCCGGGACCACGGCGTCAGTCAAGCGCAACCGGTGCCGGTGGAGGGTGACCCAGTCCCCGATCGTCCCGCCAGGATGCTCAAGGACCCGGTGCGTCGGGACCCACCCGCACCGCCACGGCGGCCACCAGCTCGGCGAGCGCCTCGGTCATGGCCTCGGTGATGCGCCACGGCTCCGGCACGGTGTCACCGCAGGCGAGCACCCCGACGAACAGCTGATCGCAGTAGCTCCACACCGTGATGTTGAGTCCGACGCCCTCGAGGATCGGCCCGACCGAGTAGATCTCACGCAGCACGGCGCCCGCGACCTGGAGGGGCTCACGCGGTCCCGGCACGTTCGACACGATCACGTTGATGGGAGGTGGGTGGCGGTCGGCGACCCGCCATCCCGAGTAGTGCTTGTTGAACCACTCGTAAGGTCCCGGTGGCGTGTACTCGATCCAGTTGGCCAGGGTCTCGGCCCCCATGATCCTCTGCACCGCCTTCGCCTCCGACATCACGGCGTGGATGGCGTCGAGGCGCCGCAGCGGGTCGACCTCGTCGGTGGCGAGCGATGCGAACAGGTTCGACACGCGGTTGCCCTCGAGGCGCCCGACGTCGGGGTCGCTCGACACGGGCACCGCGGCGACCAGGGGGCGGTCGGGGAGCTCGCCGCGGTCGTCGAGGTAGCGGCGGAGCGCACCACCGACGATGGCGAGCACGACGTCGTTGAGCGTGACGCCACAGGCCGACCTGACCGCCCGGGCATCACCCAGGTCGAGCGCCACCGTGGCGAACGACCGACGGGCGGTCAACGACGTGTTGAACGACGACCTCGGCGTGCTCAGGATCGGCACGGGTGTCACGACCTCGGAACGGCGACGCCGACGCAGCAGGGAGAGCAGTCCACCGAGCGTGCGCACCAGGAGTCGAGGCAGGTGGGCCAGCTGGTGCACGCGGTCGTTCATCGCGTCGCGGATCATCCACGAGCGGGACGGAAGCACCTCGCGGGTCCGGGGCCCGGCGACACGTGTCGGCTCCGGCCCGCTCGCGCCGGCGAGCGCGGCGGCACGAGGCCCGCCGGGCATCGTCGACATGACGTTGGCCAGCAGTGCGGTGGCGGCGACCCCGTCGGCGAGCGCGTGGTGCACGGTGATGAGCACCGCGATGCGGCCCCCCTCGAGACCTTCGAAGACGTGCATCTGCCAGAGCGGTCGAGCGCGATCGAGCGGGCGTCCGGCGATCTCGCCGATGGCGCGGTCGAGCTGCGCGTGGGTGCCGGGAGAGGGCAGGATCACCCGGTGGATGTGGTAGCTCAGGTCGAACTCGGGGTCGTCGACCCACATCGGGTGGTGCAGGCGCCCGGGCACGTCCACCACCCGACGCCGCAACGGGGGGAGGAGGTCGAGGTGCTCGCCGATCGCGACCTTGACGGACTCGAAGTCGAGCGGCTCGCCCGGCGGCGGGTCCAGCACCGCGACCTTGAGCGTGTGCATCCGCACCGTGGGGGTCTCCATGTAGAGGAACCCGGCGTCGAGCCCGGACAGGCGCTGCACGACGTCACCCTACCGGCGCGTGTCGCAACCTGACCGCGGCAACCCCGTCCCGCGACAACCCCGTCCCGCGACAACCCCGTCACGCGACAACCCCGTCACGCGACAACCCCGTCGCGTGCGTACCCACCCGCGGCCACCGTGCGTCGACACGCACGCGACCGCAGGCCCCGGTAGGAGGTGGTCAAAAACTAGAACCTGTTCTAAAGTGTGGGCATGAGCACGATCACAGGCACGGATGCGAGCCGTCCAGGTGCAGCCGGTCCAGGTGCAGCCGGTCCAGGTGCAGCCGGTCCGGGCACCGGCGCAGCCTCGATCATCGAGTCCGTCGCGAAGATCGACACCATGGTCGGGTTCCCCAAGGCCGATCGCCGCGAGGTCTACCGCTTCCTCGACCCCAAGCTCCGCGACAAGGAGAGCCTCGAGGACTTCAAGTTCCCGGCGCAGTACATGTTCAAGGACATCCCCGAGGAGCTCGAGGACAACGTCGACCCGGTTCCCGTCGTCGTCGACAACCTCGACCGGTTCGGCGTCGACAAGGCGATGATCACGGTCATGCCCGACCGCGAGGAAGGGCATCGGGCGCTCGAGCACTTCCCCGACCGCTTCATCGCGTCGACGGTGGTCGACCCGACCAACACCGTCGAGGCCGTGCGCCACATCTCGGCGATGCACGACACGTTCGGCATCAAGGCCGTCACGTCCTTCCCCGCCGGCGTGCAGGTGCCGATCAACGACAAGCTCTACTACCCCGTCTACGCCAAGTGCGTGGAGCTCGACCTGCCCATCTTCTCGTGCGCCGGCATCCCCGGGCCTCGCGTGCCGATGGCCTGCCAGAAGGTCGAGCTCATCGACGAGGTCATGTACGACTTCCCCGAGCTCACCTTCGTCATGCGCCACGGCGCCGAGCCGTGGACCGACCTCGCCGTCAAGCTCATGTTGAAGTGGCCGGGCCTCTACTACTCCACCTCGGCCTTCGCCCCCAAGCACTACCCGCCGTCGATCGTGAAGTACGCGAACACCCGCGGCGCCGACAAGATCATCTACGCCGGCTACTTCCCCGCCGGCCTCACCTACGACCGCATCTGGGGGGACATGCCGAAGGTCGCGTTCAACGACGACGTGTGGCCCAAGTTCCTCCGAGACAACGCGGCGCGGGTCCTCAGGCTCGACGCCTGAGCCCCACCGCGGCCCGCCCCCGATCGCCAGCTCCTCCCCGAATTTCCCCCACCCACTGACGAAGCCGACCGACCACACCGTCGACAGGAGTCTCCGATGAGCCGCTATCCGTTCCCCGTCCCCTACGGCTGGTTCCAGGTCGCCTGGCCGAACGAGATCGAGCCCGGCCAGGCCATCCCGAAGTACTACTTCGGCGAGCACCTCGTGCTGTGGCGCGACCAGGAGGGCGCGTTCCACCTCCAGGACGCCTTCTGCCCGCACCTCGGCGCCCACCTCGGCCACGGTGGCTTCGTCGTCGAGAACGAGCTCGAGTGCCCGTTCCACGGCTGGCGCTTCAGCGAGGAGGGCGCCAACACCTGCATCCCGTACAGCGAGCGGGTGAACAAGAAGGCCAAGCTCCGCACCTACCCCACGATCGAGCGGAACGGCATCGTCCTCTCGTGGTACCACCCCGACCCTGAGGTCGAGCCGATGTGGGAGATCCCCGTCGTCCCCGAGTTCAACGCCGAGACGGGCTTCTCGGCGGTGCAGACCCGTCAGTACACGGTGCAGGCTTCGTGCCAGGAGCTGGCCGAGAACGGTGCCGACCCGGCCCACTTCCGCTACGTGCACCAGACCGAGGTCGTCCCCGAGGTCGAGGAGTACACCATCGACGGGCCCCGCACCGTCATGCTGTCGTCGCAGAAGTTCCCGACGCCGCGCGGCGTGGTCGAGGGTCGGATCGATGTCTCCAACCACGGTCCCGGCTTCGCCGTCACCAAGTTCAGCGGCATCGTCGACACCTTCTTGATGGGGTGTGCGACCCCCGTCGACCGGGACACGTGCGAGCTGCACTTCACCTTCACGGTCGCCCAGGTCGGCGACGACAGCATGACGTCGAGCGTCGGCGACGCCTTCGTGGCCGAGGTCGACAAGCAGGTGCAGGAGGACGG
>CAZGEF010000030.1:0-30778 GCA_964525005.1 uncultured Rhabdothermincola sp.
AGCGAACCTGCGCGACGACACGGATGAGCGGTGGCCGGGACAGCGGGACCTCGGGGACAGGCGGCCCGAACGGCGCAGAGATCTCCATGGCTTCCCACGGTACTTCCCATTACTAGAACATGGGAAGTGAAACGGGAAGTGTTCTTGCCGGTGGATCGGTGGACAGCCGGAGATGTCGTCCACGCCAAGCTGAGCGGCCGCGACCGATGCCTTGGTGTCAGCGGGGTCGGCGGTGGCCCGGACCGAGGCCAGTGGTTTGGTCAGGGCATGAACAGACGATCGAAGCTCTGCTGGATGAGCGCGGTGATGTCCTTGCCTGCCTTGTCGAGGAACGACTTGACGGCGCGTGGTTCTCGGTCGTTGGGAAACTCGTTGCGGTAGGCGTTGCTGTCGACCTGCCACGCCTTCAGCGGGTAGTTGTCGGGACTGAACTCGATGTAGACGAGCACGTCGTGGTCCTCGCAGGCGGAGTCGCTTCCGAGGCGGGTGGTCGGGATGGGCCCGTGCTGGGCGCTCCTCACCCAGGACGTGACCTGCACCCGCGTCTGACCATCGACGAGCACGGCGTAGCCCTTGTCGCCGCCAGTCACGCGTTCGCCGGCCAGCGCCGATGCGACGGTCTGCTCGGCCAGGTCGTGCTTGGGCATCGTGCGGACCATCGGGGGTGGACACGGCAGGGGAGCTGGGTACTCGAACTCCTCGCAGCACTCGCGTCGAGCATCTCGTAGTGCCTCAGCCACCAGCGCGGCCAGGGCGTTCGGACTCAGGTCGCCGGCGACTTCGATGGTGTTGCCGGGGGTCCACCAGATCTTCCACGAACCGTCGGCTTGGGGCTCGACGCTGAACTGCCCCTCGGTCCCGTCGGTCGCACCTGGCCCGACCGTGGGCATGATCGTCGTGAGGAAGCCCTTCGGATCAGGGATGGGTTCGCACCCGAGCGACTCGGCAGCCTTCGCGATCAACACCAGTTCGCGGCGGTCGTGCAGTTTCATCGGTTCCTCGCTGGATCTCAGAGCGGCTGCGCCGGGTCAGGCGTTCGGCGCCAGCAACCTGGGCGCCAGCAACCTGACTGACTCGGTGAGCCGGGTGAGCTCGGCTTCGCGTTCGTCGAGGTCGCCCGGCGCGACCTTGGTCGCCGCCTGTTGGGTGACGACCGCGGTCAGCCCGTCGGCCTGCTTGTCCACGTCGACCAGTACCTCGGCGACCTCGCCGTCGATGAACGCCCGAAGCTCGTCGAGCAGTTGGTTCACGGACTTGCGGATCTCGGCGGCGGTCGAGTCGGCAACGGACCTGGCGGCGTTGTGGAGGATGTCGACCATGCGGTCCCGAACCCCGCTGCCGCGCTCGGCCGCGGCGACCTCGAATGCGGGAGCCAACGCTCGGCTGATCTCGCCTCGAACCCGGTCGGAGAGGTCTCGCCGGTCGCGGTCGAGCCGTTCGTCGACGTCCCGGCGAAGCCGGCCCAAGCGGTCGGCCACGAGCTTCTTCGTCACGGAGGAGCTGGCCGGACCGGATTCGGCGAGGAGACCGGTCAAGGCGGGAACCGTCGAGCACGCCATCTCGAACCGTTCGACGAAATCGGCGATGGCGTCAGTGAGCGATCGTTCGAAGGTCTCGACGGCCACGACGGCGCGATGGCCGAAGAAGTCGACCCAGGTTGCCGAGATCCCATCGAGGATGGGCTTGGCGATCTGACCGGGGATGTCGTACTGGCGATCTGGCCGTGCCCACTGGCCACCCCTTCGGGCCGTGGCGCGCAGCGTGGCCCAGTGCATGCCTCGCCAGACGGCGGCGGCGGTGTCGAGCTCCTGCTCGGCGGTCTTGGTAGCCAGCAGCAGCCGTTCGCTCAGGAGGTCCGACCCGACCGAAATCTGCTCATCAAGCGCTTCACGCGCCCGGATCGACCGTTCGGTGAGAAACCTGCGGGAGTGGGTTGCAGCCTCCCGCACCTCCTCCAGCTGCTGTTCGGAGGCTTCACGCTGGGCTTGGAGGCTGGCCGCGGCGGTAGCGACCGTGCGTTCGACGTCCTGGCGAACGTTCTCGAGCGCTTGGTTGATCCGGCTGCGATGGGCTTCGGTCCCGAGGTCGGTGGAGATGGTCTTGAGGTGGGTGAGCAGCGTGGGGATGCCGGTGTCGTCGGGGTCATGTAGCACCTGGTTGCGTTTGCGCATGATGCCGAGGATCTTCTGGAACTCCTTCGCCGAAACGCAGTGGATCGGAGCGTGCGCGAGCTCGTCCTTCAGATGTGACGGAAGCTCGCCGGGTTCGAGCGCGTCCCGAGTCACGACCGTTGCCAGCTCTTCGAGCTGGTTGCGCACCTCGACGGTCACCGCCTGAGCCCGGGCCTGGACGATCTCAACGGTCGTGGCCTCGTCATCGAGGCCGAGCCGATCGATGTCGTTGTCCTCATCGACGTCGTCGAGCGCCGTGCCCACGAACGTGAGGCTGCCTGTCCGCCCGTCGAGGAAGAGCTGGCGGAGGAGGTCTCCTTCGGCAAGGTAGTCGTAGACGTCTCGCGTCAGCGCTCGCTTCATGTTGAACACGACCCAGACGAACTGGGCGTTGCGCAGGTGTTCCTTGGTGGCCGCCTCCCGTGCGATGTTCGGGTCGTTGAGCCCGGGGAGGTCGACGAGCACAACCCCGTCGTCGAGGTCGTCGAAGGGTCCGCGAACGCGGACCTGCTTGACGATGGGCCAGTAGCGGTCATCCGAGTCGAGGTAGCGCTTGAGCTCGTCCCGGAAGACGGAGTCGTCTTCGGTCTCGAGGAGCACCGATCCTCGGGCGAAGGCGTCGGTGATCTCGGCAGGTTCGTCGAGCTCGGTCTGGTCCAGGCTGGTGAGGTAGCGGCCGGCGGAGTCGCCGTAGACGGTGGTGACCTTGTCCATGGCTTCACGCCCGATGGCACTGGCCCCGGCGTCGTCGGCTCCAGCAGAGCGCGCGTCGGCGATGTCCTGTTCGAGTTGGTAGAGCTCTTTGAGCCACGAGTCTCGATCGATGAACTCGACCGAGACCGAGTAGCCCCCGGCTCCGTAGGCGACCTCGGTGATCGCGGAGGTGCAGGCCTTCATGGAGCTGACGGGCAGGATGCGTTTGCGGGACAGGGCGTTGATCAGCGTGCTCTTCCCCGCGCCGGTCCCGCCGAGCAGGGCAACGGCGACCTCGGGAGCCGACCCTGCGAGCTCGTCGACACGGTCCAGCTCGGCGGCCCAGCTGCCGTTCACATGGACGTCGTGGCGAGCGAGGTCGTCGATGAGCTCTCGGAGCTCATCGGTGGATTCGTGGATGGCCTTGACTTCGTGGTCGTCGATCACCGGTGTCGTTCCTCCGTCGGGGCGCGTCGACGGCGCCCGCCTCGTGTGCCGCCCAGCCCTATCGGTCCGAAGCGCTCGTGGATGAGCATCGCGCCGGGAGAAGGCGGACCACACACATCGTCGATGGCGTCGAGTTCACCGAGAATGGGCCGATCGGTTCACGTCTCGGACCTCGATATCGGGTTACGGTCGGCCAACAGTTCACCGGTGGATACGGAGGATGAGGCGACCATGCTTGGGCTGGGGAGCCGTCGTGGGCACCGCTGGAATCGGAGATGACAACCGACACGATCGAGATCAGCTTCGCTGACGACTTCTTCGAGCAGATCCGATCGCTGGATCCCTCCGACTACAAGCGGGTGATGACAGCGGTCGATGACCTGCGTCGCAACCCGGACAGCCCAGGCCTCCGACTCAAGGCGTTGCGTGGGCCGCTGAAGGGCTTCATGTCGATTCGTGCGGCACAGGATCTGCGTGTCTTGCTCGAACGCCGGGGAAACGCCTTCCTCGTTCTCACCGGCGGTTCCCGGGCCGATGTCTACAAGAAGGCCGAGAACGGTCGCCTGCTGGTGAACCCGAACACAGGGTTCATCGGCTTCGTCTCGCCGGAGAGCCCCCGAGCGCACGAAGCGCCTGCGGTCGCAGTCGAGACCGAGGAGCGGAAGCCCCGCCCTTTCGATCATTGGTCGAGCCAGGAGCTAGCGGCGCTTCCTCTCGCTGCCGGCGCGGCGGATCAGCTTCGGTCGCTGGTGTCGGAGGATGACTTCTTCTCGCTCGACCTGAATGAGGCCGACCAAGAGATGGCCTTCGAGATCATCGAGCTGACACCCGAGCAATGGGACGCACGGCAGCACGCCACCCCCGAACAGGCCGAGGCCTTGGCCAACGAGGACCGCGATCGTCTCGTCGATGCCGTCGCGAGGTTCGGCGCACAGGCCGGGCTCTCGCCGTTCCTCAGTGGAGACGAGCTCGAGCGCTTGCTTACGGCGCCGATCGAGGAGTGGATGCTCTTCTTGCATCCTGATCAGCGCTCGGTGGTGGATCGTCACTACAACGGGCCCGCCCGTGTGCGCGGTTCAGCAGGGACCGGCAAGACGGTCGTGCTGCTCCACCGTGCGGCCGCGCTGGCCGATCGCTACGACCCGCAGACGAGCGACGACGGTGGTCAGATCCTCGTGACGACCTTCATCCGCTCGCTGCCACCCGTGCTCGAGCACCTCTACCGGCGCCTGCCGAACAGTCGACCGGGAGCGATCGAGTTCACCAACGTGGACAAGCTCGCCTATCGCGTCTGTGCCGAGGCGGGCGAGCGCCCCTCGCTCGATGGCCGTGCGGTCGAGGCGGCGCGGGCTGCGGCCTGGAAGCACGTGGTGAGCGACGCCTCTGCGTTGCAGCGCCTCGGCATCACCGAGGCGTACGTGTCCGAGGAGGTCACGGCGGTCATAAAGGGTCGGGGTATCGCTGATCTCGACTCGTATCTCATGGCCAAGCGCACCGGTCGACGACTCCAGCTCGGTGACGCCGCCCGTCGGGAAGTCTGGGCATTCGCCGAGGCGTGGAACGAGGGGCTGCGGAAACGAGGAGTCGTGGACTTCGCCGATGTCGTGCTCCGTGCTCGCGATCTCGCACGGGCGCGTGAGACGCCGGCGTACCGGTGCGCCCTCGTCGACGAAGCCCAGGACCTCACGCTCGCGGGACTTCAGCTGATCCGCTCCCTGGTGAACGGTCCGGAGGGCGATCGGCCTGACGGTCTGTTCCTCGCAGGCGATGGTGCCCAACGGATCTACCCCGGCGGCTTCACGCTCCGCCAGGCCGGGGTCGAGGTCCGTGGTCGGACGACCGTGCTCAAGGTCAACTACCGCAACACCTCTGAGGTGCTCGGAGCTGCGCTCGCCACGACAGGGGCGGACGTGGTTGAGGATCTCGCCGAGGAGTTCTCTCGCGAGGATGACGCGGGCGACACGCTGAGGCACGGACATCGCCCGCTGCTCCTCGTGGCCACCGACGACGCGAACCAGGCCGACCTGATCGGGGCCCAGATCGATGAGCTCGTCGGCGACGAGTCGAACGGCATCTCATCGGGCGACGTCGCAGTCATCTGTCCCTCGAATCGGCTCGCCAAGGCGATGCAGACCGAGCTCAAGGCACGACACATCCCGACCATGGACCTCAACGACTACGACGGCGTGCCGAACGCGTCCATCAAGGTGGGCACGCACCACCGAGTCAAGGGCCTCGAGTTCAAAGCCGTGATCCTGTCCGACATCACCGAAGGGGTCTTCCCTCGCACCAAGCCGACGCAGGTGAGCGACGAGGAGTGGGCTGAGAAGGAGGCGGCGGCGAACGCGGAGCTGTTCGTCGCCATGACCAGGGCGCGCGATCGCCTCGTGGTCACCTGCGTGCGCAACCCGAGCCCGATGCTCGAAGGGGCGTTCGACCAATTCGAGGTCTCCGAATCGCCCCCGGCCGCATGATCCCGGCGAAGTTGTCACACTGGCTTGTTACGTTGTTGGGCTCGGCGGTCTGCAGTCGAGCTGACCGATGCGATCGATCCCCGGATCGATCGCATCGTCACCTCGTCTGAACTCAGGACCACCATGGACATCTTCGACCTGCACAGCACGCTCATCGACGACTACCGGTCGTACGTCAGCAGCTTCATCACGCCGCGCGACAAGCACATCCGCCAGCGCGTGGATGAGGCGCTCACCAACGGGGATCTTTGGCCCCATCCGATGGTGGCGCTCAACCCGGCGTTCGAGTCCGGGGGCACCATCCCGGATCTGGTGGCCAAGGGGCAGCTGCACCCGCAGTGTGCCGACATCTTCCGGGCCGGCAAGTCAGCCCAACAGCCCAACGGCGTCGAGATGCGCCTGCACCGCCACCAGACTGATGCCATCGAGGCCGCCGGTCGTGGCGACAACTACGTCCTCACGACGGGCACGGGCTCGGGCAAGAGCCTCAGCTACATCGTGCCGATCGTGGACCACGTGCTGCGGGTCGGTTCGGGCAAGGGCATCCAGGCCATCGTCGTCTACCCCATGAACGCCCTCGCGAACTCGCAGGCCGAGGAGCTGGGCAAGTTCCTCAACGATCCGCTCGGCCGGGACGGCGTGACGCCACCGGTGCGGGTTGCTCGCTATACGGGCCAGGAATCGCGGGAGGAGAAGGAGGAGCTCCAGAAGAACCCGCCCGACGTCCTGCTCACCAACTACGTCATGTTGGAGCTCATCCTCACGCGCCGTGACGATCAACAGCTCATCAGGAAGGCGGCCGATCTCCGGTTCCTCGTGCTCGACGAGCTCCACACCTATCGGGGCCGCCAGGGTGCCGATGTCGCCATGCTCATCCGGCGGTTGCGGCAGGCGTGCGGGTCACCGAACCTTCGCTGCGTGGGCACCTCGGCGACGATGTCGAGTGAGGGAACCTACGACGCGCAGCGGGCGACGGTCGCCGAGGTTGCTTCGCTGTTGTTCGGTGACGAGGTGCTCGCCGCCAACGTGATCGGCGAGACCCTGCGCCGAGCGACGCGCACCTTCGTGGCCGGTGAGCCCGATCAGGTCAGCGCCCTCAAGGAGCGTGTCCGGCTGCCGGAGACAACGGTGCCAGCGACGTTCGACGACTTCGTCGAGGATCCCCTCAGCTCGTGGGTCGAGTCGACGCTCGGCATCACCGAGGCAGATGACGGACGGCTAGTCCGGGCCACGCCCCGCACGATCCGCGCCGCAGCGGAGGAGCTGGCGAACCTCTGCAAGCTCGACTCTGCCGATCAGGCGAACGCGGCCATCAAGGCCCAGTTGCTCGCTGGCAACCGCATCTCGCGGCCCGACAGCCCCAGTTTCAAGGCCTTCGCGTTCCGGCTTCACCAGTTCGTGTCTCGCGGCGACACGGTCTACGTGTCGCTCGAGGCGCCGAGCAAGCGGGTCATCCGCATGCGCGAGGAACGGGCCGATCCCGACGACCGCAACGCCAAGTTGTTCGGCCAGGTGTTCTGCCGGGCTTGCGGGCAGGACTACAGCACCGTGCATTGGGACAACATCGCGGACCGCCTCGAGCCCCGTGCCTTCGACGATCGCCAAACCAGCGGCGAACGCATCGCCGGCTACCTCTACGTCTCGGAAGACGATCCTTGGCCGACGAACGACGGTGAGCAGATCGAGCGCCTCCCCGAAGAGTGGATCGACTGGGACCGTGACTCCCCTCGGGTGAAGACCCAGCAGCGCAAGAACACGCCGGTGGAGCTGCGGGTCGGCAAGGACGGTGCGGTGGGCTCTGGCCTCCGCGGGTGGTTCGTTCCCTCTCCGTTCCGCTTCTGCCTGGCCTGTGCTGTGTCGTTCTCCGGTCGGCGATCCGAGGCTTCGAAGCTGGCCACGCTCGGGTCGGGTGGCCGTTCGTCGGCCACGACGGTCATGTCGATCTCGACGGTTCGCTGGCTGCGGAACCACCTGGATGATTCGGCCCGGGCGGCCCAGAAGCTGCTCGCGTTCAGCGACAACCGCCAGGACTCGTCCCTGCAGGCGGGGCACTTCAACGACTTCGTCCAGACGGTGATGCTTCGGGCGGGTCTCCGAGCCGCGCTGGTCGCGGCAGGGCAGGAGGGCATCCGCCACGACGAGCTCGCCCAGCGTGTCTTCGATGCGCTCGCGCTCGATCCGTCCACCTACATGGCGGACGCGCAGCAGAAGTACGGGCGTGATGACGCGGCCCAGGCCTTGCGGTCGCTGCTGGAGTACCGCCTGTACGTCGATTTCCGCCAGGGCTTCCGGTTCAACCAGCCCAATCTGGAGTTCACGGGTCTCCTCAACGTCGACTACCGGGATCTCGACAACCTCTGCGCTGACGCGGACGATTGGAGCGGCACGCACCTTGCGCTGCTGAACGCGTCTCCTGCGGAGCGCCGCGAACTCCTCGTCGTGGTCCTCGACTGGCTGCGGCGTGAGTCGCTCATCGAGGTCGGGGCGCTGCTCCCCGAGGGGCAGGAGCTGATGGAGAAGCGGGTTCGAGGCCACCTCGATCCGCGTTGGCACGCCGGCACCGAGCCGACTGAGCGGTTCACCGCGGGCGCAGTGCGCCTGCGTCCGCGCCGCAAGACGGACGACCGCTTCCTCTCGTTCCTGTCGCCTCGAGGTTCGCTCGGTCGGTACATCAAGCGATGGGCAGTGCCGAAGGCGCTCGGCCACGTGTCGATGGACGACGTCGCCGAGATGATCGACCAGATCTTCAGTCGGATGCAGCTGGCGGGACTCGTCGTCCGGCTGGCTGATGACGAACCCACCTACCGTCTGCGGGCCAGTTCCATCGTGTGGAAGGCGGGTGACGGCGAGCAGCAGCCCGCTGATCCGCTCCGGGTGAGTCGACCCCCGGTCGGGGGCCTGCGCTCCAACCCGTACTTCAAGGATGCCTACGAGTCGATGGCGCTCGACCTCGCCACGCTCGAGGCCAGGGAGCACACGGCGCAGGTTCCGCAGGCCGACCGCCAGGAGCGTGAAGAGCGGTTCCGTTCGGGAGATCTTCCGATCATGTACTGCTCGCCCACCATGGAGCTCGGCGTCGACATCGCAGACCTCAACGTGGTGGGCATGCGCAACGTGCCGCCCACGCCGGCCAACTACGCCCAGCGCTCCGGTCGTGCGGGTCGTGGTGGCCAGCCGGCCATGGTCTTCACCTACTGCACGTCGGGTTCACCGCACGACCAGTACTACTTCAACCATCCCGACAAGATGGTCTCGGGTCAGGTGTCCGCGCCGCGTATCGAGGTGGCCAACGAGGACCTGGTCCGCTCCCACGTCCATGCGGTTTGGCTGGAGAAGGGCGGGCTTCTCCTCGAACCGTCGCTCAAGACGCTCCTCGATCTGGATCAGATCGACGAGAAGACACCGGTGCTACTCCCGTCCAAGCAGGCCGACATCGACCGGGCACCGAAGGACATCGCCACCCGAGAGGCCGCCAAGGCCGTCATCGCGGCGGTGACCGACCAGCTTGCCGATGCGTCGTGGTTCGACGACGAGTGGCTCGACCGCACCCTCGTTGCTCTGCCCCGTCACTTCGAGGAGGCGTGCCAGCGCTGGTGGGATCTCTACCGCTCGGCCCGCGAGCTCGCCCGCGCCCAGGCTCGAATCGTCGAGGACCATACGCGGAGCTCGGCCGATCGTCGCGAGGCCCAGGCCGTGCGCAGCCAGGCCGAGAGTCAGATGATCGTGCTCGAGGCGGCGGCCACCGACATCTCTCAGTCCGATTTCCAGGCGTACCGGTACTTCGCCAGCGAAGGATTCTTGCCCGGCTACAGCTTCCCCCGTCTGCCGGTGGTGGCCTGGGTCGACTCGGGTAGCGGCCGATCGCGGACATCAGCCGAGGCGCTCCAGCGGCCGCGATTCCTGGCCATCAACGAGTTCGGACCGCGGGCGCTGATCTACCACGAGGGTCGCCGGCACCGCATCGTGCGCATCGACGTGCCCCGCATCGAGCAGACCGACGGTGCCTTCGACGTCGCCACCACTCGGGTCAAGCGATGCCCCAGCTGTGGGCACCTGCACGACGTGTCGAACGGCGGGATCATCGACAACTGCCAGTCGTGCAACACCATCCTCGACGGCGAGATGGCGTCGCTGCTGCGCATGCAGAAGGTGCACACCCGTCCGGTCGACCGCATCAACTCCGAGGAGGAGGAGCGCCAGCGCCAGGGCTACGAGCTCATCTCGGGCTACCGCTTTGCGCTCCGCGACGGAAACCTGTCGCGGCGCATCGCCAAGGTCACCGACGATGCCGGCGAGACGCTCGCAACGCTCCAGTACGGCGATGCCGCCACGTTGTGGCGCATGAACCTCGGCTGGCGACGCCGGAAGTCCAAGGCCGTGCAGGGGTTCGTGCTCGACGTCGAGAAGGGGCGGTGGGCCACCAACGACTCGATCCCCGACGCCGAGAGCGACGACAAGGACGATCCCCTCGGCAACCAGACTCGACGGGTCATCCCCTATGTGGAGGACACCCGCAACGTGCTCGTGGTCGAGCCCGCCCATCCGTGGACTATCGAGGAGATGGCGTCGGTGCAGTCCGCCCTGAAGCGGGCGATCCAGGCTCGCTTCGAGCTGGAGGACAACGAGCTCGCGGTGGAACCGCTTCCGACCGCGGATGACCGGCGGTTCCTGCTGTTCTACGAGTCGGCTGAGGGTGGTGCTGGCGTCCTGCGTCTGCTCGTCGATCGCGTCGACGAGTTGGCCGCGGTGGTCGACGAGGCCCTGCGCACGTGTCACGTCGATCCGGCGTCGGGCGAGGACCTCACCGATGTCGAGGTGTGCTCACTCGCCTGTTACGACTGCTTGCTCGGCTACACCAACCAGCCCGATCACGGCTTCCTCGACCGCTTCGCTGCGATCCACGCGCTGGACGCGTGGCGCAATTGCCGGGTCGACGAGGTCGGCCGCGTCGACATGACGCCGGACGAGCAGGTCGAGGCGACTCGCGATGAGGCGGATTCGGAGCTTGAGCGTCGCTTCCTCGCGTTCCTCGAGGACCAGGGTGCGCGCATCCCCGAGCCAGGGAGGCTGATCGGCTCGATCGGCACGACTCCCGATCTGATCTTCCCCAACGACCAACTCCTCATCTACATCGACGGACCGGTCCACGACTACCCCGACCGGGCCAAGCGCGATGCCGCCATCAACGATGCGCTCCGCGATGCAGGGTGGCGGGTCGTCAGGTTTGGACACATGGATGACTGGGCCGCCCGGCTCGATGAGTTCAGCCACTACTTCGGAGTGAACGCATGAGCTATGCCGTCGGATCTCTGGTCCGTGCCCGAGACCGAGACTGGGTCGTACTCCCTGATTCGTCCGACGAGCTCGTGCGTGTCCGGCCTCTCGGGGGAACCGATGCCGAGATCGTCGGCATCCTGCCTGAGCTCGAGCCGATCGATCAGGCGACGTTCGCGCCTCCGACTCTCGAGGATCGGGGCGACTTCCGCTCGGCACGGTTGCTGCGCGACGCGCTGCGCCTTGGATTCCGGTCGAGCGCGGGGCCGTTCCGCAGCTTCGGCGATCTCGCCGTCGAGCCTCGTCCGTACCAGTTGGTTCCGCTGCTCATGGCTCTTCGTCAGGAGACGGTGCGCCTGCTGATCGCCGACGACGTCGGTATCGGCAAGACCGTCGAGGCCGGGCTGGTGGCCAAGGAGCTGCTGACCACCGGCGCCGCGCAGCGTCTCGCTGTGCTGTGCCCGCCCCACCTGGCCGAGCAGTGGCAGCGCGAGCTGGCCGAGAAGTTCCACATCGATGCCGAGCTGGTGCTGTCGTCGACCGCTGGCCGCCTCGAACGTGGGCTTCCCCTGGGCGAGTCGCTCTTCGAGCACCACCCGTACACCATCGTCTCGCTCGACTTCATCAAGACCGACCGGCGTCGCGACGACTTCCTGCGGGCGTGCCCCGACCTCGTCATCGTCGACGAGGCCCACACCTGTGTCGACGCGTCCAACGGCAACGGCAGTAAGCATCGGCGGTTCAAGCTCCTCAAGGACCTGGCGGCGGATGCTGATCGTCATCTGGTGTTGGTCACCGCCACGCCGCACTCCGGCAAGGACGAAGCGTTCCGGGGTCTGCTGGGGCTTCTCGATCCGTCGTTGGCTCAGCTCCCGGAGAACCTCGCTGGTGAGGAGCGGCGGCGCGATCGCGAACGTCTGGCCCAGTACCTGGTCCAGCGGCGCCGCGGAGATGTCCAGGGCGTCCTGGGCGACACGCCCTTCCCGGAGCGCAAGGTGCTCGAGCTCACCTACAAGCAGAGCCCGGAGTACGCAGCGCTCCTCGACGACGTCATGGCCTATGCCCGTGAATCGGTCTCGGGTGGATCCGGCGTGCAGGTCCGGGTGCGCTGGTGGTCGGCGCTCGCCCTCCTGCGGGCGCTCACCTCGAGTCCTGCGGCGGCCGAAGCCACGTTGCGCACCCGTGCCGCGGCGAGCTCGGCAACCGAGGTGGCCGAGGTCGACGAGCTCGGTCGACAGCAAGTGCTCGACGGTGATGAGGACGAATCGGTCTTCGAGGCCGCTGACGTCACCCCCGGTGCCGACCCCGGGGACGGCGAGCCCGATGTGCGACTCGTGGAATTCGCTGAGCGGGCGGAGTCGCTCCGAGGCGATGGCGACCTCAAGCTGATGCAGGCGGTCAAGCAGGTCAAGGCGCTCCTCAAGGAGGGGTTCCGCCCCATCATCTTCTGCCGCTTCATCAGCACTGCGGAGTACGTAGCCGAACAACTCCGAGATCGGTTGCCCGGCAAGATCACCGTCGACGCCGTGACTGGTGTGCTGCCACCAGCAGAGCGAGAGGACCGCATCGTCCGCTTGGCCGAAGCCGAGCAGCGGGTACTGGTCGCCACCGACTGCCTGTCAGAAGGCGTCAACCTCCAGCACTGGTTCGACGCGGTCGTGCACTACGACCTGCCGTGGAACCCCACCCGTCTCGAGCAGCGAGAGGGCCGGGTCGATCGCTTCGGCCAGCTCGAGAAGGAAGTGCGTGTCATCACGATCGCCGGTGACAACTGGGTGGACGGCGTCGTCATGGACGTCCTGCTGCGCAAGCACCGGGCAATCCGCAAGGCGCTGGGTGTCGCCATCCCGGTGCCGGGTTCGGCGTCCGACATCATGGAGGCGCTCGCCGAGCAGCTCCTCACCGAGGGTGCGTCAAAACGTGCCGACCAGGCCGCGCTGTTCGACCGTGAGGAGGTCGACGCAGCCTGGGAACGCGACGCCGAACGCGAGCGGGCATCGCGGTCGATCTTCAACCAGGCCGGCATCAAGATCGAGGAGATCGCCCCCGAGGCGCTCGCCGCGAACAAGGCGATCGGAGCTTCTGACGAAGTCAAAGACTTCGTCGAGGTGGCAACCCGGGCCCATCACGGCACGGTGGAACCAGGCCGGTCGGGCTCCGTGCGCATCGATGTCAACGAGGCACCGCTGGGCCTGCGGGATCGGATGAACCTGCCCCACAACCGGGTGGACGCGTCCTTCACGTTCCCGGCACCTCCCGGTGTGACCTACCTGTCGCGCACCCATCCGGTGGTGGCGGGGTTCGCCAACTACGTGCTCGACACGGCGCTCGACTCCGGGCATGCCGGCGTGGCGGCGCGCTGCGGCATCACCCGAGTGGCCGAGGTCGAAACCCGAACGACTCTGGTGCTCGGTCGATTCCGCAACCAGGTGATCGTCTCACGTCGAGGTCGGCCCGAGCTGCCCCTACTGGCCGAGTCGGCCGAGGTGCTCGGCTTCGAAGGTTCGCCGTCCGATCCGCAGTGGCTCGACGACGCTGCGGTCGAGACGCTTCTTGCTGCGGTGCCGGTTGGCAACGTCTCCGAAGGTCAGGCCCACGACTTCCTGGGTGAGGTCCTCGCGACGATGGACGAATGGCGTGGGCGCCTCGATGCACGCGCAGAGCTGCTCGCCGGCGAGCTCGCCGAGTCACACCGCCGGGTTCGCCAAGGCAGTGGCGCAGCGGGGCGAGTCGAGGTGGTGCCGGCCCTGCCGGTCGATGTGCTCGGCCTCTACGTGTTGATGCCCGAGGTGAAGCTGTGAGCGGCGCTGTGTTCACCAGCGTCCGGACCGAGGGTGGGCTGCTGCCCACCGATCTGCTGCGTCGGGTCTCGCTCCTCGACAGCGAACTGCCCGGCATGACCCCAGCCGACTACGAGCTCGCTCCGGGCGAGCGGCTCGCCGATGCGATCGTCCGGTCGTGGAACCGGCTGCTCCCCATCTGGGAGCGTTTCGCCGACCGACTCGAGAAGCTGCCCAGCTCGGAGACCACCGCCGAGACCCAGACGCGAGGCGAGTGGCTCACGTTCCTGATCCAGGAGCTGGGCTTCGGCAAGCCCGAATCTGCTCGGCCGATCGTGATCGAGGAGAAGGAGTACCCGATCTCTCACCGCGGGAGCGGGGTCGCACTGCACCTCGTCGGTGCCCGGCTCGACCTCGACCACCGTCCGCAGATGGGTGGCCGGGCGCCACACTCGATGGTGCAGGAGCTGCTCAACCGAGACGACGGCCACCTGTGGGCGCTGCTCACCAACGGTTTGAAGGTCCGGCTCCTCCGTGACTCCTCGGCGCTGACCCGCCAGGCCTTCTGCGAGTTCGACGTCGAGGCGATCTTCGCCGGCCAGCTCTACTCCGACTTCGCCCTGCTGTGGCTCACGTGCCACGCCACCCGGTTCACGAACCCGACGCCGCCGACCTGCTGGCTCCAACAGTGGTCGGACACCGCGCAGACCGAAGGGGTGCGCGCGCTTGATTCGCTCCGGAGTGGCGTGGAGCAGGCCATCGAGTCGCTCGGTTCGGGCCTGCTGACCACCTCGAACACGGTGCTTCGGGAGCGCCTGCGCTCGGGCGAGCTCAGCCAAGAGGAGTTCCAGCACCAGCTCCTACGTCTCGTGTACCGACTGCTCTTCTTGCTGGTGGCTGAATCCCGGGAGTTGCTCGCCGCGCCGGGTTCCACGCTGGAGCAGGTCGAGCGCTATCGCTCGTCGTACTCGATCGAGCGACTTGTCGCGCTGTCGCGCCGCCAACGCGGTTCGCTCCACGGCGATCTGTGGGTTGGCCTCCAGGTGACCTTCCGTGCGCTGGCTGGTCCGGGCGCACCCCCGCTGGGGCTCGTCGGGCTCGGGTCGTTTCTTTGGTCACCATCGTCGATGCCCGACTTGCTGAGCGCCGCGGTTCCTAATCGGGCGCTCCTCGATGCCATCGAACACCTCACCAGCTTCGAGGTCGATGGCGTCCGCCGCCGGGTTGACTACAAGAACCTCGGCTCCGAGGAGCTCGGCGGGGTCTACGAATCGCTGCTCGAGCTGCACGCCCAGGTGAACCTGGATGATCAGACCGTCACTCTCCAGAGCGCGGCGGGCAACGAGCGAAAGACCACCGGCAGCTACTACACACCCACGCCGCTCATCCGGGTACTGCTCGACTCGGCGCTCGATCCGGTGCTCGACGAGGCCGAGCAGGCCGACGATCCCGAGACTGCGCTGCTCGACCTCAAGGTGATCGACCCGGCGGTCGGCTCCGGGCACTTCCTGATCGCGGCCGCCAACCGGATCGCCCACCGCCTGGCCTCGGTGCGGGCGGGGGAGACCGAGCCGTCGCCCACCGAGCTCCGCACGGCGCTGCACGACGTGATCCGACGCTGTGTGTACGGCATCGACGTGAACCCGTTGTCGGTCGAGTTGTGCAAGGTCAGCCTCTGGATGGAGGCCACCGAGCCCGGTAAGCCACTGAGCTTCCTCGACCACCGCATCGTGCTGGGCAACAGCCTGCTCGGTACGACCCCAGCGCTCATCGAGGCAGGACTCCCCGACGACGCGTTCAAGACGCTCACCGGCGACGACAAGGCCGTGGTGACCACGCTCAAGAAGCGCAACAAGCAGGAGCGCGATAAGGGCCAGATGGGGTTCGTCTTCGGGAGCGAGGCGAGCTCCGATGCGAAGGCCCTCGCCGAGGCCCTCGCCAGCATCGATGACATCCCCGAATTCGATGTCTCCGCCATCGAGGACAAGGAGCGGCGCTTCGAGAAGCTGCGCGACTCGGAGGCGGCCGCACGGCTCCGCTTCTCCGCCGACCTGTGGTGCGCCGCTTTCGTGAACGAGAAGGTGAAGGGCGCGCCCCAGATCACGACCGACACCGTCCGCAAGGCTCAGAAGAACCTCGCACAGGTGCCCGACGATGTACAGGAGCTGGTCGAGGAGCTGACGAACCAGTACGGGTTCCTCCACCTGCACGTGGCGTTCCCCGATGTGTTCCGTGTGCCCGCCGACGGCGAGCTGCCCGAGAACGAGGCGCAGGGCTGGTCGGGCGGCTTCGATGTCGTGCTCGGCAACCCGCCATGGGAACGGGTGAAACTCCAGGAGAAGGAGTGGTTCGCCGTTCGCGATCCCGACATCGCCGCTGCTCCGAACGCTGCCGCCCGGAAGAAGATGATCAAGGCGCTCGTCGAGGAGCGGCCCTCCCTTTATGCGGAGTTCGTGCGTGACGCGCGGAAGGCTGAAGGCGAGAGCCATCTTCTCCGTCAGAGCAGCCGGTTCCCGCTCGCTGGCCGAGGTGACGTCAACACCTACGCCGTCTTCGCCGAGCTCATGCGCAACGCAATCAGGGCGACCGGCCGCGTCGGCGTGATCGTCCCGACTGGGGTCGCCACGGATGACACGCTCAAGTTCTTCTTCGGGGATCTGGTCGATCGTCGGAGCCTCGTGTCGCTCTACGACTTCGAGAACCGCAAGAAGGTGTTCCCCGGTATCGATAGCCGTATCAAGTTCTGCCTGCTGACGCTCACCGGCGCCGACCGGCCAGCGGCGGACGCAGAGTTCGTGTTCTTCGCCCTCGAAGTCGACGACCTCGAAGATCACGAGAGACAGTTCACCCTCACGCCCGAGGACTTCGAGCTCCTCAACCCCAACACCAAGACCTGCCCCGTCTTCCGCTCCAAGCGCGACGCCGAGATCACCAAGGCCATCTACCGTCGAGTCCCCGTGCTCGTGAAGGAAGGCGACCCCGAGGGAAACCCCTGGGGCGTGAGCTTCCAGCGGATGTTCGACATGTCGAACGACTCGGCCCTCTTCCGAACGCGAGAGCAGCTCGAATACGATGGCTGGACCCTCGAAGGCAACCACTTCGTCCGAGGCGAGAGTCGTTACCTCCCGCTCTACGAGGCGAAGATGGTCTCGTTCTTCGACCATCGAGCAGCCGATGTGGTGCTTAGTGAGACTGCGGTAGCTCGGCAGGCTCAGCAGTCGTACCTGGACGAGGTCGCCCATTCGGATCCCCAGCGAATGGCGATACCACGGGCGTGGGTCGCTGACGGTGATGTAGTTGCGGCTGGCGGCAGCCTTGACGCAGCTCAGGTCGGTCTCTGCGATGTCACATCGGCCACCAACTGGCGGACATTTGTCTCGACTGTCTGCCCGCCCGCTGGCTTTGGAAACAACATCCCTGTCATTGAGACGAAAGTCGATGCCGTTGGCCGTGCGCTGCTCAACGGAGCGCTCTCCTCGTACGTTCAGGACTTCTCGGCCCGGCAGAAGGTCGGCGGTCTGCATCTCAACTTCTTCATCGTCAACCAACTGGCAGTGCCGAGCCCGGCCCAGATGTCGGCTCATCGTGAGTTCCTCATGCCCATCCTGCTCGAGCTCGCCTACACCTCCTGGGACCTCGTTGGGTTTGCCGAGGCGTTTGTGTGTGCGATGCCGCCCTTTGTGTGGGATCCGAATCGTCGTCGTCTTCTCGAGGCCGAACTCAATGCTTGCATGTTTCGGGTGTACGGGGTCGGACGAGGTGACGTCGACTACATCCTCGACACGTTCCCAATCGTGAGGCGCAAGGACGAGACAGAGTTCGGGGAGTACCGCACGAAGCGCCTGGTCCTCGAGCGCTTCGACGCCATGGCGGACGCCCGTGCGAAGGGCGTCGAGTACGAGACGATCCTCGACCCTCCCCCTGCCGACCCGTCGCTCTGCCACCCCGAGTCCAGTCGCCCGTCCTGGGCCGCCAAGGGGACTGGATGACTTCTACTCTGCAGTCCCGGATACACGCGCTGCTCTTCGATCCGAACGAGCCTTGTGTGGCACTCCTGCCCGCACCGGAAGGTGACGAAGGCAACAGAGCCGACACCGTCGAAGCGCTGGCCTCGGTCGTGCCGACAGGGGCACAGGTTTTCACTGCCGCCCCGTCGGTCTATGTGGACGTGCTCCGAAAGCTGATCGCCAGTACCCGCTGCTCTCAGCTGTTCCTCGTTCCTCCCCTTGGGTCGCGGCGGGACGTACCCGAGCGGTACCGATCGCAGCATCCGAGGCTTGGTTTTGCTGAGCTTGCGTTGGTTGAGGTCATCCGCGCGTGGCGGGGACACGAAGGCCGAGTCGCCGTGTTCACCGGCGCCCGCACGATCGAGCGGTTACCAACCAACAAGGACGTTTCGGTCCTATTTCCGTTGGCTCCACCAAGAGCGTTCGTCTATTGGGAACCCGGTGCGCTCCAACTCTCCGGCGTGCATCCGCTGACCATGTTCGCCGCTGTCCTGCTTGACCGTACGGCCCGCGACCGGATGTCGCGGGTGTTCCGCTCCCCGAGTCCGAAGTCGGCCCGACCAGACGATGTCGTTGAAGATTTCGAGCGGCTCCTCGTACAACAGGGTGGTTCAACTCGGTGGGGCTTCGTGGTGCGCGACGGCCCTGAGATCGGCCGTCCACTGTTGTTCGAAGCTGAGCACCCCGACTTTCAACGGAAGGTCCAGTCCCTCGCCGCGTTCGGCACGGTGGGCGAGTTGGGCGATTTCGTCGAGATCACTCGCGGGCTGCACACGGCTGCGAAGCGCGAGACGACTTTGGATCGTCCAGCGGATGGATTGGTGCCGGTACTCGAGGCACGCAGCCTGGATAGCGACGGCTCGATTCGACTGGATGAGATCCGCACCTGGGCACCGTTCACTGAGAGGTACGCAGTGGCTCCAGGGGACATCCTCGCTCGCTCCATCTGGCGGCCCACCAGCGCGGGATCGGCCCCGGTGGCAGTGGTCGGTGCAGCGGGATTGTTGTTCTCTCAGACCCTGCTCCGCCTCCGACCGCTGCCCGAACTCTCAGTCGAGCAGCGACAGTGGCTGGCCACCTTCTTACGGTCGGACCATGCACTGACTCAGCTCAGCGCTCTTGTCGGCAACTCAATCGCGATCGACGTGGCGACCCTGCGGCGCTTGCAAGTGCCTCTGCCCGACCACGAGCTCCTTGACGCGATGCGTGAGGTCGGTACCGCGGCCGGGCGGCTCCGTGGCTGGACCTCAGAGGCGGAGAATCTCGCTGGCAATCTATCGTTCGACGAAATACCTGCTGTGACTCGGCGCCGCATCGTGACGGAGGGGCAGCGCCTGCGAGACCGGGTCCAGCTCGCCGAACAGCTCGACGACCTTGGATTCCGCGTGCGCACGACCTACCCGTATCCGGTAGCGCTTCGGTGGCGAAAGCTTGAGGGCTCATCGACGGAGCGTGACGGTCTGGTCCCGATATTGGATTGCTTCAAGGCATGGGCGGCCTACGTCGCATTGGGAGCGGTCGTGGCTGCACGAGCCAACGGAGTGGAGCTCTCCACGCTCAAGGCCTGGCGGGATCGGATGGACCCAGTGCTCCGCACGAACACAGGCGACTGGTGGGCCGTGTTGGAGGCTCTCAAGGGTCGAGCATTCCGCGACGTCTCTGAAGACGGGCCTCTCGTCGCCTTCGCTGGGCTGCTTAAGGATGACGAGGTGAGGGAGAGCGTGAAGTACCTCGTCGATCTCCGAAACGATCACGCTCATGAACGCCTCCCCACTGGAGGGGCTCTCCGCACGATTGCAGACGAAGCGAGGCGTCACCTCGAGATCGTTGTTGATTCGTCGGACTTTCTCGCGGGAGCCACGCTGCGACAGGTCGTCGACACCTCATGGGATTCATTTGCCGGCGTCGTAACGGTTCGCTTCCGAGATCTCATGGGCGATCACTCGGCCGTGCCAATCCGTGAGCGCATCACGAATGATCGTGACCTTGAGAAAGACAGCCTCTACCTCGTCGACGATCGAGGAGGCCACCACCTTCTCCGACCTTGGGTCATCGCTCAGGAGTGCCCAGACTGCGGTCAGCTCTCCACCTTCTACCTTGACGAGCTTCGTCCCGATACAGCCCGCATGAAGAGCTTCGAACACGAGCACAACCACGAGTTTCCAGAGTTGGTTGCGCCCTTCCGGGCGGTTCTCGGCGTCGTCGACGGGGCGAACGCGTGACCGACTACTACGTGTACGTGAACGATGTGCACAACAAGGCGATCGTGCACGCGGGCTCTTGTTCCTACTGCAACGATGGGCGGGGCATGCACGCGGTCAGCGACAGCGAGCGGCGGGTCGACGAGTGGCGTGGACCGTTCAACACCGCCGACTTGGCCGTGGCTGAGGCTCGCTCAACAGGGAAGCGGACGGTCGCACGATGCGGAACGTGCGGCAAGCGATGATGGCGATTTGCGATGACGGCTTCGAGATTGGACGGGAGTCGGCATGACGGTCGATGAGCATGAGCTGGGACTTCGACGAAGCACCTACCAGTGGATCAGCGCGCTCTACCGAGAGGACGTTGTTGCGGTGGAGCACGATGTCGAGCGAATGGCAGTGCGGCGCGCCCAGATTCCCGCCGCCCTTGGGCTCGTCGAGCAGCTGTGCTTGAGTAGTGACGCCGTTTCCTTCAGGGACGCCTTGAACGCGCTGACGTCACCAAAGGATTCGGCGCTGGGGCTGTCCGGTCCCAATGGTCAGATGATGCTCAACCAGATCGTCACCTACTCCGAGGACCCGACTCGCGCTGGTGAGATCCTCGGGCGTGCCTTCGTTCCACCGACCTCAGACGACGACGCCCGGGCGAAGATCGAAGAGGTCATCACCTACTGCGGCGAGATCAAGCGGGGAAGCCACCCGCATGCCGGTCGTGTCGGCCCGCTTCTGAGCGTGTTCTGGTCCTACCGCCATCCGGGCCAGTGGCCGGCCCTGTGGTCATCGGCGGGAACGGCGATCGAACGGTTGGGCTGGCATCTCCCGAAGGACCACGGGTCCTACTACGTCGAGTTCGCCTCTTTGATGCGTGCTCTTGGCGATCCCGAGGACGTATGGCCCGCCCTGCAGTGGTATAGCAAAGCATCCTGGCCGGGGCCGGATCCCACGATGCGTCAGCGAACGGTCCTCGCATGGCAGATGCGTGCCGACGGGCTCGACGGGACCGAGGCCGCATTCGCCAACGTCGCCGCGATGCTCGAGCCGCTGCGCTCGGCGGGCGACGATCTCAGGGAGCCGATTGGCGCCGCCCTCGATCGAAACGTGACGAAGCACCTCGCTCCACGGAAGCGGGCGAAGGACACCGCTCGATACGACTCCTACGTGTACTGGTCGCCCGACGTCGTCGACGAAGGGTGGACCCAGGCTCCGGGTCTCCGAATCTGGTTCGGAACAGAGGGCGTCGCGGTCGGGCTGCATCCCGGTTACCGGGGCCAGGGGTGGTCGAGTCGTGCCAACGCGAAGCTCCGTGACCTCCTGCCTGATGGCCTCGAGATGGTCCCGAGGTCGAGGCTGCTTCCCGAGAAGGGTGAGGCCCACGATGACAGCCAGATGGTCATCGGCAGGTTCCATCAGTACGACGAGTACGACTGGTCCTCTGGGCGGGACGAGATCGTCAGCATCGCGGGCAAGGTGCTTCCGGTCCTGCAGGCGTTGCTTCTCGATGGGCCGTCCTGGGACGCAACGTCGACTGGCTCCCGCCCGGTGGTGGAGCCAGCCGCAGGGGATGCGCTGCTCGACCTGTACGACGAGTTCGTCCGCACGCACCCGTATCCAGGGCAAGGGGACCTTGAGCAGCAGGCGGCCCGCGAGGTGCTCGCCGCACCGCTCGCGCAGGACGTGCTTGACCGAATCGACGTCCGCGAGTTCCGGCGGATTCAGAACACCCCGAAGTACGGCTTCGCTGGGAATCGGATGTCCCTCAATCGCACGCTGGCGGCGGACGACGAGGAGGCGATGCAAGCGCACGTCGTCGAGGTCGTGGCGGACCTCCTCTACGGATCGGATGACGAGGCGGCGCGAATCGACCGTGCCACTGATCGTCTGAGCGGGCTGGGCCAGGCCGGAGCGGCGAAGCTGCTCGCGTTGGTGCACCCGCAGCGGTGGGTCCCGATCTACCCGCTCACGGGCTCCAGCGGAAAGCTGGCATTGCTGCCGGTCGTCGGCGTGTCGGAGGTGCCCCAGGGGTCACCGAGCGAGCGGTCTGTGGTCAGCAACGACCTGATTCGTCAGCGCCTCTCGACGATCCCGGCGCTTGCGGATGATCCGTGGGGCCAGGTGGTCTTCGCCTATTGGTTGCGAGATCGGTCGATCGCTGACGTCGAGGAGGAGACCGACACGCTCGACACCCGGCTCGCCGAGGCGACCGAGGCGTGCACGCTGCCGCCCGATTCGACGTTCCTCCAGGAGCTCGTCGCCCTCCTCGAGGACAAGGGCCAGATCGTCCTCTACGGCCCGCCGGGCACGGGCAAGACCTATCTGGCGCTAGAGCTGGCCAAGGCGATCGCTCCGGACGAAGAGCAGCGATCGCTTGTTCAGTTCCATCCCTCGATGTCCTACGAGGACTTCATGGAGGGGTTCCGCCCGGTGCTTCGGGGCAACAACCTCACGTACGAACTGGCGGAGGGCCCCCTCCTCGAGCTGGCCAACCGAGCCGAGCTTGATGGTCGGCCCCACGTGCTGATCATCGACGAGATGAATCGGGCCAACCTCCCCAAGGTGTTCGGCGAGCTGTTGTTCCTGCTCGAGTACCGCGACCGACCCATGAAGCTGGCATACCGGTCGGTGGGTGACGAGTTCGCCTTGCCGAAGAACCTGTGGATCATCGGCACCATGAACCTGGCCGACCGGTCGGTCGGTCAGATCGACGCGGCCCTGCGCCGCCGGTTCGCCTTCGTGCCGTTCACGCCATCGGACGAGCAGAACGGCGGACTGCTTCGTCGATGGCTGGCTAAGAAGAACCTCGACACCTGGCCGGCCGACCTTGTGGATCTCGTCAACGAGGAGCTCGAGAAGGACCTCGGGCACACCGACCTGTTGATAGGTCCCAGCTACTTCATGAAGGCGGAGCTGGACGAGGCCCGCATGGCCCTGATCTGGCGATACGCCATCGAGCCGCTCGCCGCCGACCTGTTCCACGGCGACGACCGGACCGTGCGGAAGTACAGCTGGGCCGAGGTGACCAAGCGCCACCAAACGGTGCTGCCGAGCTCAGCGCCGATCATCGACGTCGATGTCGACCCCGGCGAGGTCGTCCAGTTGGTCGACTCGGTCCCTGACGAAGGCGGGGAGACCGGTGGAACCGATTGAGCTCGCCGAGTACGGCAGCCGCGAGATCGCCGCGTCGTCGGTCGCGCTCGACGAGCTCGCTGAGGTCGCGGGGGAGCGGCTGACGCTCACGCGGGCGGCCGGCGGCAAGGTCGAGATCAAGGCGGGTGCCCACGTCGGCGTGATCGCCACCGACGAGATCCGGGTACGGATACGACCCAAGGTCGACCTCGACAACCTCTTCTACATGCTCGGCGTCGGCGACGAGGCCTGGCGGGTGGACCAGCGGCTCGCCCCCTACGAAATCGCCCAGGACGACCTGGTCACCGCGGTGGTGCGGCTGTTCTGCCGTGAAGTCGACACGTTGACGAGCAGAGGGTTGCTCCACGGTTACGTCGCCCACGAGGAGTCACTGCTCGCCATCCGCGGTCGGGTAGCCGTGGCCGCGACCATGAGCCGGCCGTGGCAGCGCACACGCGTGCCGTGCCGCTTCGACGAGTTCATCCCCGACATCTGGCTCAACCAGGTGCTGCTCGCCGCGCTGTCGATGGTCCCGCGGGTACCCGATCTCCCGCCCGCGTTGCGGGGCAACGTGCACCTGCTCGCCCAACACTTCGAGGGCGTCTCGTGGCTGGCCGTCGACATCGACGAGGTCGAGCGATGGAAGCCCAAGCGCAACGAGACGCACTACGCCGTCGCGATGACGTTGGCTGCCGTGATCTTGCGCCACCTCTCGCTCGCCGATCGCTCGGGGGGTGCCCAGGCGGGGTCGTTCACGATCAACATGAACAAGCTGTTCGAGGACTTCATCGGCCGCTCGATCCGTGCCCGCCTGCCGCTGGGACTGGAATTGAGCGAACAGCACCCGGGTCACCTCGACCGAGGCCGGAAGTTGTCGTTGCAGCCGGACCTCGTTCTGCACCCCTCGGGCGTGCCCGATGAGCCGACCTACGTGGCCGACGTGAAGTACAAGCTCACCGAATCACTGGGCGACATCAGCGACCACTACCAGCTGCTCGCCTACGCCACCGTGTTCGACCTCGGCGAGGGCGCCTTGATCTACTGCCAGCGACCGGACGGCGCTCCCACCTTGGAGGCCGTGGACGGGCCACCGGTCGGTGGCGTCCTGATCCAGGGCACAGAGAAGCAGCACTGGGTCTACCGGCTCGACGTGTCTGGCACTCGATCAGACATCGAGCGTCGCCTGGATGATCTCGTCGGCTGGTTCTTGCGGCGGGCCCCTCGTCGGTCCGGTCAGGCGGTCCCTTCATCCGACGTGGCTGGCCAGGTAGCCGCCTCGTCGGCTTGATACCGGGCGTGGTCGCGGTCGTTCACGAGCCTGAGGTTGCCGATGGTCCGAACGACCCGTTCAGCGGGTCACAGACCTGCCGACAGCTACAAGGAAGAGTTCCTGTCAGACCTGCGCCGTAGGTTCTGACAGGACAGCGGGAGGCGATGCATGGTGGCGACGATGGTTGTAGAGATAGACGACGAAGAGACGGGCGACCCGGTCTCGCGGATCGTGGCGCTGGCACTGGACTGGGCCGAGGATGGCCGCCTGGATCGGACGGTCTTCGAACAGATCGTGGAGCAAGTCGATCTGCCAGCGCGCCTGTTCCGCGAGCTTCGGTCGGCGCTCGAGGCCGTTGAGCTGGTGCTCGTGGATAGCCAGGTGGAGGTGGCGGACCCCGACGATGACGATCCTGAACCGGGATGGAATGGATCGGCTCTGGACATCTTCATGCGGCAGTCGCGTCACCGCATTCTCACGGGAGAGGAAGAGGTGGCGCTCGCGAAGCGAGTTGAGGCCGGACGACTCGCTGCCCAAGCACTTGAGGATGTGGGTCAGCGCCTGCCAATGGAGGCCCAGCGTGAGTTCGAGCGGCGACGGCGAGACGGCGACCGGGCTGCCGAGGTGTTCGTCCTGCACAACATTCGCCTCGTGATCAACTACGCCAAGAAGTATCGGCCGCGTCTGACCGCTTCGATCGCCTACGAGGACCTCATCCAGGAGGGATACCAGGGCCTTGCCACCGCTGTGGCGAAGTTCGATTGGACCAAGGGGTTCAAGTTCTCCACCTATGCCACCTGGTGGATCCGACAGCACATGGACCGGGCCATCGCGAACCAGGCAAGGACCATTCGCCTGCCTGTCCATGTCCACGACAAGCTCAGGGCCGTGGCTGCTGCGGAGCGAACAGTGAAGGATCGCGACGGTCGTGTGACCGACGAGAAGGTCGCTGACGAGCTCGGCGTCACTCTCGCCTCTCTGGATCTTCTTCGGCGGAGCGCTGCCTACACGCTGTCCCTCGACGTGCCGATCGGCGACGGCGGAGTGACCACCGGCGATCGCTACTCGTATGCCGGATCCCCATCGGTTGAGGATGTCGTTGCGCGAGCGAATCTTGGTGGAGCGCTCGCGAACATCCTTGAGTCGGAGCTGACCAGTCGTGAGCGTGAGCTACTCGAACTTCGCTTCGGATTCGACTCAGGTAAGGGTCGAACGCTCGAGGAGGTTGGCGAGCTTTTCGGCCTCACCCGCGAGCGCATCCGGCAGATCGAGAAGGTCGCGCTGGCCAAGCTCGCATCGGGCGACGCGGCCGACGAGCTCCGGATCCTCAACGAAAGGTAGAGATGCTCGCCTGCTGGGAGTGCAAGAACCTCGATGCGTTCGTCCAAGTGTCGACCCGCGCCGATGCCCGGCCTCTTCGGCAGAGCAACGTTTCCGGGCTCGAAGCCGGTGCCTGGGCATTCGCTGATCCTCGTAGACCAGGGCTCTATTGCGCGCAGTGCGAGGAGCCGATTGAGGGCGATGTCACCGAGCTGGAGTTGGAGGATGACCGCATCGACTTCGTCGACCCGCACGAGTTCCGGGCCGACGTGCTCGTCGAAGAGTTGAAGGCGCTTCGCCCGGACGCCACCTGGGAGCAGCTCAATTTGCCGGCCCAGGCTCCCCGCTACCGAGAACTGAGCCTCCCCCTTGCTGCCCCGGTAGCCGACGCCCTCCGGCGGACAGGCCGCGACCGGCTGTACACCCATCAGACGGCGGCGATCGAGGCTGCACTACGCGGTGAGCACGTGGTCCAGGCCACGCCTGCTGGATCAGGAAAATCGCTCGGCTTCGTGTTGCCGGTGCTCGATGCCCTGGCTCGTGACGATGCGGCCACCGCGCTGTTCGTCTTTCCTCTCAAGGCGTTGGCCAACGACCAGCTCAACGGGCTTGCCCGGTTCGGTACCCACGAGGTCTGGATCGACAACAGCTCCTTCGACCTCCAACTCGCTGAGGACAGCGCGCCGATCCGAGTGGGTCGCTACGACGGCACGACCATGGAGCACGAGAAGGTCGGCATCCGTCGATCCGCTCGAATTGTCATCACGACGCCCGACATGCTCCACGCGTCGATGCTGCGGATGGCCCACGGCGTCTACAAGGACAAGTCGAGCTGGGGACCGTTCTTCCGAGGCCTCCGATTCGTCGTGCTCGACGAGATCCACAACTACCAGGGTGTCTTCGGCTCGGCCGTGGCGAACGTCCTTCGGCGTCTGCGTCGATCAGCGGACCGCGTCGGTGCATCACCTCAGTTCCTGACGGCGTCGGCGACGATCGGCAACCCCACAGAGTTGGCCGAGAGCCTCACCGGGGTGAGTCCCTTCCATCTGGTCGACGACGATGGGTCAGCACGTCGAGATCGTGCGGTGCTCATCTGCAACCCGCCAGAACGTGACCGAGGATCCGCTGCCGCGAAGGCGCTGGTCACGAAGAAGGAGCAAGACGAGAGCGGCGCTGACGTGTCCGAGCTTCTTGACGGTGGGCGGATCGCTCCCCAGACCATAGCCATCGACGTCGTATCAAAAGCACTCGCCTCGGAGGATCATCCGCCGGTCAGAACCATCGGCTTCTGTCGATCGCGCAACGCCGTGTTCCAGCTCTCGAAGCGGATCCAGAGCAACCTCGGAGAGCTTCGGCGTTCCGACCTTGCTGAGCATGTTGCTCCGTACGCCGCGACCTTCCTCTCGGACGATCGTGTTCAGGAGGAGGGGCGACTACGCGACGGGACCACGCTTGCGATCATCTCGACCAGCGCGCTTGAGCTCGGAATCGACATACCGGATCTGTCGCTCGCCGTGCTCGTCGGATACCCAGGACAGATCTCCTCGTTCCGACAGCGTGCCGGCCGCGTCGGGCGGACGGGAGAAGGTCTGGCCGTGCTCATCGTGGGAGATGATCCGCTTCAGCAGTTCGTCGCTCGTGACCCAGCCACCCTCGAACGACTGCTGAGCGCGAAGGCAGAGGACGTCGTGGTGAATGCCACGGTTCCCGAGATCGCCCGCCGCTATGGGCTCGGCCCCGCCCAAGAGGAGTTCGGAGGAATCGCATTCGAGGATGCTGCGTACTTCGGCTCCGAGGTCGTAGACCAGTGGCTCGAGGACGCGTCGGGAAACCCCGCCTGCGAGATCAAGGGCGTGCCGTACTGGCACCAGCTTTGGCCTGAAGACCCGTACGCGAATCTCCGCAGTTCGGTTCCTGGGCGGAGCTACACGGTGTTCGCTGGTCGTCGCGACCAGACCCCAATCGGTGTGATCGGCGAGGGCAGCGCGCCTCGTGATGCGTTCGTGCCTGCGATCTGGACAGGTCCCGGAGGCGATCTCTACCGGGTCATCGGGTTCGAGCAGTCACTCGGCGAGATCTACTGCGAAGGACCTGTTGAGGTCAGGTACCAGACTCGCGGCGTCTCGGTCGACCGAGTCGAGGTGGTCAACGACCTGCAGCCCAGGATCGCTCGGGGTGATGCGACGGTGGGGTATGGCGCGTTGAGCATCAGCCGGCAGGTGTTCTCCTACAAGGAGCAGCACTTCTCTGGCGTGGAGAAGTCGAAGCAGCCCGAGCGGTCATGGCCGCCGATCAACTTCCAGACCGATGGACTGATCGTTGACGTCCCGGCTACCTGGTTCGCCGATGATGTGGCTCGCGAGTCAGCCATCCGCTCGGTGGAGCATGTGCTGTTGAGCGTCGCACCCGCCGTTGTGGCCTGCGACCCGAACGATCTCGATGCCTCGAAGGACCGCTACGCGATCTACCTCTACGACTCCTTCGGAGGGGGGCTGCGCATGAGCGAGGTGCTTTACCACCGCTTCGACGAGCTTCTCGAGATCGGTGTGGAGGTCGTCGCAACCTGTCCCTGCGCAGGCGGCTGTCCAAGCTGCATCATGCTATCGCGGCGCCCAGATGGGAACAAAGAGTTGTCCAAGGCAGGAGCTCTTGATCTCCTCCACCGGTTGCGCTCCGCCGGCCGCTCCCTCGCCAACCCCAGGACGACTGCCGCCACGACCCTGCGGGCAGCCAGCCGTGAGTAGCGCGGCCCGGTCCTGTGAGTTGCCCGCGATCGTGTCGGTAGCGCGCGGATCATCGGGCGGCTCGCCGCCGACATCGAGGCCGATCCCGCGTTGAAGTCGATCGGGGCGTCCAAGCGCAACCTGCAATACACGCGCAAGTTCGCGGCGGCGTGGCCTGACTGGGAGAAAGTGCAACCGGCCGTTGCACTATGTTCGTGGAAGGACCAGACCATCCTGCTCGATCGCCTTGACGATCACGACCTGCGGCTGCGCTACGCGAGTTGGAGTGCGGAGAACGGCTGGTCGGCGAACACCTTGGCGCTTCAGATCGCCAACAAGCGGCACCTGTTGGTCGGTGCCGCGCCGACCTCGTTCGAGCTGACGATGCCTGCCGAGGACGCCGAGTTCGCCCAAGAGGTCTTCAAGGACGAATACACCCTTGGCTTCATCGGCGACCTGGGTGACTCCCACCGTGAAGCCGAACTCGAACGGCGTCTCATCGAGCGGATGCGCGACTTCCTGCTCGAGCTCGGTGTCGGGTTCGCTTGGGTGGGCAGTCAGAAGACCTACGACGTGGATGGAGACGAGTTCCGCCTCGACCTCCTGTTCTTCCACACCCGTCTCAACCGCTTCGTCGTGTTCGAGTTGAAGGCCGAGAAGTTCCACCCCAAGCACGCCGGACAGGCTGCGTTCTACGCCGCGCTCATCGACCGCGAAGAACGAGTCGAGCAGCACGGACACGGCGAGACGATCGGGGTGGTGCTCTGCCGCGACTACAGCGAAACCGTCGCGGAGATCGCGCTGAGCCGGTCTTTCGCCCCGCTCGTCATCTCCCGCTACCGCCTCGACGCACCCATCGATCAGCAGGGCCAACTCCCGGCCGAACTGTCCGACGCGCTGCCCGACCCGGCCGCGCTCGCCGAGAGGTACGCCGAGGTCGTCATCGAGGAAACCCGCCGCCTCGGCCACCACCACCACGGCGACCAGTAGGCAGCACAGTCTCAACCCGCGCGACGACGGCGACTGCCGCGACGGGCTCGGTGGCTGCTCAATGATCGCCCGAGAGCCGTTTCGAACGCTTCGGTGGGGTCATCGACATCGATCAGGACTGCTTCCTCGGCTGGTGCTCATCGCGACGAGGGCCGGGCTCGGCCTGCGCGGTAGCCGTCGCCGTAGATGCGGTTGCATGCACGGCAGCCCTGCCGACCATCCGGCTTGGCTTGTTCAACGTTGAACTCGTCCAACGGCTTCGTCTCGCGGCACTCTGGGCAGATCTTCTCTTCCGCGTCCGGAAAATGGCGCGGCAGCCAACGCAGGCGGGGACGGTTCGTGTCACGGCGGCTGAGTACGGTTGTCGCATGGAGCTAGGGGCGGCGGCCATCGAGCGTGACGAAAGTGCACCGGCGCGCCTCAACGGCGGCGATGGATGGAAGACCTACGTCGAGGACTGGGATCCGTCCTACGGCACCCCGTCGAGCTTCGAGCTCGACGGTGAGGGAACCGCCGAGCAGGCCGAGCCGGGCGATGGCCCGGTGGTGGCCCGAGCCCCGCGAGCGATGCCACTCGCGTTCATCGACGGGACCCGTCGGGTCGAGTTGCAGCTGTGGTCCGAGCACGCCGCGACCGGTGAGCGGATCCCTGGCCTTGTCGGGGCCTACGCGGTCGGCGCCACCACCATCGCCCCGGGTCAGCCTGCGGCCTACTCCGGCTGCCGGGTCGGGCGGCTGGCGATCTGGGGCGGGGGGCACACCGGTGACGTCACCGGACGCAACGGGTATCGGTGGGCCTCCGATTCCATCGCCACCGTCGACGTGGCCGACCTGGTGCCGCACCTCCAGGACCGCATGCGGCAGGCCGAAGGCGAGCTCGCGCTCGACGCAGCCGATCACGGATGGAACGTGGTGCTCGACGGTCCGCTCAACCGCATCCGCAGCCTGCACGCCCTCGTCGCCGGCTACGTCAAGACCCACCACCGCGTCATCCTTCCGCCCGCCGACCACACCGCGGTTCCCTCGCTCGACGTGGGCACCCGCACCCGGATCTTCGCCCTGGGCACCGATCGCTTCACCTGCTACTGCCGCATCGGTCACGCGGGTGTGGGCGCATCGCCATGGGGCGGCATCGCACGGCTCGAGTTCCCGTCGGCCTTCGGGCTCGATGCCGCCGCCGACCGCGCCACCGCGTTGACCGCGGTGCTTCCGCGCTACGCCGGCGTGGCGCACCGCGATCCCCGGGCACCGGTCAACCTCAGTCCCGTCAAGAACCTGGAGAGTCACTTGTCCCGTCTCATGGGTC
>CAZGEF010000031.1:0-30241 GCA_964525005.1 uncultured Rhabdothermincola sp.
CTTGTCGAGCTCGGAGCCGAAGGTGGCGAAGGCCTCGAGCTCGCGGAACTGGGCGAGGTCGAGCTTGAGGGTTCCCGAGACCTTCTTCATGGCCTTGATCTGCGCGGCCGAACCCACGCGGGACACCGAGATGCCCACGTCGACGGCGGGTCGCACACCCGACTTGAAGAGGTCGTCCTGGAGGTACACCTGACCGTCGGTGATCGAGATCACGTTGGTGGGGATGTACGCCGAGACGTCGCCGGCCTTGGTCTCGATGACCGGCAGCGCGGTGAGCGAACCGGCGCCGAGATCGTCGGACAGCTTGGCGGCGCGCTCGAGGAGACGGCTGTGGAGGTAGAAGACGTCGCCGGGATAGGCCTCGCGCCCCGGCGGGCGCCGCAGCAGGAGCGACATCTGGCGGTAGGCCTCGGCCTGCTTGGACAGATCGTCGTACACGATGAGGGCGTGCTCGCCGTTGTCCATCCAGTGCTGGCCGATGGCGCAGCCGGCATAGGGGGCGAGGTACTTGAACGGCGCCGGATCCGAGGCCGGGGCGACCACGACCACGGTGTAGTCGAGCGCGCCGCGCTCACGGAGGACGTTCACGGTCTGGCTGACCGTCGAGGCCTTCTGGCCGATCGCCACGTAGATGCACTTCACGCCCAGACCCTTCTGGTTCAGGATCGTGTCGATGCAGACGGTGGTCTTGCCGGTCTTGCGGTCACCGATGACGAGCTCGCGCTGGCCACGACCGATGGGGGTCATGGCGTCGATCGACTTGATGCCGGTCTGGAGCGGCTCGTGCACGGGCTTGCGGCCGGTGATGCCGGGGGCCTGGATCTCCATGCGGCGCAGCGAGGCGCCCGTGATGGGACCGAGACCGTCGATGGGCGTGCCGAGGGCGTTGATGACGCGCCCCAGGAGGGCGTCGCCGACCGGCAGCGAGAGGAGGCGGCCGGTGGCCCGCACCGGGCTGCCCTCCTCGATGGCGGCGGCCGACTCGCCGTCGCCGACGATGACGGCGCCGATCGAGTCCTCGTCGAGGTTGAGCGCGAGGCCCACGGTGCCGCCTTCGAACTCGAGGAGCTCGTTGACGGCGCAGTCGGGGAGCCCCGACACACGGGCGATGCCGTCGCCGACCTCGAGGACCCGTCCGACCTGCTTGGTCTCGAGCTCGGGCGTGAAGCCGTCGAGGTTCTTCTTGAGGGCGGCGGTGATGTCGCCGGTGTTGATGGTCAGTTCAGCCATGGTTCTCCCTAGAACGACTCGCGGAGCTTGGCGAGTCGGGAACGAATGGAACCGTCGATGACGGTGTCGCCGATCTGGGTGACGACGCCGCCGAGGATGCTGGGGTCGACGATGACGACGACATCGACGTCCTTGCCAGTGGAGGCCTTGATCGACTCGGTGAGACGACCCTTCTGGTCGTCGGTGAGCTCGACCGCGGTGCGGACCTCGGCCACGACCTTGCCGCCACGCGAGGCGGTCAGGGCGAGCAGCTCGTCGACGATGGCCGAGAGCTCACGGAGGCGACCGGTGGCGACGACGAGCGACACGAGGGCGACCGTGGTGGGAAGCGCCTTGCCTTCCAGGAGGTCTTCGATGATCTGCTGGCGCTTGGCGACCGGCAGGTGCGGGTCGAGGAGCGGCTGGCGCAGCTCTTCGTTGCCCTCGATCGTGCGGGCGATCCGGAACAGCTCGTCCTGGACCTCGTTGATGTTGCCCTCGGCGGAGAGCACCGCGAGGAAGGCGTCGGCGTAGAGGTTCGAGCGATCGCTCATCGGGCACCCCCGAGGTTCCCGATGTAGCTCTCGATGAGCTGGTTCTGCGTCGCAGCATCGAGGCTGTTGGCCACGACCTCTTCGGCCGCACCGACCGCGAGGGCGGCCAGCTCGGACTGGAGGTCAGCGGTCGCCGTCACCTTGGACGATTCGGCGTCGGACGCAGCGCGGACGCCGACGTCGATGCGGTCCTGTGCAGTGCGGGCCAGGGTCTGCTCCTTGAGCGTCACCGCGGCCTGATCGGCGTCAGCCAGGATCGACGCCTTCTCGGTTTCGACGTTGGCGATGCGGCTCTGGACGCCGGCGAGCTCGGCCTCGGCCTCGGCCCGTGCGGCGGCGGCCTCGTCGAGCTCGGTGGACAGCCGCTCGATGCGACCGTTCCACATGCCCTTGATGGCCGGGCCGCCCTTCCAGACGATGAGCCCGAACACGATCAAGAACGACAGAAGTCCCCAATAGAACTCATTGATGTCATGGGGAAGCAGGAAGGCGTTCTCGGCGTGTTCACCGCCTTCGGCGGCGAAGATGAAGAGGTTCATGGGTTCTCCTGTGCGTCCGTGCTCTAGCTCGGCGAGCCGGCGCGGTTGACGTAGTCCTCGACGGTGCGGGCCTGAGCCGCCCGGTCGACCGGGTGTTCGACGACCGACTCGGCGGCATCGAGCACGAAGTTCGTGAGACCCGACTGGATCTCGACCTTGGCCGCAGCCTTGGCGTCGCTGACCTCCTGGGCGGCGGCGGCGCGAACCGCAGCAGCTTCGGATTCGGCCGCGGCGAGCACCTGACGGCGCTCGGCCTCGACCTCGACCCGGGCGTCTTCGATGCGGCGGACCGCGTCGGCCTTGGTGCTCACGAGGCTGGCCTGGTACTCGGCCAGGCTCGCTTCGGCATCGGTCTTCGCAGCCTCGGCTGCTTCGAGGTCGCCGCGGACCTTCGCCTCACGGTTCTCCATGCCCCGCACGACCGGCGGGAGCAGGACGAACTTCATCAGGATCCACAGCAGCCCGAAGGTCGCCGCGGCCCAGAACAGCTCGTTGCCGACCGGAAGAATGGGGTTGTTCACCTTCTCCGCCGCTTCAGCGGTTGGTTCCGCAGCGGCGAGAAGGATCGTGGCGAAACTGCCCACGTGACGCTCCTTGGGTCGGTTGGATCAGACGAACTTGAGGAGGATGAAGACCACGAAGCCGATGAGGGCCAGGGCCTCGGTGAAGGCGATGCCGAGGAACATGGTGGTACGCACCATGCCGGCGGCCTCGGGCTGGCGGGCCATGGCCTGGACCGACTGGCCCACGAGGTAGCCGATGCCGATGCCCGGGCCGATGGCGGCCAGGCCGTAGGCCAGACCTGCACCGGTGGCGCCGGAGGCAGCCTTGATCTCGTCGGGGGTCTGCGCCACGACGTCTGCGCCTCCCTGGGCGAGGACGCCGATGGTTCCGAGAACGCTCATGGTTGTTTTCTCCTGGATTTTTCGGGGATTTGGGAGATCTGGACCGGCTTGGTCGGGTCACGCCGAGCGGGTCAGCGTGATCGGATCAGGTCGATCGAGACAAGGGTCCGAGCTGATCGGGTGGGATCAGTGATCGGGGTGGACAGCGCCGCCGATGTACACGGCAGCGAGGATCGTGAAGATGTAGGCCTGCAGGAAGGCCACCATCAGCTCGAAGCCGGTGAGGGCGACGAGCATGGCGAACGAGAACGGCAGCACGAGGGCCAGCAGGCTCGCGGAGAAGAGGGTGATGCACAGCACGCTGAAGGTCACGAGGAGGATGTGACCGGCCAACATGTTGGCGAAGAGACGCACGGCGAGCGAGAAGGGCCGCACGATGAAGGTCGAGATGAACTCGATCGGCACGGTGAGGAAGTGCAGCGCGAACGGGATGCCCGGCACGATGATGGCGCTCTTGAAGTACTTGAGCGGGCCCTGCGCCTTGATGCCGGCGCAGATGAAGAACGCCCAGCAGGACAGGGCCAGGACGGCGGGGCCGGCCATGCGGGCGTTGGCCGGCATCTGGAAGCCCGGGATGATCTCGAACAGGTTCGAGATGAGGATGAAGAAGAACAGGCTGGCCAGGTAGGGCAGGTACTTGATGCCGTCCGGACCGATGGTCTGAGCGATGATCCCGTCCTTGATGAAGCCGACCGACGACTCGGCCAGGTTCTGCACGCCGCGGGGCACGAGCGCACCCTTGCGAGCCAGCAGGAAGAAGATCGTGGTGCCCACCAAGGCGATGACGTTGATGAGCGCGACCTTGTTGAAGCCGTACCACTGCCCGTCACCGAAGGCGCTGGGCCACTCGACGATGAGCTCGATGGGTGGGAACTCGAGACCGAAAATCACTTGCTCGTGAACTCCTTGTAGACCGGCCGCCTCAGCGGGCGGCGGCAGTGGGCTTCAGGCCGGGGAAGGCAAGCGACGCCGAGACGTAGCGCATCTCCCAGAACAACAGGCCGAGGTGGGTGACGACGAGGGTGATGCACAGCGGGACCAGGCTGGCCCAGCTGGCATCCTTCACCAAGAGCACGGCCACGAAGATGAGGCCGAGCCGGATGAGGAACCCGAACATGGCGGCCGCCCCCATGGCGGCGACCGAGATCCGGGCGGACCACGACATGAGCGCCGCGGCGAGCGTGAAGTTCACGCACACGATGGCGATGCCGTAGGCGGTGGAGATCGCACCCGGGACTCCCCAGATGAGACCGAACACGACGATCATGACGGGCGCGGCGATCAGCCCGCGGCGGAGCATGTCTCGCACGAGCATCGGCTCGGGGGCGGGGCCGTCGACCTGGGTTACGAATGCTTCGCCCATGGTCCGTTCGCCTCGTGCTCTTCCATGTCGTGCTTGTAGGAGAAGTAGATCTTCACGGTGACGCCCAGCAGCGCGACGACGGCGAAGACCACCGTGAACACCGGGACGGTTCCGAGCCAGCGGTCGATGAGGTACCCGAGCAGCGCGAACAACACGGGGCTGAGAACGAGCTCATACGAGCCGGAGCTCTTCCCCATCTGTTGTGTGAACTCGCGTCGTTGCGAAGTATCCACCGGTCGACTCTCAGAGAGCTTGTGAAGCGGTTCTCAAACTAGGCGCGAGGTTTTTCCCCTGGCAAATCAAGCCGGAGCAGGAGCGTCGGGCACCCGTACGCCTGCTCATCCGGTCGTCCGCTGAGACCGGTGACGGGGTTGGGCGGGGCACGCCCCGAGGCACTCGTCGACAGCGACGAAGGTCACGTGATCGCCAACTCATCGCCAGTCGACGAGCTCGACGACTCCGATGCCCCGTGGTCGTTGAAGGTCATGAAATCGGGATCAGGCAGATCCGGACCCGACGGCGGAACTCGCAGTCACCTGGTCGTAGCTCCAAGGGGTCGACCTTGTTCACTGGGTCGTTGTCGGCGTAGTGGTAGGGGTTGGTTTCGGTGGGAGTGCCGGGGAGGCCGCCGAGGGGGTCGGGGGATGTGAACCGGGCCGGAACACGTACGTGTGCACACGACCGACCCCGCCGCCGCCGTTGGCGCGATCCAACTGTTCGCGGCTGGTGTCGTACACACAGATTCGACGGGAGCCGTCCTCCACCGCGGAGTCGTACACGTAGTTCGCCGTCGTAGCGCGCGACCGACAACTGCCCGCCCGTCCACTCCCCCCGAGGTGCCGGTCAACGCGACGCGAGTGAGGTACGGCAGGAACCAGAGCGCCACGAGCACCGACAGAACGGCTTCATGCGCCACCAGGACCGAACGGCGGCAACAACCCGCTGTCGGCGTCGTCGAGCGTCCTGGCGCTCTGGGTCAGTCAGCGGCGTCATCGGGGAACGAGTAGCGGCACTCGCCGCCAGGTCGGGAGTTGTCTGCATTCCAGCCGGTGTCGGTGTGGACTCCGCAGACGATGTTCGATCCTTCGCGCGGCGAAGCTGAGACCTCGAGGTCATAGCGCTGCCCGTCCTTTACTCTGATCGGCTCGCTCCTCCAAGGAGTCGCAACCGTCGCGGTGACGGGCTCCCCCTCGGCGTTCGTGTAGGTCACTTCCGCCTCTCCTGCCGAGAGGTCGGCGTAGCTGACCTCGTAGGTGAGCTCACGAGCGTCCAGGGCCCCGCCGCCACCCCCGAGGAGACCGCACCCGGCAGCGAGGGCGATGACGAAACTGAGGGTGAGAACCCGTCTGATGAGAATCATCGGTGAGCGCAGAGGTCAGGAAGGTCCCGTTCGGGCTTGTTGAGCAGTGTGTCGGCTCGCCCTCCGAAGTACTGGTACACCTCGAACGAAGGGAAGTCCCGCATGACCCGGTCGTTCAAGGCGATTCCGGATCCCGAGGGGCTTGTATCGACGGTCATCTTCCCGACGATCCCGCATGGCGCTACCCCGAAGATGCGTGATGTCGGCTCGACGAAGTTCCATCGGAGTTCGAGTTCATCGCCATCGCTCTTGTGCGAGAACTCGTTGAAACCGCTCCAGTTGGTCGCTGTTCCAATATCGATGCTCCCGACTCCGATCGGGTTCGCCGAGTGACAGCTCCGTTTGAGTGTGACGGACTGGAACTGTCCGTACTGCTCAAGGTGACACGTGTAGTTCACGAACAGCTGCCCCACGCCTCGCTCGAAGTCGAGCTCGATGCTCATCCGGCTTTCGCGGGCAGTCGAGTTGGAATCGAACGTGCGGCCGTCGCCGACCGAGACAGCGCCGTTCGGTGCGGTCACGCTGTCCTGCTGGATGAACCCGTTGATCCGAACCACGCACTTGGCGGGGCGTCTGGGTATCGAGAACGAATAGAACTGCGCGGTCGCCCCGCCGGGATCTGGCTGATGATTCCACCGAGAACCATTCGCCAAGAAGCCGGGGGCCGCCGAGGTGCACGGGAGATCCGGCCCGGGCACCTTCGTCCCGAGATCCCCGTCGTTGGGTCGTAGTCCGGTGGGGTCGGTTTTGTTGAGGGGGTCGTTGTCGGCGTAGTGGTACGGGTTCGCGACCGTGGGCGTGCCATCCACGCCATCGAGAGGGTCGGGGGTGAGGAACGCCCCGAAACCCGGACTGTAGGTTCGCGCACGCAAATAGATGTCACCAGCCACATGCAACTCACCACGAAACCCCAGCCGAGGCCCATCAACGCCGACAACACCAACCGGATTGCCGAACACGTCATAGCCCTCCGCCGCGGCCACACCACCACCACCACCACCAGCCCCCACACTGCCGAACACATCGACATCAAACGCCACCAAACCAGACCCCTGCTGCGCCCCAGCCCACCGCCCATCAACACCCACCAAATTGGTCGACCCACCACCATCTTGGAAACCCAACGGCACACCCACCCCTACCGGATCCCAATCGATCACCGTCGAACCCGCCCCACCACCAACCACCCGCAACCCACCATCACCGTCATAACCCCGCGTCGACACCACCGCACCCCTCACCGTCTCCGCCAACCGACCCGCCGCGTCATAGCCATAGACCACCCCATCACCCACCACCGGATCCACCGACACCAACCGACCGGCCCCGTCATAGTCGAACTCCGCCGCCCCAACACCAGCCGCGTGCACAACCTGATCCCCATCGTCATAGTGAAACGTCGTAGTCCCCGCCACGGTCGTTCAGCACCGACCCCGATCCCGGACCAGGCCGGGGCCGGGTCACGTCGCCATCGCCGGGTCGTAGTCCGGTTGGGTCGGTTTTGTTGAGGGGGTCGTTGTCGGCGTAGTGGTAGGGGTTGGCGACGGTGGGGGTGGGCGTTGACGCCGTCGAGTGGGTCGGGGGTAGTGAAGGCAGCCGATGGCACAGCCGAGCACGCCGCGCTGCCCCGCCTCCGTCGTGTACACGAACGAATTGTTCGAAGGTCGCGTCGTACACATGGATCAGACGGATTCGCACCGATTTCCTCCACCGAAAGCGGCCTGCCATCGAGTCGTAGACGTAGGCGTGCGCAAACCGCGCCCGGAGGAGCGCCGACGCAAGCGCGCGCAGAGACCGTTGCGACATGGGCCTGGCACCGGAGGCGCCTCCGTCCAAGGAAAGGTCGAGGCCAACCAAGGACGGCCACGACTGCGAGCACGAGAGTTGTGACGACCGGTCTCATCACATGTCCCAGAGCAGTGGCCTCAGCGACGCTCTGCCGTCGGTGAGGATCGGCAGCGGGGCGACGACCTCTGGCGAATCATTGTCGCCTGGCCAGGATGACTCAGGAACCCAATCGGCTGAGTCTCCGAACGTGATCTCGACCAGACGATCTGAGACATCTCGACTGGCGAGACCGACTCGGAGCCGATCGGCCAACGCCCGATCGATGAGCTGCCACCAGTAAGCGTCGGGAACCCACTCGTTCAAGCGGCGCTCGGTCACGCTGGGGTTCGGGCTGGCCGGTGCGCCGGGTTGGTTCCGCGAGAACGGACTGAATGCTCCCAGACCAGTCGGTTCGATGCTCACTCGCGCATACGCAGGAGCCGCCACGTCAGCCAAGCGAAGGCCGAGCTGTCGAAGCCACAATGCGGCATCGACGATGCCGTCAGTGGCTTGCGCTCCGATGGCGGCTACCTGGAGACCGCTGCCACCGGTTCCCCCTACGACCAACCCACCACCGGACGGGGGGAACCACACCGCAGCACAACCGAAACCGCCCGATGCCGGTCCAACCTCGCGAAGGACGTCGGCCGCTCGACCCACGTCATCTGTCCTCGAACTTCGGAAGATGCCGAAGGCAACCGCCACGGGAGAACCGAAGCGGTCCGCGACCGCCGAAAGGGCTTCCTCGACCCATCCTTGCGGGATTTCGGCATCGGTCGCTGCCTCAGTTCGGGGGAAGGCTCTCAGCGTTATGCAGCCCGCCGACGACCGGAGACCCACCAAACGGCGGTCTTCACCCGGCACAGCCGCCACAACATCGTCGAGATCAGGAAGCTCTTCGAGGGCGGCGAGTAGCTTGGTAGCGGCAGAAGGCGGCCGATCAAAGGGCGCATCAAACCGAACAACGCAATACCCCTCGCGCAGGACCGCTGGGCCGTAGAGCTCCCAGCGGTCGCCGGCCACCTGAGCCACCCCTGCCCGCAGACGCTCCAGATCTGACGACCCCCACACGCGGTCGTCTGCACCTATCTCGAGCACCAACGAAGGCGCGAAGGCCTTGAGAGCTGAACGAGTGCCCTTCGCAACGCGCACGATAAGCCCCTACACCAAGACCGGCGGCCGGATCGGTATCGGAATGGGTCCACTGCCAGAGGTTCCACCGAATGGATCCGATTCCTCGACACGTCTGGCCCGGTCGTACACGGCCTTCAGTTCCGGATGCCTCTGACGCCCTTCTTCGCTGTCAGGGACCGGCGAATACCACACGACTCCCGCAGGACCTTGCCAGGCCACATGATCGGCCCCATTGATCCTGTACTTGACCGCCCAGCCAGTGAGCTCGGTCCCGAGTGCCACGGACAGACCCATTCCTTCCAGCGCTCGGGTGTATCGATTCAGCTGTGCGAACGGATCGAGACCCCACTGCTTCACCTCATAGATGTCAACGAGCGGCCTCTTCTGCTTCACCAAGATGTCGATGCGACCTCCGGGAACTCCGACCTCCCAAAAGATGTCCCTCACATGCTGGAACGCATCGCAACCCGTGCAGCGACTATCGGTGCCGTGATGGGAACTCAGTTCCCTGATCGCGTGAGCCTGCGCGGTTGCCTCAGCTCGCGGCTTGCCAGACGCCGCGGAACACGTGCGGCCGAAGAAGATGCACTGGTTCATGTTCCACCCGCGGGCCGACAGATCGACGCCGTGAATGTCGAAGGTCTTCCTGTCGTAGTAGCCAGGCGGCGAGTAGCAGCTGAACACGCAATCGAAACCGACCAGCTGAGCATCCCCGTCCGTGGGTCGTAGACCCGTCGGGTCGGTCTTGTTCAATGGGTCGTTGTCGACGTAGTGGTACGGGTTCGCGACCGTGGGCGTGCCATCCACGCCGTCGAGGGGGTCGGGGGTGAGGAACGCCCCGAAACCCGGACTGTAGGTCCGCGCACGCAAATAGATGTCACCAGCCACATGCAACTCACCACGAAACCCCAGCCGAGGCCCATCAACGCCGACAACACCAACCGGATTGCCGAACACGTCATAGCCCTCCGCCGCGGCCACACCACCACCACCACCACCAGCCCCCACACTGCCGAACACATCGACATCAAACGCCACCAAACCAGACCCCTGCTGCGCCCCAGCCCACCGCCCATCAACACCCACCAAATTGGTCGACCCACCACCATCTTGGAAACCCAACGGCACACCCACCCCTACCGGATCCCAATCGATCACCGTCGAACCCGCCCCACCACCAACCACCCGCAACCCACCATCACCGTCATAACCCCGCGTCGACACCACCGCACCCCTCACCGTCTCCGCCAACCGACCCGCCGCGTCATAGCCATAGACCACCCCATCACCCACCACCGGATCCACCGACACCAACCGACCGGCCCCGTCATAGTCGAACTCCGCCGCCCCAACACCAGCCGCGTGCACAACCTGATCCCCATCGTCATAGTGAAACGTCGTAGTCCCCGCCACGGTCGTCTCGCTCACCCGACGCCCCAACCCGTCATACCCCCACGACACCCCCGGACCCACACTCGGCGTCACACTCGTCAACTGACCCGCCGAGTCATAACCGAACACCCGACCCAACCCACCAGACACCTCGCTGCTCACACGACCCGCATCGTCATAGCCCAACACCGACTCCTCAGCCCCCTGACCGTAACCCACAAGCCGCGCACCCTCATACGACCACACCCGCTCAACACCACCAACGACCTCAGACACAACACGACCCTGCACATCCCACCCATACGACACCAACGCAGGCTCCGACGCGCCCAAGTCCACCACCTTCACATCATCGACCCGCATCGCGTGCGTACCACCATCATCGTTGCGGTAGTAGCGCAAACTCGTCTGACCCACTGTGCCCACCTCGGTATCGGTGACCTCCGAATCCCACCCCTGCGGCTCAACTGAACCATCAGCCCAGATCTTCGTCCGAACCTGATCCCCCTCCACCTCGAAACGCAACCGATGCCAATCGGTGTTCACCGGCTCGTTGAACGACCCGATCAACGTCGACAACGCCCCGTTCTTCGCCCACACCCGCACCCCCTTGGTCTCGTTCGTGACCTGCACCCGATAGTGCCGCCCACCGTCGAGCCGCTGGAACACACGGAAATTCCCACGCTTGGAGTTGTCCTCGAACCGATACCGCAGATCTATACGGCCGTCCGCGAAACCAGAACCGAGCAACCGCACGTTCGCGTTCGCCGCAACGCTGTCACCGAAGACCAGCCGCAAGGAGTTGCCGTCGACATCGACCGCGCTGTCCACGCTCGTCCCATTCGTGGTCCACTTGTACCCGTCCACCGCCGAACCATCAGGACCGGTGAACGTATCGGCCCAACGCTGAGCCGGCGTGATGCTGGCCAGACGACCGCTGCCCGGATCGTAGGCCCGCTCATAGGCCGACCCATCCGGATTGGTCACCAACACCGCCCGACCAGCATCATCGAATCCCCACAGCGTTCGCCTCCCCCCAACATCGACACGCTCGGTCAAACGACCAGCCGGGTCATAGCCATAGGTCGTGGTCCCCGCCGGATCGACCATCGCCGACCGACGCCCCAACCCGTCGTAGACGTAACCAACCTCGATCTGCTCATCGGGCACAGGATCAGGACGACCCCACACGTGCACCGTCGCCTCGACCCGACCCCCAGCACTGAGGTCGGTCACCACCGAGCGCCCCGAAGCATCCGACGTCGTCACGAGCCGACCATGATCGTCGTAGCCATTGCTCGACGAACGATCCAGCGCATCCTCACGCCCCAGCAGACGACCAGCTGTGTCATAGACCCACGACTCCGACTTCGATGCCGCGTCGGTGCGCACCAGCCGCTGCCCACGACTGCCATAGCCGTAGGTCGTCACCTGCAGGTTCGCATCCCGCACCTGTTCGACCTGACCATCGAAGCGATACTGAAGATACGACACCGTCGCCTCGTCGCCGGTTCCCGGCGCAGTCACCACCGTGTCCACCAGACCACCCGCGGTCCACGAGTACGCCGTCACCACGCCATCAGGACCCACCACCTCGAGCGGGCGACCCGCCGCGTCGAAACCCGACGTGGACGACACCAACGCCCCAGGCTCGACCGCGCATGGATACGACGCGCACACGCGATCTCGGGTCACCGCCACCGAACGACCCTCGGCGTCATAGACATGACGGACCTCCGGCGCCCCCACCAAGTCCGGGTCCAACGCCGGACCCCGCACGGCAGCCACACGACCAGCCTCGTCGTACAGATACCTCGTGACCAGACCCGTCGCCGCATCGGTCTCGGTCTCGGTCCTGCCGCCCGGGCTGTACGTCGTCTCGACCACGTGGCGGCCGGTGGCACCAGCGCCGTCGCCGCCGGGCGAGTCGACCCCAGCGAGACGCCCCAACGGGTCATCGCTGTAGTCGTAGGCAACGTACGGAGCGTCCGCGTAGGCGACCTCGGACGGCCGATAGGGCCCGATCACCCGAGTACGACGATCCGCAGCGTCGTACTCGAAGAGCGTCACGTACCCATCAGGATCCACCGTCTGGGTCACGCGCCCCCGAAGGTCGGTCGACGTCGACGTGACCGCCAACCCGGCCTGAGGGGAACCGCAATCGATCTGGATCCCGTCCCCGAGGGTGCCCGTCGCCGACTTGGCGACCTTGCCATCCTCGTCGTAGCAGTAGTGCGATTCTCGACCCGTGGGATCCGTGGTCTTCGCCAACCGCTTCAATGGACCGTACTCGTGGCTCGTCGTCGTCGAGGACCCACCCGGGTCCTGCGGGTCCGATGGCGCCACCTCGGACACGAGCCGTCCAGCCCCGTCATAGACAGAGACCCACTCCTCGAGCTCGGGGTCGGTCATCGTCTCGACCCGCCCACTCCCCGAGGGGTAGTCGGTCTCGTACGACCAGGTGTTGCCCTCCTGGTCGGTTCGACTCTTCAACGAGCCGTCGGCCCAATAGACGTTGGTGACCGTCGGACCGCTCGGCGGCGTCGACCCGAAGGCACATCCCATCGCAGGGGCGCACGACCGGCCGCCGACGTGCACCGGACCGATCTGCGAGACCACCCGACCCGCGGCGTCGTAGACCGTCCAGCTCTCGTTGCCCAACGGCGACCTCGCCACGACACGCCGCCCGGCACCGTCGTAGCCGAAGTACGTCGTCGCCTCCACGGCCGTGCCAGGAGCAACCGTCTCGGACAACAACAACCGCTTCGCGACATCCCAGCCGAACGAGCTCTCCACCCCATCGGGGTCCACCGACCGCGTCAGGAGACCGTCATCCCACTCGTGGAACCTCACTGCCGGAGCCGAGGTGCCCTCACCCACGATGACCTTCGTCGCCTCGAACACGTCATCTACGCAATCGTCGCTCGATCCGGCCGGGTTCTCAGCCGTCGCGGTCGGGTCGTACACGTACCGAGTCGTCAACCCGTCGAGACCTGTCACCGTCGAGATCCGCTGCCCGTCCGCGTCGCAATAGGTGTACGAGGTCGAACCAGAGGTCGTTCCGATCCCCTCAGGGTCCGGAACAGCCGACTCCTCGAGCCGGCCCGCGAGGTCGTACGACGTCGCTGACCGGGCCCCACGCCTCGAATCGGACGACTGCGGTAGATCCCGCGAATCCCACGCCCGAACCACGGACCTCGACAGCGGATCCTGCACCCCGATCAGCCTTGCCTCGGCGTCGTGGACGTAGTTGAGCGTCTCACCACCCTCCCCGGGGGCCGTGTGGGTCACCGCCGTCGTCCGCGTTCCCGCGACCGGATCGAGATCTCCGTAGATGAACGACGTCACGTCGCCGAGCTCGTTCTCCTGCCAGCCGATGCGCCCGTACTCGTCGTAGTCGTTCAGCAGACGACGCACCGCGGGAGCACCCCAGCCCCGTTCCTCCCACAGCTCGGTCAACCGCCGACTGGACCATACGAGCGTCTCCTGCCACGGGATGGTCCCGGGACTCCCGTAGTAGGGACTCGAGACCTTCGTCAGCTGCTTCGCGACGTAGTGGTACGAGACCTGTGCTCCGTCCGGTGCCGTCACCTTGTCGATCAACCGATCAGCGTTCGAGTCCGTGAAGTTCAACGCATATCGGTCTACGCCGTCGAACGATGACGTGACCACCGAGAGGACGCCCCGAACGTCACGCTGCACCACCACTCGATAGCCGGTGCCGTCCTCCCAGCGCACCAGGTCCCCAACCGCGCTGAAGGAGCGTCGTTCACCGGTCGGATAGGTGAGCCCCCACTCGCTCGCGCCCGCGTCCCACGACACCTCGGCGTGCAACGAATCCGGCTCGCTCCAGCCACCGGAACCATCAGCCGGTATCAGCAACCGTCGGCCGTCGACGTCGCGGAACTCGACCGCGTTGGTCAACGGTGCCGACGAGGAGACCGGACGAATCGACTGGTCGAACGGGGTCGTCCACAAGTCGCCGAAACCGCTGGCGAACCAGCCAGCCGGGCTGTTGTACGGCGAATCGTCCAACGAGTTGAACGTGCGCACCAGGTCCAGGCCGAACGCGCCTCCCGGAGCGGGCAGATCGGCGGACGAATGGACCAGGTTCCCCGTACCCGTGTTCACCGGATCGCCCGCCAAACCCAACACCGGACTGGAGGTGGCCCCGAGACGAGCGGCCACCACGGCGTCGCCGAGCAGCGGGCAGTCGGCCGACCCGGAGTTGAGCGAGAACCTCATCGTCCACCGCGCCGACCGCCCGACGTTACCAGCCGCCTGACCCCGCACCACCACCGTGACCGGCGACCCGGAGCTGTTCGTATACAAATTCTTAGTCGGCAAGGTAGTCGTGCCGACCGGCAGCTGCCATCCGGTCCAGCCATAGGACCCTCCGCCGTTCGAGCTCCGCTCGATGTTCAGGGTCATGCCCCCACCGACCACGGTGACCACGGGCGTCCCGCGAAGCGTCGCTCCCGCCGGAACCACCACCCGGACGTACTTGAAGTCCTCGAAGTGGGCGTTCCCATCAGTCTTGAGGAACCCTTGCAGCGATCCGCCGCTACCCGTCGTGGCGTTGCCTCCACAGACCAAGGGCGCATCGGAGAGCGACGAAGTCCCCGGAGTGGCACCTGACGGCTCGCCAGCCCAGCACGTCACTCCTGCGAACACCGAGACCGCGATGCAAGCCACGAGAAACCTGCGAAACCCGACCCCACCCATAGCTCCTCCACCGTGCAAGAACATCACATGCCTGCCAGCTACATCAAGCCAGATGCAACTTCCTGGACCCTATCGCCCCGAGCGGCGAGCGTCGAGGACGCATACGACCCGGCGCTCACCCGCATCCCACATCCCCGCGTCCGGGACGATGTGACCGGGCAGGCTGTCCACCAAGTCCACCTCTCGACCCTGCTCCGCCGCCCCAGCGCAACGCTCGTCGGCAAACGACCACACCGCGTCGTCACCGGGGAATGCCCCATCGACGCTGGGGGTGTCCACCACAACGGTCACCACGACCGATCCGTTCTCGTCGCAGTCGACCACCTCGATGTCGATCCGAATGGATCCCACCGGCAACTCCCGAAGGCAGTCTCCCGGCTCGATCACCTCGGGCAGGAGCACCACCGGAGCCGGAACGATCGGTGACGTCGTCGTCGTGCCGTGATCGGCACCGTCAGGTTCACCGCTCGGCGCTCCCGTGCAAGCCGCAGCGCCAACCACCACCGCGACGGCGGACACCGCCAGTCCAGTCGACCTCCACGCCATGGGTGCGACGCTAGCCGTCGCCGCCCCGGTCGACCGGCCCAGGTGCGTCGCCACTGGCGCTATCGGCGCCCACGGGGTCTCGGCGCCAGGTCTTCACGGAGGGGTGCAGGACCGTGTACAGCACGAGGAAGATGGCGAGGATCCCCACCGGCACGACCGCGTTGCCCGTACCGGTCACCGTCGGATAGAGCACGAACAGCGACAGGATCCCCGTCCACCCCCACAGGATCAGGACGCTGCGCAGATGGCCGTGACCCAGGCGCATGAGCCGATGGTGCAGGTGCTCCTTGTCGGCGGTCGCCACGCCCGTGCGGCGCGTCGCCCGACGAAGGATCGCCAGCGCCGTGTCGAGCACCGGCACACCCAGGATGAGCAGCGGGATGAGCATCGGAGCGAAGAAGAAGAACGACTGCCCCGAGTACGGCTGGTCGTTCTGGCCCCCCACGACCATCGTCGACGCCGCCATCATCAGTCCGAGGAGCAGCGCTCCCCCGTCACCCATGAAGATCTTGGCGGGATGGAAGTTCAACGGCAGGAAGCCAAGGCACATGCCCGCCACCACGATGGCCAGCAGCGGCCCGATGTTGCCCGGCTGGAGCACGCCCGCGTCACCCAAGCGGATCGAGTACACGAAGAAGGTGCCCGACGCGATGGCCACGATCCCCGCCGCGAGGCCGTCCAGACCGTCGATGAGGTTGATGGCGTTGGCCAGCGCCACCACCCAGATCACGCTCAGCAGGTAGCTCCAGTCGTTCGACAGCAAGAACGTGCCCTGGAACGGGATGCGCAGCACCACGAGGCTGATGCCCGAGATCACCAGCACCGATGCCGACACGACGATGCCCGCCAGCTTCGCCGGAGCCGACACGTCGCGCAGGTCGTCGATCACCCCCACGACGATCATCGCCGCGGCGGCGACCACCACGCCGAGCGGTTCGGTCGTGTCGGAGAACACCTCGTGGAACGCGTCCATGCGCCAGGCCACGGTCATCCCGGCGAGCAGGCCCCCGAACATCGCCACCCCGCCGAGCGTCGGGGTCGGCCGGGCGTGGACCCTCCGCTCGTCGGGCTTGACCACGGCCCCCACCCGGACCGCGACACGACGGACCACCGGGGTCAACGCCGCCGTGGTGGCCACCACGACCGCGAGCACGATCAGGTACGAGTGGAGCTGCGGCACCGCGTCGGCTCGGCTACCGAAGCCCGGGGCGGACGGTCGGGTCGGTGCGGGCGATCACGCCGACGATCGTCCGACGAGGCGATGGGTGCGCGGCGTGGGTCACGCCGGGTACGGCGTGAACTTCGAGCACAGCGTCGCGACGTCGTCGCGGACTGCGGCGAGCTCGGCCTCGTCAGCTCGGCCACGCAGTGCCCGGGCGATGAGCGTCGCGACGGTGGCCATCTCGGCCTCGGCCATGCCCTGCGTCGTGACCGCGGGCGTACCGATGCGCACCCCGCTGGTGACGAACGGCGACCGGGGGTCGTCGGGGATCGTGTTCTTGTTCAGCGTGATGCCCGCGATGTCGAGCACGGCCTGCGCCTCCTTGCCGGTGAGGTCCTCGTCGAAGGGGCGCAGGTCGACGAGCATGAGGTGGTTGTCGGTGCCACCGGACACGAGCCGGAAGCCCTCCTTGCCCAGCGCGTCGGCGAGCGCCTGCGCGTTCTTCACGACCTGTCCGGCATAGGCGGCGAAGGACGGGTCGAGCGCTTCCCGGAAGGCCACGGCCTTTGCCGCGATCACGTGCTCGAGCGGTCCGCCCTGCAAGCCGGGGAAGATGGCCTTGTCGATGGCCGCGGCGTACTCGGACCGGGTGAGGATGCAACCGCCGCGCGGACCGCGCAGGGTCTTGTGCGTCGTGAACGTGACCACGTCGGCGAAGGGCACCGGGTTCGGGTGCACGCCACCCGCGATGAGCCCCGCGATGTGGGCCGCATCGAACATGAGCAGGGCGCCCACCTCGTCGGCGATGGCGCGCAGCGGCTCGGGATCGATGATGCGTGGGTAGGCGGTGGCGCCGGCCACGATGAGCTTGGGCCGTTCGGCGAGCGCGAGGTCGCGGATGGCGTCGTAGTCGAGGCGCTCGTCGCTCGGCGTGACGCCGTAGGCGACGAAGTCGTAGAGGCGGCCGCTGACGTTGACCGGCGAGCCGTGGGTGAGGTGGCCGCCCTGGTCGAGGCTCATGCCCATGACCTTGTCGCCCGGCTCGAGCAGCGCGAGGTACACCGCGACGTTGGCGTTGGCGCCCGAGTGGGGCTGCACGTTGGCGTGCTCGGCGCCGAACAGCTCCTTGACCCGCTCGCGGGCGAGGTCCTCGACCTCGTCGACGAACACGTTGCCGCCGTAGTAGCGCTTGCCGGGGTAGCCCTCGCTGTACTTGTTGGTGAGCACCGACCCGTTGGCCGCCATGACGTCGGGCGAGGTGAAGTTCTCCGACGCGATGAGCTGGAGCGTCGTGTTCTGCCGCTCCACCTCCCGACCGATGAGATCGAAGACGGCGTCGTCGCGGGTGGTGGGCCAGGTCATGGGTGCTCCTCGGAGTAGCTGGGGGTGGCGGCGAGGGCCGACGTGTCGAGCATCGACGTGAGCCGGTCGACGAGCGAGACGAGCTCGTCGGCCGTGCGCTGGTAGACCGCGAACCGCTGACCGATGGGGTCGGCGACGTCGTCGTCGGGCGAGGCGCCCAGGTGCTCCGCGGGCCGACGGCCCGCCGAGAGCCGGGCGAGCCAGGCGCCGAGGGGCTCACCGGGCCGCTGCGGACCGACCTCGCGCCCGCGCCGCACGATCTCCTTGAGCGTGAAGGTGCGGGGGAAAGCATCGAAGTCGAGCACGACCGACTCGCGGACGTGCTCGCGGGCCATGCCCAAGATCAGGTCGGCGGACCGCACCAGATCGGGGGTGAGGTTCGTGCTGCGGTGCCCGGAGATGTCGATGCCACGGCCGGCCATGGCGTCGACGGATCCGGACGACGCGGCTCGACCGGACTCGAGGAGCCCGGCCGAGTGGACGAACGACGGCATGCCGCGCGCCGCGAGCGACCTTCCGAGGAGGGCCTCGACCATTGGAGAGCGGCAGATGTTTCCGGTGCAGACGATGAGTATGTCGATCGGCCGATTGTAGTGACCCCGGACCGGACCGGTATCTTGACCGGACGGTCAAGGGTCCGGGGCGGAGATCCTCGCGCCGCCCGCGTCCCGCCGACCCGGCTCGGGATCAGGCCTCCACCGGATGTCCTGGCCGATCGGGCCAGGTTTCACCAGTGGAGGAATCGAGGAAATTGCGCACCGACCACCCTTGCTCGTCCTGGCCGACCTCGTCCTGGCCGACCTCGTCCTGGCCGACCTCGTCCTGGCCGACCTTGTCCTGGCCGACCTTGACCTGGCCAGGTCGGTCCCGTGAACGGGGAGCCGGCCGGTGAGCGCCGGCCTCGATCCGAACCTGCCCGTGCTCGTCGGCGTCGGCCAGGTGTCCCAGCGGGTCGACCGGGGCGATCAGGTGCTCGAACCGGCCGACCTCATGGCCGAGGCGCTGCGACGCGCCGGGGCCGACTCGGGCTCACCCTCCCTGCTCCGAGACGCTGACTCGATCCGCGCCATCGGCGGGGTGTCGTGGCGCTACCGCGATCCGGCCGCCGCGGTGGCCCAGCGCATCGGAGCCCACCCACGCGAGACCACGACCTCGGTCATCGGCGGCAACATGGTCCAGTCCGTGGTCAACGCCACGGCCATGGACATCCAGATGGGCCGGGCCGACATCGTCTTGATCACCGGTGCCGAGGCGTGGTGGACCGCGGGTCGCGCCCGACGTTCCGGCACCACGCCGAACTGGTCGACCCAACCCGAGGCGACCCGTCCGTCCCGCGTCTACGGCACGCGCACAGCGTTCGACACGCCTGCCGAGGCCGCCGCCGGCGTGCACATGCCGCTCGACGTGTACCCGCTCATCGACATCGCACTGCGAGCCGCCGAGCGACGCGATCCCGACGAGCACCGAGCGCACATCGCGGGGCTGTGGTCCCGCTTCTCGCACGTGGCGGCGGGGAACCCGCACGCGTGGATCCAGCAGTCGTTCACCCCCGAGGAGATCGCCACCGTCTCCCCGGACAACCGGATGGTGACCTACCCGTACACGAAGAGGCTGGCGTCGAACAACGACGTCGAGCAGGGCGCGGCGCTCGTGCTGTGCTCGGCCAAGACCGCCCGGTCGCTCGGCATCGCCGCCGAGCGCTGGGTCTTCCCCCACTCGGGCGCCGATGCCGACGACACCCCGTTCCTTTCGAACCGACTCGACCTCCGCTCGTCGCCCGCCATGCGCATCGCCGGGCGCATGGCCATGGACCTCGCCGGCGTCACACCCGACGAGGTCGACCACATCGACCTCTACTCGTGCTTCCCCTCCGCCGTGCAGGTCGCGGCCGCCGAGCTCGGCCTCGAGTCAGGCCGGTCGCTGACCGTCACCGGCGGCATGGCCTTCGCCGGCGGACCGTGGAACAGCTACGCCCTCCACGCCATCGCGACCATGGCGGACGTGCTGCGGGACGACCCGGGAGCAGTCGGGATGTGCACCGGGAACGGCGGCTACCTCACGAAGCACTCGTTCGGCCTCTACTCGACCGATCCCCCACCCGCCCGCCGCTACCGCCACGCCCGGCCGCAGGGCGACGTCGACGCCATGCCCTGCCGTGAAGCCGACGACGCCTACCTCGGACCGGTGACCGTCGAGTCCTATGCCGTGGTGTACGACCGGTCCGGAGCACCCGAACGCGCCGTCGTACCCGCGCTCACACCCGACGGCCGACGGACCTGGGGAGCCACGACCGACCCTGCCACCCTCGGTGCCCTCGTGACCAGCGAGCAGGTGGGCGCTGCGGCGCACCGTGACCACGAGGGGACCATCGATCTGATCTAGGAGCATGGGAACCTGGCCTGGGTCGTTCGACCCATGGCGCGCTGGGGCACGGTCCACCGACAGCGGCCGGTGCTCGAGCGGTGTCCCGGCTACGGTTTGAGGATGTCCAAGTACAGGTGTCCGGTCTGTGGCGCGCCGCACAAGGATCCCGTGGCCCGATGCCGCCTCTGCGGGCAGGACATGTCGACGCCTACCGCCGTGCCGGCGGGCCCGGGCGGCGCACGCCAGGCCGCTGGCCCGAAGAAGGGCATCGGCGTGTTCGTCCTCGCCGCGATCGCGATCGTCGTCGTCCTCGTAGGCGGCGCGCTCTTCCTCGGGCTCACGCGCGACTCCGAGGCGGTCGACCAGGTCACACAGCAGATCCCCGGCATGAACGAGACGAGCGACGGGTGGGTCGCCATCGAAGACCTCGACGGCCGATTCACGGCATGGATGCCGCCGGGCAACACCTCCGATGCGAGCGCGGCCGATGCTGCTCCGTCCGCCGCCGGCCGATGGGTGGGCGAGCTCGGCGACGAGACCACCGTCTCCATCGCCTACTACGACGTGGGTGCCGGCGACGGCGAGTCGGCGATCTCGCGACTCAACGCCTTTGCCGAGGACCTCGCCGCGGGACGACCGACCGCCGAGCTCAACCGTCCGACCACCGAGACGAGCTTCGCGGGATACCCCGCGCTGCAGATCTCGCTGCGCTACCCGGGACCGGGCGAAGCCCGCGAGTCCAAGATCCTCCTCGTCCTCAAGGGCGAGCGCATCTACCTGCTCGAGTCCTACTCGGTCTACCCCGGACACCCGAGCTTCGGGAAGCTCGTCGACCGGTTCTCCTTCACCCAACCGCCTTCGCAGTAGCTGCGGTCAGCGCCGGGCGACGATCCCCCGTGCTCGTCCGGCGAGGTCGGTGAACACCTCCGTCTCGGCGAACCCGGCACCGGTCGCCCGGGCCTCTATCACCGGTGCCTGGTGGGGCGCGAGCTCCACCACCAACGCGCCGCCTGGGGTGAGCCAGTGCACGGCGGCGTCGACGATCACCTCGAGGTCCTCGGTCCCCCGGGACCCGGCGATCAGCGCGGAGCTCGGCTCCCAGTCCCGCACGACCGCGGGCAGCTCCTCGGAGTCTGCGATGTAGGGAGGGTTGCTCACGACGAGGTCGACCCGACCGACGAGCTCGGCAGGCAGGGCAGCGAACCACTCCCCTACCGCCATGCGCACCTGGGCCCCGCGCGCACCGATGCCCGCCAGGTTGGATCGCGCCACGTCGAGCGCCTCGGACGACGCATCGGTCGCCCACACCTCGAGGCCCCTGCGCTCGAACGCGATGGAGAGCGCGATCGCTCCGGACCCGGTCCCGAGGTCGGCCACGATGGCGCGGGGCTCGGTGGGCCGACCGTCCAGGCTGGGCACCAGCGGCCGGTCGACCAGGATGCGATCGAGCTCCGCGAGGGCGTGCTCCGTCACGACCTCGGTCTCGGGACGGGGGATGAGCACCCGGCGATCGACGAGGAGATCGAGCTGCCGGAACCCCCAGCGACCGACGACGTACTGCAGCGGTTCACCGGTGAGGCGTCGCTCGACCATGAGGTCGAAGAAGTGGACACCCCGTTGCGTCGCAGGGTCGTCGAGACCGAGCAGGTAGTCGGTGCCCTCGTTGCCCGATGCCCGTTCGACGATGCGCCGGGCGTCGACCGCCGGCGACTCGAACCCGGCGTCGCGAAGCCGGCGCTCGGCCTCGGCCGCGAAGACCCGCCACGGGACGGTGTCGGTCATCGGTCGAGCGAGCAGCGCGGCGCGGTCATCGGTTGGCCGACGATGCGCCGTCGTCGCTCAGCTGCCGCTGGCGTTCGTCGGCCATCAACGCCTCGACGAACTCGTCGAGCTCGCCGGCGAGCACCTTGTCGAGGTTGTAGCGGGTCAGTCCGATCCGGTGATCGCTGACCCGGTTCTCCTTGAAGTTGTAGGTGCGCACCTTCTCGGACCGACCGCCGCCGCCGACCTGGTCCCGGCGGGCCGAGGAGAGCTCGGCCTGCTGACGGTCCTGCTCGAGCTTCAACAGCCGCGACCGCAGCACGACCAACGCCTTGGCCCGGTTCTGGATCTGGCTCTTCTCGTCCTGCATCGACACGACCAGGCCGGTGGGCTTGTGGGTGACCCGCACCGCGGAATCGGTCGTGTTGACCGACTGACCACCGGGACCCGACGATCGGTACGTGTCGATCTGCAGGTCGTTGTTGTCGATCTCGACGTCGATCTCGGCTGCCTCGGGCAACACGGTCACGGTGGCCGACGACGTGTGGACGCGCCCCTGCGACTCCGTGACGGGCACGCGCTGCACCCGATGGGGGCCACCCTCGAACTTCATCCGGCTCCAGGCGTGGTCACCTGACACCTCGAAGGTGATCTCGGCGTAGCCCCCGAGATCGGACGGCTGCGAACCCAGGACCTCGAGCCGGAGTCCGACGCGGGAGGCGAACGAGCGGTACATCTCGAACAGGTCGCGGGCGAACAGGTTCGCCTCCTCGCCTCCCTCGGCGCCTCGGATCTCCATGATGACGTTGCGATCGTCGTTGGGGTCCTTGGGCAGGAGCAGGACCTTGATCTCCTCGTCGAGGCGATCGATGTCGGCCTCCGCGGCCTCGACCTCGGCGCGCAGCATCGCACGGTCCTCACCGTCGGCATCGGCGAGCATCTCGCGGGCGACCGCCAGATCCTCCTCGGCGCGCCGGTAGGCCGTGATGCGGGCAACGATCTCGCTGAGGTCGTTGTAGCGGCGGGCCAGCTCGGCGTAGCGCTTCTGGTCGCCGAAGACGTCCGGGTCGGCGATGAGGCGCTCGGTCTCGGCGTGCTCGCGCTCGAGCGATCTGATGCTGTCGGGAAGCGCCATCACCGGCCCCCGACGCGCTCACGGAAGTCGTCGCCGACGGTGACCACCTCGGCCGGCCGGGTCAGTGCCGCGGCGAGGCGCTGCGTGACGCGGTGGTTGTCGCGTTCGGGTACGACCAGCACCAGCCGGGCCTCGGGAGCGTGGAGCAACCGGGCATCGGCGGCAGCGGGAACGAGGTCGAGGTCGATGCCCGTGGAGGTGACGACGACGAGCGCCTCGCCGTCGCGGCTGGTGCCGGTCGCGACCGCGGGGGCGATGTCGTTCAGGCTGTCGCGCGGCAGGACCGGCTCGGCCGGTGAGAGCTCAGCCGCACCGACCAGCTCCGGCTCACCGATGACGAGCCGGCGGAGCCATCGCTCGGCCGCCATGCGGCCGAGAGGGAACTTGCACGCCTCCAGCCCGGGACCTCGCTGCGACCGTACGCTGTCGACGACGACGGCGAGCGCGTCGGCGGTGGGGATGTTGCCGTGGACCATGGTGAAGGCCTCGCGGTCGTGGCGACCGACACCGACCTCGATGCGGGGACCCTGCTCGTCGACGACGATGCGGGCGACCTCGAGTCCGAGGATCTCGCCCCGTACGTCGCCGTGCTCGATGACGATCTCGACGCCGGCGTCGACGAGGAGCGACACGAGGTCGAGCGCTTCGGACGGCGGGGTCGCGATGACCGTGGCCGGTGCGGCCTCAGCAGGCACGACCGTGGTGCCGTCGATGCCCCACACCGTCGGTGGCGTGGCGAACAGCTCCGCGCGACGGGCGAGCACACCGGTGTGGTCGGCGATGAGGTGGAGGTCGTCGATGCCTTCGCGCTGGGACCAGGCGAGCACCGCGCCCAGCGATCTCGCCACAGCCGCGGGCTCACCGTCGACCAGGACCCAACCCTGCGTCGGCCGCCCGGCCCGCCCGCCTGTCGGACCGGCCCGGGGCGCGACGAGGGCTGAGCCACCGGGGAACGTGGCGAGCTCGGGTGTGGTGCCGGCTGCCGGTCGGACCCCAGGCGGCGCGTCATCGCCCAACGTGAGGGCGCGGAGCTTCGCCTCGAGCAGCCGAGCGCGAACCTCGGGGTCGAGAGAAACGGGACAGCTCCGGGATCAGTCGGCCGTGGGGGTCGCCTTGGAGCGACGCCCGTACCGCTTCTCGAACTTCTCGATGCGGCCGCCGGTGTCCACCAGCTTCTGCTTGCCGGTGTAGAAGGGGTGGCACTCGCTGCAGAGCTCGGTGGTGAGCTCGGCCTTCGTCGACCGGGTGGTGAACGTGTTCCCGCAGGAGCACTTGACCGTCGCGGTGACGTACTCGGGATGGATGTCGGCCTTCATGGTGCGCTCTGCTTTCTCGGCCCGGCCGCCATGGATCGGTGTCGTCCATGGTCCGGGCGCAACGGACATACCAGTGTGCCGGGATGGGGTGGGCACAAGCAACCTGACGGCCGCACCCCGCCCCGGCGGCCGGCCCGGTCAGGTCTTGGCGATCTCGTCGAGGAAGGCTTCGTTGGTCTTGAAGCTCTCCAGGCGCTCGACGAGCATCTCGAGACCGGCGGTGTTGCCCTCCATGCCCGAGAGGACCCGGCGCAGCTTCCACACCGAGTTGAGGGCTTTGCGGTCGAAGAGCAGCTCCTCGTGACGGGTGGACGAGCCTTCGACGTCGATGGCGGGGTAGATCCGCCGCTCGGCGGCACGACGATCGAGGCGGAGCTCCATGTTCCCGGTGCCCTTGAACTCCTCGAAGATGACCTCGTCCATCTTCGAGCCGGTGTCGACCAGCGCGGTGGCGAGGATGGTGAGCGAGCCGCCCTCCTCGACGTTGCGGGCCGCCCCGAAGAACTTCTTCGGCGGGTAGAGCGCGGCGGTGTCGATGCCACCGGACATGATCCGACCGGTGCCCGGCGCTGCCAGGTTGTAGGCGCGGGCGAGGCGGGTGATGCCGTCGAGGATGATGACGACGTCCTTGCCCTCCTCCACCAGTCGCTTGGCCCGCTCGAGGGCCAGCTCCGCCACCGTGATGTGCTCGTCGGTCGGACGGTCGAACGTCGATGCCGCGACCTCGCCGCGCTCGAGGTGACGACGCATGTCGGTCACCTCTTCGGGCCGCTCGTCGATGAGCAGCACGATGAGCTCGACGTCGGGGTGGTTCTTCTCGATCGACTTGGCGATCTGCTTCATGATGGTGGTCTTGCCCGCCTTGGGCGGCGACACGATGAGGCCACGCTGCCCCTTGCCGATGGGTGACACCAGATCGATGATCCGTGCCGTCGTGTCGGTGAGCACGCCGGGGATCTCGAGGGTCAGCTTCTCGTCGGGGAACAGCGGCGTGAGGTCGTCGAAGTCCGGTCGGGCCGTGACGGCATCGGGCGCTCGCCCGTTGACCTCGTCGATGCGCAGCAGCGCCGGGTTCTTCTCGTTGCGCCCCGCCGGTCGGCTCGCGCCCTTGATGCGGTCGCCGCGGCGCAGCGAGAACTGCCGGACCTGCTTGACCGAGCCGTCGACGTCGGCCTCGGTGGGCAGGTAGCCCTTGAGGCGCATGAAGCCATAGCCCTCGTCGCGCAGGTCGAGGAGCCCCTCGACCTCGATGGGCTCACCCTGCCACGGCTCCTCGGGACGGTTGTCGCGATCGCGGTCGCGGCCACGACGCCGGCGACGGCGGTTGCCGCTGTCGGCGTCCTCGCCCTTGTCCCCACCGCCGCCGTTGCCGCTGTTCTGGTTCTGGTTGCCGCCGGCGCCCTGGTCGGCCTGGTTGCCGGTCGCCTGGTTGCCGGTCGCCTGGTTGCCGGTGGCCTGGTTCCCGCGATCGGCCTGGTTCCCACGGTCGGCCTGGTTCCCACGGTCGGCCTGATCGCCGCCGTCAGCTTCGGAGGTGTCGTCTGCGGTGCTCCCGTCGGTCTTGGGGGACCGTGCCGCGCGGCCACGGCGGGTGTCGCGACGACCGGTCCCCTTGTCGGCGGCATCCGACGTGCTCGCATCGTCGGCGACCTCGGCCGACGCGGGCTCGTCGCCGACCTCGGCATCGGTCGCCTCCTCGTCGGCAGCAGGTGCCTCGACCGGGGCGGACTCCTCGGGCGCAGCCGTGTCTTGGGCGGGGGGCTCCTCGGCCGTCGCCACCTTGGTCGTGCGGCGGCGCCGCGGCTTGGGCGCGGTCTCGACCGGGGCATCGGCCTCCGGTTCGCCCGGGGCCACCTCGTCCACCTTGGGCGTCGACACGCCGGTGAGCTCGAGCACCAGGTCGACCAGGTCGGCCTTCTTCGCTCGCGATCCGGGCTTGCCGCCCAACGCGGTCGCGATGGTCTGCAGCTCGTCGCGGTCCTTGCTCTCGAGCGCGGCTCGCTCGAGCTGCTGGGACTCAACGCTCATCTGCACCTCTTTCGTCGGCGCGACATCGTCGCGAGATCGGGGGATCCATCCACCGTCGGGCCGTTCAGACCTCGGGACGGACGTTCAGGGATTCAAAGACCGCGCACGACAGGGCCCGGGACCAGCCTGGAACTGCACCTGGGGTAGGAACGTGCACCCGGAGTGGAGCGGCTGGCCAGGACGGGAAGGTCATCGGAGCAACCCTTGCAGCTGCTCGAACGCCGACCCCCCGTGCGACAGCAGCCAGCCTAGGCACGCACGTTCCGCCGTGCCAACACCCCCACGGTTCCCTCTCCTCTGGTGACCACCGGCATCCTGATCACCACCGGGAACCTCGCCCCGAGCCGAGACCGTCGATCGCGCGTTCGAGAACTAGGGTGCGAGCGCAGGATCCGCGCGTCGCGCTAGCACTGCTGGTTCCAGGCCTCGATCTTGGCGGTCGCCTCGATGACCTCTGGCCGTGACATCGCTTCGCTGATCTGCCGGAGCAGCGCACGGTCCTGGTCGCTGGGGTCGCTGAGGTCACCATCCAGGCTCCCCATCAGGGCAAGCACCTCGCGATAGGAGTCGGCGAAGGCCCCCATCGCACCACGTGTCTCGGGTGGTGATCCTTCGATCGCCACCTCGAGCTCCACGAGGACCTCTTGCACCGCTTCTTCGGTCATACCACCCGGGACGATCGGCCTTGCTGGCCCGGCCTCGATGATCGCCTTGAACGATCGGCAATCTTCGGGGGAGAGGGCGGCGACATCGTTCGGTATCGCGGGATCCCCGCTGACCTCGTGGTCCGCCCGATCGAGTGACGACGACGTGGTCGGCCCCTCCACCGTGGTCCCGTCGATCGGTCCAGAACTCGGATCCTGTGCGCCGCGGTCGTTGCTGCAGGACGAGGTCACCGCTGCGACGAGGAGCAACAAGACCAGTGCTTTCCCAAGCGCTCGCCAGCGTCGGAGGTCCATGGCTGGGGAGAGTACCGGACAGGTCGGGGACGAATCGCGACGACGCTGACCGCACCGATGCCTCCCGCCTCGACGGTCGACAGGGTTCCCACGAGCGATCGAGTACTTGCTGTGCAAAGCTGCATGCCCGAGGCAGATGGATGTCCGGAGCAGAACGGGGGCGGACCTTGTCGAACACCGTGAGGTGGAGCGCGAGCCGGGTCGGGCTTGCTGTGGTGATGGTGGTAACGGTGCTCGGAGGGGTTCTGCCCAGCCGGGTGGGCGCCCAGGCACCCAAGAACCAGGAGCGGACATCCGGTCGAGGCGAGCAGCCCTCCACCCTGAGCAGCGAGAGCCTGTGGTCGCCGATCCCCGATGGCGCTGTCGTGGACAACGGCACCGTTCGGATGGGGATCAGCCAGGTCGGCAGCATCATCACAACCGATGGCGACACCGTCGGCTTGGAGTACCTGCCCACCGGAGGCGACGTGCTGACACCTGCGTGCCATTGCGAGGGTTGGGGCATCGCCGATCTCCACCAAGAGCCCGAGTTCCCACCTTCCGGAGGCGGGGGTGGCGGCGGCGGACCCCTCGGCGGAGACCCTGGCGACCCTCCGACCGCGTTGTCATCCTCGTCCTCGCCGTCGTCTACCGCGTTCGCCGACAGCGACAGAGGCCTATCGTGGAACTTGGACGTCGTGGACTTCACCGCATCGGAGGACCGGGCCCGTTCGGTGGTCGAAGCACCTGGGTTGTTCCGGGTCACGCACGACTTTCGACCGCTTGCCAACGTCGATGAGCTCTACGCCGTGTCGGTCTCGATCGAGAACCTGACCGGAGACTGGGCACGCCCCCTCTATCGGAGAACCCTGGATTGGGACGTGCCCCCGACGGAGTTCTGGGAGCTCGTGTCGTCGGAGGGGTCGATTCCCACCTACGGCTCGGCCAGCTTCGCGAGCAACGACGGGTTCCTCGATCCGAATCCGTTCGTCGAGCCCACGGGCATCGCGATCGGTGGTTCCTCCGGCGAAGGGGCGTGGGGCGACTTCATCGGTCCGGAGGATCAGGGGTACCAGGTGGACTTGGATTTCGGTCAGATCGGGCCGAGTGGAACCGTCGAGTTCACGCTCCTGTATGGAGCCGCAGCAGACGAGCCGACGGCGCGCGGGGTCATCGAACCGCTCGCGCACCTGTTCTCACTTGCCCGTCCGGCCCCTGATGGCGGTCCTACGCCGCCAGGGCCGGTCCCGATGCTGTCTGGCGGGGTGGACGATGATGGTTCGCCGAACACGTTCATGTTCGGGGTGCGCCGTGAACGGGTCGAGTTGCTGGGTGACGACCCGTCGTTGCCCATCGTGGGCGATCCCGTGAACGCCGCGACCGGCAACCTGATCTTGCAGGAGTCCGACCTCGGCGTGGGTCCTGGCCTGGACCTGGTCCGTGCCTACAACTCGCAGGGCTCCCGTGTCGGCGTGCTGGGCCGGGGGTGGACGACACCGTGGGACGCCGCCGCCGAACCTGCCGATGCTGCCAATCCGGTAGAGGGTGACGTGTCGTTGTGGATGCCCGATGGCCGAGTGGTCAGGTTCGCGTACGACGACCCTGATTGGTCTCCCCCGGTAGGGCTCGAAGGGGCGGTGCTGTCCCCCTCCCTCGATGGGCTCGGGGCGTTCGCCGGTTGGGAGGTCGTGTTCCGCGGAGGCGAGACATGGGTGTTCGATGCCTCCGGGCTCCTGGCCGGTGTCGGACTGGCCGACGGGCAGGACGTAGAGATCACGCGTGATGGATCGGGTCGACCCGCGACCGTCACGAACGGAGATGCAGGCCGACGGTTGGTGTTCGACTGGTCTGTTTCGGGTGTGGTGACCGTGACGGCCGAGTTGTGGGATCCAGCTCTCGGAGCAGGAGGATGGCGGACCGAGGTCCCGGACCGGTCGGTTCACCTGTCCCTCGACGGTCCCGGCGGGGAGTTGTCGGCAGTGGAACGCCCGGACGGTTCGGCTGAGCGGTACAGCTATGGCAGCGCCGGTCTGGAGATCGTCGAACGGCTCGTCGAGACCGGCAACCCGGAGGTGTGGGAGAGGGTCATCGAGAACGAATACGACGGCTTCGGGCGGGTGGTTCGCCAGGTCGGGGCATCGGGGCAGGTGGACACCTTCGACTACAACGTGCCCAGGTCGGGGTCGACCACGGTCACCTTCGACGCAAACGGCTCGGCGCCCGAGTCGATGGTCTACGAGTGGGACGCGTTGGGCCAGACACGAGGGATCGTCGACCCGTTCGGCCAGCGCGTCGACCGCACCTGGGAGGGCAACAGCCCCGCCGCCTTCGTCGACCGGTCCGGCGCCGCGTTCGCCTACCTCTACGACGCCCACCAACGGCCGTTGCGCCGCTTCTACCCTGACCCCCAGACGGGTGCTGTCCCCGAGGTGCTCGACGCACCGACGGCATCGCAGGACGGCCTGTTCGAGGAGTTCACCTACTGGTCCTGCACGGGTTGCGCTCCCGATGATCCCCGGGTGGCGACGCATCGCTCCCCCGACGCGATGGTGACCAGCTACACCTATCTAGGACTGTGCTGAGCAATCGACTTTGGTGGCCTGGGTCGGGATGAGCCGTGG
>CAZGEF010000032.1:0-29075 GCA_964525005.1 uncultured Rhabdothermincola sp.
AGTGCTACGTCGAGCGCTACCTCACGTGGCCGCGCCACGTCGAGATGCAGGTCCTCTGCGACACGCAGGGCAACGGCGTGTGGGTCGGCGAGCGCGACTGCTCCGCCCAGCGTCGTCACCAGAAGCTCATCGAAGAGAGCCCGGCACCGGCGTTCCCCGACGAGGTCCGCCGGGCCATGGGCGAAGCCGCGGTCAAGGTCGCCCTGGCGTGCGGCTACGTCAACGCCGGGACCGTCGAGTTCCTGTACCAGGACGACGAGTTCTACTTCCTCGAGATGAACACCCGTCTCCAGGTCGAGCACCCGGTCACCGAGATGGTCACCCAGGTCGATCTCGTGGCCGAGCAGCTGCGCATCGCGTCGGGCGAGCCCATCTCGTTCACCCAGGACGAGATCGTGCGCACCGGCCACGCCATCGAGGTGCGCATCAACGCCGAGAACCCGGCGGGCGGCAAGTTCCTCCCCTCCCCCGGGGTCATCAGCAAGATCACCCCGCCGCAGGGCTTCGGTGTGCGCTGGGACGGCGGCTACGAGTCGGGCGACGAGGTCAGCCAGTACTACGACAACCTCGTCGGCAAGCTGATCTGCTGGGGTCACGATCGAGACACGGCCATCCGGCGCACGCTGCGAGCCCTCGACGAGTTCGTCATCGAGGGCATCGCCACCACGATCCCCGCCGACGTCGCCATCCTCGAGCACCCCGACTTCGCGGCGGCGCTGCACTCCACCAAGTGGGTGGAGGACAAGCTCGACCTGTCCGAGATCGGTGTCTCCCCGGCTGCTCCGGCCGAGGGTGACGAGGCCGAGGCCAAGGTCCAGCGCGACGTCGACGTCGAGGTCAACGGCAAGCGCTTCGCCGTCAAGATGTGGGTCCCCGAATCCGCGGTCGGCGCCGTGGTGGCCAGCGGCGGTGCAGCCGCCGCAGCCCGTCCCCGTCGTTCGGCCGGTGGCGGCGGCGCGGCCGCCGGTGGCGGATCCGGCGCCGTCGAGGTCCCGATGCAGGGCACCATCGTCAAGGTGCTCGTCGAGGTCGGCCAGGACGTCGAGGCCGGCCAGACCATCTGCGTGCTCGAAGCCATGAAGATGGAGAACAACATCTCCTCGGACAAGGCGGGCACCGTCAAGGAGATCAAGGTCGCTCCCGGCGACTCGGTCGGCAGCGGCGACGTCGTCGCCGTCATCGAGTAGCGGCAGATCCACGACGCAGATCTTCGGAGGGCGACCGGCTTCGGCCGGTCGCCCTTTGCGTTCTCCGCGAACGTGCCGGGCCCGCTACGTCACCGTTGAACTGTACATCCGACAGACGTACAGTCAGGACCGTGGAAACGAAGACCAGCCGCTGGAACCTCCGGGTCACTCCCGCCCAGGATGCCGTCGTGCGCGAGGTGCTCGCGGCGACGGGTGAGTCGCTCAACGACTACGTCGTGCGCCACGCGGTCGACGCAGCCCAGGACGACCTCGCCGATCGCCGGGTGTTCGGCCTCGACGAAGCCGCGTGGGTTGAGCTCGAACGGCTGCTCGACCGCCCGCCAACTGCCCGTCCCGAGCTCTCGAGGCTCCTCTCCGAACCGTCGGTCGTCGAGTCCACGACGTGAGCCGGTTCACCGGCCCAGAGCTGCTGGACAGCAACCACATCGTCGAAGGCTTCGACTGCGGAGCGCCTTCCCTCGATCGCTGGCTCGCCGGTCGCGCCCGTCGCAACCAGTCGAGCGGAGCAAGCCGCACCTGGGTCGTCACCCACGAAGGTGCCGTCGTCGCCTTCTACGCATCGAGCGCCGCGGTGCTCCTCCGCTCCGAGGCCACCACTCGTGTGGCCCGCAACCAGCCCGATCCCATTCCTGCACTTCTCCTCGGACGCCTCGCCGTCGACCGGAACTGGCAGGGGCGAGGTCTGGCGGCGGCACTCCTGAAGCACTTCCTGCTCAAGTCGCTCGAGATCGCGCAGGTGACCGGCGTCCGGGTGCTCCTCGTACATGCGAAAGACGCAGATGCCGCGACCTTCTACCAGCGATATGGCTTCGAGCCGTCCCCCGTCGACGACCTGACCCTCCTCCTGCTCGTCAAGGACCTCGCCGCGTCCTGACAGCTTCGCGCCGCTTGCGCTACCACGGCTCGGCATCCGTCATCGCCAGCGCGTTGGCCATCGCCGCCTCGTCGTCCTCGCTGCTCTGCGGTCGGCTGCGGTAGGAGTCGGCGACCGCCTGGCCGACGCGGGCTCGACGCACCGAGTTGGCGAGGTGGTGGACGCCGCTACGGACCACCGCCGAACGGCTCTCGCCGACACCTTCAGCCACGAGCTCGTCGATCAACGCGAGCTCTTCGTCGGTGAATCGCGTTGGTAGGTATTTCGTCATCGATCTCGAGCATACGGACGTCGACCCCGTCGGCCCAGCACTTCCCGCCGCATGCCCATCAGCGCTCGTCGAGGGATTCGGCCAGGGCGGCGTTGTCGGCCACGACCCGGCCTCGGGCCCACCCGGCGGAGTCCCAGCCGCCGCGCACGGGCGAGCTGTCGAGGTCGCCGAACACGTCGGACACCGCGTCGTCGACCTCGTGGTCGCGCTGGGCCAGCACGGGCAGCAGGCTCTCGCCGACCTCGGCGACGGCATCGGCCACCACCGCGGCGTTGACCTCGGCCAACCGCTCGCCGATGCGATGGGTGAAGGCCAGCAGGAAGGCGGAGCGGAACGACTGGCTGCGCGGCCGGGACCCGGCGGGAGCGGTGCGGGCCGCCTCGTTCATGCCGGCCTGGGCCTGGACGAGCAGCGACGTGTACAGCGCCTCGACGGCGTCGAGGTCGGCGGGGAACCCCACGACGGTCGACATGTTCAGGCCGCCGTGGGCGACGGCCCGGCAGCGGCCGGCCTCGGCCACGGTCTGGAGCAGGAAGGCCTTGGCGTCGACGTAGGGAGCGTCGACCGGGATGCGGATCCGCACCGGCCCGTCGCTCGGTTCCTGACCGGCCAGCAGGGCGGCGTCGATGGCGTGCCGGGCCATGAGCTCCTGGGCCTTGGCCGTGAACGTCGTCGCCTCGGCCTCGAACGAGGTCGACTCGGCCTTGGCCAGCAGGTTGCGGATCCGCTCGAGGATCGGGTCGCTGCCCGCACCCGAGCGACTCGCCGTGCGGAACGACGCCTGCTGGCGTTCGTCGGCGGTCGAACCGGGAGGCGGGAGCAGGCGCTCCAACGGCGGGATGAAGGTGACGGCGAGCCCCGAGACGGCGGCGTCGAGGGCCTGGGAGCGGCTGAGCCCTTCCCGGAGGGACCAGGCTGCGAACCACCCGGTGGTGCCCGTGATGTCCGCCAGGTCGGGCAGGCCGAGCGCGTCGACGTGGTCCACCCAGCGGGGATCGAGACCCGACGGGGGCTGCGCCCGGTGGTCGGCCGCCACGGCGGTGCGCAGCAGGCGCTCGACCAGCGCGGACTCTCGGAGCCGGGCCTGGCGGATGATCTCGCCGGGCAGCCAGCCGCCGTCCCACACGACGCTGAGCTGGCGGAAGAACTGCTGCTCGACCTCTTCGTCGACGATCGCGGGCTTGGCCTCGAGCAGGTCGCGCCGTTCGGCCCGAGCCGGCCGGCCCGATGCCTGGCAGGTGGCGGCTACGTAGAGCAGTGACTGGACGATCTCGCGCAACCCTGGGCCGCCGGCCGACCGGGCCCGCCCCGCGCGGGGAGGCTCGAAGGGACCACCGGTCGGACCGGAAGGACCGGGGCCGCCTGGGTGGCCGAACGGGTCGAACGGCCGTCCAGATCCACCGCCGGTCTGGTGCTGTCGCCGTTGCTTGGCCTTCTCTCGCGACTTCGCGGCCCGTCGTGCCCGGTTGTTCTTGCCCATGGCAGCGCAAGCTACCGGACACCAAGGACAGGAACGTCCGTTGCGTTCGCTGCTCGGCAGCCTGACTACCTATGTGTAGCGGTCAGATGCTATCTATACGTATCCATGCCGAGCTCCGCGCGCCCTCGTGTCCGCACGAACGAAGACGATCCAGGGTCCGTGAGAGCGAGCCAGGACGCAGCCCCGTCGTTCGACGACGACGGGGACGACCAAGGCGAGACTCCCGAGCTGGGAGTCGCTCCCGACGACGACACCGGACAGCAACCGGAGACCGGGCGATCGAGCACGCGCGCGTTCGTGGCGTGGGGCGTCGGTGGCTACCTCGTGGTCACCGGTGTCCTCGTGGTGGCCTCGCTCGTCACCACCGGCGGCACGTTCGTCTACCTGATCGACGACCCGGCCATCCACCTCTCCATGGCCCGTACCCTCGCCGAGTCGGGAACCTGGGGTGTCGTGCCCGGCGAGTTCCAGTCGGCCTCGTCGGCACCGCTGTGGACGCTGGCGCTCTCGCTCGTCTACCGCGTCGCCCCATGGGGCGCGTACTACGCGCCCGTGGTCCTCAACGTCGTCGCCTCCATCGTGCTCATCGTCGTCCTCGGCCAGAGCCAGGACGTGCTCCGCCCCAGCCGCCGACGGCCGCTGGACGGCCTCGCCGTGGTCGTGCTCGTCGTCGCCGTCCTGTTCCTGCCCGCGCTCACCCTGCTCGGGATGGAGCACGTGGTGCACATGGCACTCGTGGTCACCATCGTCACCTCGTTGGCACGGTGCGCCCATCGCAAACAGCCCTGGCCGGGCTGGCTGCCGCTGGTCCTGCTCGCCGCGGCCGCACTCGTCCGGTTCGAGACCGCCTTCCTGGCCGTCGGTCTGGCCGCCGCCACCGTGATCGTGCGAACCCCGGTCCCCGTGCGGTCCCGCATCCTTCGCGCCGGGCTCCTGCTCGGCGCCGCCGGCCTTCCGATGGTGGCGTTCGCCGCGATGAACAAGCTGGCCGGGCAGGGGTGGCTGCCCAACTCGGTGCTGGCCAAGGGCCAGGTCGTGAGCGGCTCCCAGACGAGCAGCATCGCTCCGCTCCAGATCCTCAACCGGCTCACGAGCGATCCGCTGCTCGCCTTCCTCGTGGTGGTCAGCCTCGTGATCGTCGTCGTCGGCTGGGGCCGCATGGCCGTGACGGTCTCCGCCCTGGCGTTCGCGGTGACGAGCCTCCTGCACGTCACCTTCGCTGATGTGGGCTGGTTCGAGCGCTATCAGGGCTACCTCATCGCCTTCGGCGTGGCGGTGCTGCTCCTGGCCGGGACCGAGGCCGGCGTCGCTGACCGCCTGGCCAGCCGCGGTCGACGGTCGTACCGACCGGCCCTGATCACCATGACCGTGGTGCTGCTGTGCGCGACGAAGGTCGCGCTCACGTGGCAGGTCCCGATCGGTGTGGCCGACACCTACGAGCAGCGCTACCAGGCGGCGAGGTTCCTCGACCGGTTCTACGACGACCAATCGATCGCGACCGGCGAGCTGGGCTACATCAGCCTGATGCACGAGGGCCCCGTGACCGACATGTTCGGCCTGGGCGACTTCGACGTGCTCGAGCTCCGCCGCAGCCACGACCAGCAGGTACCGCCCGAGGAATGGGAACGCCTGGCACGCGACCGAGGGTTCGACGTGGCCGCCATCTACCCCATGACGTTGTTCTGGGGCGCCCCGGACAGTTGGGTCTTCGTGGGGAGCTGGGCGATGGACCGGTCGACCGTGACCGCGTTCGAGCGCGAGTTCCAGTTCTGGGCCACGAGCCCCGAGATGGTCGAGCCACTGCGCCGGCAGCTCCTCGAGTTCGAGTCGGAGCTGCCCGACGGCGTGGCTCTCCACCTCGACGAGCTCGCCGAGTACCGCGCCGACCTGCTACTCGAGCAGGGCTCGTGACCTGGTGACCCAACCGGTGCGCTCGCCGCGAGATCACGCTCGACTCCGGGACCACGACGACCAGCGTGGAGCGCACCAGACCCGGGCGCAGCGCCGTCGCCGGATCGCCCGGCGCCGGATCGCGGTGGGCACGATCGTGGCGGTCGTGCTGGTCGGGCTCGGCTACACCGCAGGTCGGGCATCGGCCTCGGGTAGCGCCGGCAACGACGTCGTCATGGCCCCGTCGTCGACGTCGACAACGGTCCCGGCGACGCTGGTCAACCCGGTGCTGCCGGTCGACTTCCCGGACCCCGACATCACCCGGCTCGACGACGGCACCTACCTGGCCGTGGCCACCAACAGCGGGGACCGCAAGCTCCAGCTGTCGACGTCGAGCGATCTGGCTACGTGGAGCCCGCCGGTCGACGCCCTCGTCGACTACCCGGCTTGGGCCCACCCGCGGAACCCCGACCTGTGGGCGCCGACCCACGTGGCCCATGGCGACCGGCACCTCGTCTTCTTCTCCCTACGGTCGGCGACCAGCGGCCGCCACTGCATCGCCGTCGCCGAGTCGGCGTCCGCGACGGGTCCGTACCAGGCCCGCGAGGACCCCGTGCTGTGCTCGGACGCGGTGGGTGGGGTGATCGATCCGTCGGTCTACGAGGACGCCTCCGGGGCCTACCTCCTGTGGAAGGACGACGGGAACTGCTGCGGCCTGCCCTCGGTGCTGCGCAGCCAACCGATCGACCTCGACACGATGACGCTGACCGGCGAACCGCAACGACTGCTCGACGATGCCCTCGACTGGGAGCTCGGGGTCGTCGAGGCGCCCGAGCTCGTCGCCACCGACGACCACCTGTTCCTGGTGTACTCCGGTGGGTCCTACGCCGACGCGGCCTACGGCGTCGGCGTGGCGTCGTGCGCGACACCGAGCGGACCGTGCCAGCGCGTGAGCGAGTTCCCGATCCTGTCCAGCACGACGGCGGTCAAGGGGCCAGGCGGTCAGTCCGTCTTCGACGGCCCCGACGGTCTGCTCGTCGCCTACCACGCCTGGTCGGCCGACGCGGTGGGCTACCCCCAGGGCGGGACGCGGTCCATGCGCATCGATGCGGTGCAGGTGGTCGGCGACCAACTGGTCGTGCTGGGCCCGACCGCAGGCATCGCGGTCGAGATCGGACCATAGGCGCCGGCGCTCCATCCGGTTCACACCGACGGCGACGTCCCCCTGCCACCATCGCCTGCGCCAGCTCAAAATTGGTACCGCTCATGGTCCTACCACTGACGGTAGTATTGTTCATGGTAGTTTCGTTGATGAAACGGATATCGGAGTGGGGAGGCATGAACGATGGCACCGTTCGTGGGACGGGAGCGGGAGCTCGCGACGCTGACCACCGAGCTCGACCGGGTCCGAGCGGGTGCCGGCGACGCAAAGCCGGGTCGGTGCATGCTGCTGCGCGGACGCCGACGAGTGGGCAAGTCACGCCTGGTCGAAGAGCTCTGCCGACGAGCCGACGTGCCGTACTTCTTCTTCACCGCATCACAGCAGGGCCCGCGGGAGCTGGCGCTCTTCACCGCCGAGATCGCCGATTCCACCCTCTCGAACCGGGAGTCGATCTCCGGTGTGACCCCCGAGTCCTGGGACGGCGCCCTCCGCCTGCTCGCCACCGCGGTCGGGCAGCAGGCCTCGATCGTGGTCGTCGACGAGCTCCCCTACCTCGTCGATGACGATCCGACGTTGGAGGCGACGCTCCAGAAGCTCTGGGACCGCACGCTGTCCGAGCTGCCCGTCCTCCTCATCCTCGTCGGTTCGGACCTGGCGATGATGGAAGCCCTCGACACCCACGGCCGGGCCTTCTTCCAACGAGGACGGCAGCTCGTGGTTCCCCCGTTCTCACCGCTCGAGACCGGCGAGATCGTCGGCTCTCCGACCCCGGCGGATGCCTTCGACGCCTACCTCGTCACGGGGGGCCTCCCGCTCATCTGCGACGAGTGGCCGCGGGGGCTCGACCTGTGGGGCTACCTGGACAAGACGCTGTCCGAGCCCGCTTCGGCGTTGGCGGTCAGCGCGGAGCGGACACTGGCCGCGGAGCTCGACGGCGAGCTCAACGCTCGACGGGCGCTCGAGGCCATCGGGTCGGGCGAGCGCACGTTCACCGCCATCGGACAGAGGTCCGGGGTCAGCGCCATGACGCTGACCAGGTCGCTCGACGCGCTCCGCCTGAAGCGAATCGTCGCGAGGGAGACGCCGTTGTCGACCAGGAAGGGGTCGGATCCTCGCTATCGGATCGAGGACCCCTACCTCCGGTTCTGGCTCCGCTTCATCGGCCCGCACATGGCCGAGATCGATCGGGGCCGGGGCGACCGGGTGCTGCGACGGACCGCGGACGGATGGCCCTCGTGGCGCGGACGGGCGATCGAGCCGGTGATCCGCGAGGCCCTCCGTCGCCGTGATCCGACCGATGGGCTCGTCGCGCCCGGCACCATCGGCAGCTATTGGACCCGGTCCAACGACCCCGAGGTCGACATCATCGCCGCGGACACCTCACCCGTGGCGAAGGAGCTCCTGTTCGCCGGCTCGATCAAGTGGCGCGACAACTCGCCGTTCGACATGAGCGACCTCGCCGCGCTCGCGGCGAACGTCCAGAGGGTTCCAGGTGGTTCTGCCGCCACGCCGCTGATGGCGGTCTCGCGGAGCGGGACATCGGCCCAGGGCCTCGCGGCGGCTCTGGGGCCCGACGATCTGATCGAGGCGTGGAAGCTTCCGGACCCCGACGGAGCGCGCGAGGGAGCAGCTATCGATAAGTAGCATCGGGTGGTGGACCCCGTTTCGAGCCGAACCGATCCGATCCCGGGCATCGACCGCTTCGCTCCCGTCGGACCCTCCCCATTGCGGATCGGCATGGTGGTGGGAACCCGACCCGAAGCGATCAAGGTCGCGCCGATCGTCCGCGTCGCCTCCACGACGCCAGACATGACCACCACCGTCGTCTCCACGGGTCAGCACCGGGAGATGACCCGGGAGCTGTTCCACCAGTTCGGCGTGACCATCGACCACGACTTGGACATCGGCCGACCGGGCCAGAACCCCAACGACATCGCGGCGCGCACGATCGGCGAGCTCGACAGGCTCCTCGCCCGGATCGACCTCGACGTCGCCCTGGTGCAGGGCGACACCACCAGCGCCATGGCCGCCGCGATCACCGCGTTCAACCGGAAGGTCCCCGTCGTCCACCTCGAGGCTGGATTGCGGAGCGGCTCACTCGCCGCGCCGTTCCCCGAGGAGGCGAACCGCCGGCTCGTCGCGGCCATCGCGTCGCTCCACCTCGCGCCGACCCCACGGGCCCAGGAGAACCTGCTGGCCGAAGGCATCGCCCGGCAGAACATCGTCGTCACGGGCAACTCGGTGATCGACGCGCTGTCGTGGACGATCCAGCACACGTCCGCGGATACCTCGGACGACCTCACCCACCGCCTCGCCACCCATCGTGGACCCGTGGTGCTCGCCACCGTGCACCGGCGCGAGTCGTGGGGCGACCCGCTGCACGACATCGCCGCCGCGCTGGCCACGATCTGCGCCGACCACCCCGAGGTGCTCCTCGTCCTACCGCTGCACCCGAACCCGGTGGTGCGAGGCCCGCTCGAGCAACGCCTCCGGGGAGTCATCAACGTCGAGCTCACCGACCCACTCCCCTACGAGATCCTGTGCCGTGTCCTGCACCGCGCCACGTTGGTCGTCTCCGACAGCGGCGGCATCCAGGAGGAGGCACCGGCGCTCGGAGTGCCCGTCATCGTGCTCCGCGACACGACCGAGCGAGTCGAGGCAGTCGAAGCCGGCGTGGCCCACCTGGCGGGGACCGATCGGGAGACGATCGTCAAGACGGTCGACGATCTGCTGTCCCGCCCCCGGACCCCACCTGGTCAGACGGATGCTCCGATCCTGCCGAACCCGTTCGGCGACGGTCGTGCAGCTGAGCGCTCGATCGCAGCGGTTCTGTGGCGCTTCGCCGAGGCCGGCGCGCCACCGGCCCCGTTCATCCCCGGATGATCCGACCGGCCCCTGACAATCCGCCGTTGCCGACGTTCATCCCTCCGGGGTGACCCCGACCGACGTGACCGGCGTGTCCGCATCGATCACGCGAGCCGTCTTGGCCCATCCTCGTCGGCGCAGCAACGCCCGGCCCGCGGCCTTCCACGTGGCCAGGTACCACACGTAGTTGTACGCGCTGAGCAGGTGAGCCATCGCGAAGGCCCGGGGCAGGGAGATGTCGCGGGCCCGTCGCCAGTACACGAAGCAGAACACGAGCGACGGCCCGAACGAGAGCAGGTAGACGGGCACGAGCCACCGGACCCAGTCGGCGAGCACAGCGTGGCCGATGACCGCCGGGATGAACGTCACGACCAGCACGATGGCGGGGAGCCCGAACACCAGGCTCACGATCAGGGTGAGACCGGGAGCCGCCAGGTACCAGAGCAGGTCCAGGACGGTCGTGGTGGCGAGCTGGGACCGCACGAGCGACGGGATGTGCGTCCAACACTGGAAGTGGCCCTGCATCCAGCGGGTGCGCTGGCGGATGATGGGGCTGACGCGGGTGAGGCCCTGCTGCTCGACCGCGGTGGCATCGGTGAACCCGTTTCCCCACCCGCCCATGGCCAGTCGAAGCCCGAGGTCGAGGTCCTCGGTGAGGCAGTCGCTCCAGGGGTCGCCGCCCAACGACTGCAGGGCAGCGAGTCGGGTGAACTGGCCGTTGCCTCCCAGCCCGACGCTGCCCAGGTGCTGGCGGGCCCGTTGGGTCAGGGTCGAGAAGGTGAGGAACTCGTAGTCCTGGAATCGGGCCAGCCAGCCGGCGGCCCGGTTGTAGATCCGCACCTGGATCTGCGCGGCACCGAGGCGGGGGTCGGCGAACAACGGGCCGACGACGTCGAGCACATCGGGTCGGAGGCGGCCATCGCCGTCCACGATGCCGACGACGACCGAGTCGGGATCGCCACCTGCTTGCCGGACATGGCGACGCAGGAGCCGATAGGCGTCGTTGAGCGCCTCCCCCTTGCCCCGGCGGGCGTCGGGCAGGCGGCGCCGGAGGAGCCAGACCCGGTCGGGTGGGTAGCCGCGCACGATCTCGGCGGTGCGATCGTCAGAGGCGTCATCGATGACGAGCACCCGGTGCCGGTCGCCGGGGATGGCCAGCAGCGAGTCGATCGTGTTGGCGATGACCCGTTCCTCGTTCAGCGCGGGGACGAGGAAGATGAAGCGGAGGCGTCGATCGCTGTCGGTTCGCTCCGGTGGTTCGCGGCGGGCAAGGACGACGACGAGCAGCAGGTAGCCGCCCATGGCCGCCATGAGCGCGGTGCCCAGCGCCACGAGGATCACCGGTCGACCCTGGTGACGGTGGATGCCGAGCGGGCGACTGGCGCGGCGATCGGTCCTTCGCCGATTCGTCCCTCGTCGATCAGTGCTTGGGTGGGGTCAGTGGTCGGCCCATCGCTGCGGTCCGCACCAGGACGAACCCTCCGACGACGAGCGCCAGCGCGACGAGGATGAGCCCACCGACCGCGATGCCGGTGACGGGCAACGAGCCTCCCGTGGCGAGGGATCCAGCCCCGACTCCACCCACCGCTCCGGCCGCTCCGGCCACACCCGCTATTCCGGCGATTCCGTTCGTGTACATCAACGCTCCTGTTCGCCGCGCGCGGCCTGTCGTTCCGGGACCCGACGGGTCGGTGTCGTCATGGCCATCGGTCGCCTCGACCACACCCGGGGGACCTGGGCCGTCGCCGGCGCGGTCACAGCGCCACCGTGGCGTCGACGCCATAGGTGGTCGCACCGACCGACACGCTGAAGGTGCCGGCGGTCTCCTCGCTGGTTCCGCCACCCGACCAGAGCGTGCTCGGCGTGCCCATGCCCGGCGGGTAGAAGCCGGCCTTGTACTCGCCGGCCGGCACGCCGAGGATCGTGAACTGCCCGGTGGCGTCGGTGACGCCGTACAGCCCCGAGTAGGTGCCGTCGAGATTGCCCAGGTAGACCGCGGTGTCCGCAACCGGTTGACCGTTGGAGTCGAGCACGGTGCCCGTGACGATCCCGATGCCCACCATCGCTGCGTCGTGGGCGGTCACCTGGCCGTCGACGATCGAGATCGTGCCGGCGTCGTACACGTCGGTACCGCCACCGGACCACACCGTGCGGTGGGCGCCCGACGTGTCGGCGACACCGACCTTGTACTCACCCGTGGGCACACCGGCCAACGCGTAGTAGCCGTCATCCCGAGTGCACGTGGCATACCCGGCCGGCGAGTCGTCGACGCCGTACAGGTACAGGCACGCCGTACCGATCCCCTCGCCGGTCGCGGAGTCGGTTATCCGACCGGCAAGGGAGGCACCCGGCGCCAACGCGACGTCGAACACACCGGTCGCCGGGTCGACCTCGCCGGAGGCAAAGGTGAGGTACCGGGCCTCGGGGTCACTGATCCAGACCCGGTAGACGGTGTCCTCCAGTCCCACGAAGGCATAGCGGCCGTCGGCACCAGTGCAGTAGGCCCGACCGGTGTAGTCGTCGGACGCAGCCGCGTGGAGGTAGGCACAGACCCCTTCGACCGGAAGACCCGTGGCCACGTCGGTGACCGCGCCGCTGATCGAGCCTGCGTCGAGGACGTAGTCCGCTTCGACGGTCGACCACGGGTAGATGTCGGATGAGGTCCGCAGCGTCGCGTAGCGCCCGAGTGGATCGACGACGACGACATCCACGGCACGTCCTCCGGTCGGCGTCACGAGGTCGAGGAAGCCGAACCGACCATCGCTGCCGGAGCAGTACGGGATCGCCAACGACTGGCCGTTCTCGTCGTAGACGTAGGCGCAGGCACCCTCGACCGGGACGTACGATCCGGCGCTCTCGTCCCAGACGACGGCGCGACCGCGCAGGTCGGCGTGATCGACCTCCCCGAGGTCGAAGGTGACCCGGGTCTGGCCCGCGCCCACAGACACGGTCTGGTGATCGCTGATGTATCGACCTTCAGGATCGCTCACGGCGACGACGTAGTCACCTGGTTCGAGGCCGAGGAAGAGGAAGTCGCCGTCGTTCCCCGTGCAGTAGGCCTGGCCCGTCGAGGTCACCCCATCTGCTTCGTAGAGGTAGGCGCAGACGTCCTCCACCTCGTCCCAGGTGCCTGCGTCGCGCACATGGCCGTAGATCTCCGGGCCCATGACCGCCAGCACGGCGTCGAGGTCGTCGACCTGCTGACCCGCCTCAAGCGACAGACTCACGGCGCGGGCCGCCAGTCGTGCATCCTCCCAGTACTCGGGCGCGAACTCGTCCAACGATGGCCGGAAACGAACGAGGGCATCACCGGGCCGGATCCCGTCGACCGCGTAGCGCCCCTGGGCGTTCGTACACGAGGTGGCGAGCAGCTTGCGATCGCCCGCGTCCACCACATCGATGCACGCGGAGAGTGGGCTGCCAGACTCGTCGGTGATCGTCCCGGTGACGGTCGCACCAGGGACGAGGGCGAAGTCGATGGTCAACGACTCGCCAGATGAGAGCACGATCGGCGTGGCGTCGTCGCGGTTGATCGCTTCGTCGTAGTACTGGTCTACGTAGCCGGAAGCAGAAACTCCAATCGTATGTGGCCCAGGCTGGAACGGGCCGAGAGAGTAGGTGCTGCCCACGAAGCTTCCCCCACCCAGTTCCGAAGTCGCGACAAATCCGTTGACCCGCAGACCGGTCAATGCATCGGTCACCTCCCCACTGATCCGGGCCCCCTTCACGAGACCGAAGGTCCCAAGTTCGAGGGACTGCTCGTCCAGGACCTCGATGAGACCGAGCGACGTGCTGGGATACCAGTACGAGAAGTCGTCAGATTGGATGAAGTAGGTACTACCTGGCACCACACGTGCGGAGAAGCGACCGGTGCCATCCGTGGGGACGGACACGACAGCGTTCGTCGTCACGTTTCTGAGCCTCACCCAGTGGTTCACCAGGGGTTCATCCGTCGACACATCGACGATCGTGCCAGTGAGTTCAGTGCGCGCACCCGGGTACACGGACACGTCGCCAACGTCCGAGACTTGATCGACGATCGCATCGAAGCCCTGGGCTTCGGCGATGTCCGCAACACGGAAGACGCCGTCGACCCACTGGGGATCGAAGCCATCGGCAACAATCTCAAGCACATAGTCGGTCCCGGGCTCGATCGCCGTCGTCTGGAAGGTCCCCTCCGTCGAGATCTCACTCCGAGCGACAGACGACCGCGCGTCAGCGCCTGACCGATACTTGACGTAGACCCATCCCGCATCCACTGGCTCTCCGGACTCACTGTCGATTACCCGACCTCGGATCGAACCTCCTACCCGAAGATCGATGACAACATCGTCGACGGGGGTCGTGTCGACGACCTCGACAGGGGTTCCCCACGGAGTCGGAGTCCCGCCCGGCGGTTCAAACGTTGTCGGGAGATACCGGGGGCTCAGGCCGTTCTCGAGGTACAGCGGGACGTCGATGTAATAGGAGCCCGGGGCAAGCCCATGGCTCATGAAGCGACCCTCATCATCTGTGACTGTGAGAGAAGTGTTCGTGTACTCGAAGTCCCACGAAGCACGGACTTGGACGTAGATGCCAGCGACTGGCTCGCCAGTGATCTCGTCCAGGACCACTCCACTGATCGCCGTGCCGTCATTGAGGACAGGATCGAAGTGCACCGGACTGTCACCTGAATAGGTAAGGGTTGGCGAGTTCCACCAATCCCCTCCGAGCCAGTCCGAGACAAACCGCCCCTGCAGATCTCGCACCTTGAGCTTGTAGGACCCCGGTCCGACATCGAACTGGTAGTGACCCGTGGCGTCGGTCGTCATACTCTCCAGCACCCAGAAGCCACTGCTCGATGAATAGATCGAGATCTCGACGTCACCCACAGGATCGCCGGCCTTATCCCGCACGATGCCCGAGATCGCCGGCTCGGGGAGTGCGAGCTCCGCATCTACGCCATCTGTCGCCGACCCCTTGAGCACCCCGACGAGAGTCGCCGCGGCTTCGGTCAGGGCATCGTCGTAGTACTCGGCGGCCAGTTCCGCGCCGGGACAATCCTCAGCCGGGTCCCAGCAGGCCGGTGGACTGAACCGAACAAGGTAGGAACCCGAAGGGAGCCCATCCACCTGGTACCCCCCATCAGCACCGGTCTGAACGGTCTTGGAGAACGACCAGTCGGACAACCCCACCCAGACCGAGGCACCCGGTACCGGACCGTCCGGACCAGACACCGTGCCCGAGATCGAACCGCCGACTTCGAGCTCCGCGTCGACGCCCGCCACGTGATCGCCGATGTCCACGACGATCGAAGTCGCGTCTTCTCGGACGCCTGCATCCTCGTAGTACTCCGGTGCCAAGCCCGAGCCAGGACCGTCGGATAGTGGAACGAACTGGACTGTGTATCCCCCTGGCACCAACCCGTTGAGCACGTAGTGACCGGATTCGTTCGTGTACACCGTCCGGTCGCCCGATCCGATGAGTGGCGATGCGGTCACGGCCACCCCGGTGATCGGACCAGCTAGACCGGTCACTGTTCCTGAGATTGAACCGCCCCGGCTGAGCTCCGCGTCGATTCCCGAGGTCTCGCTCCCGGCCGTGACCGCTACCGGTGTCGCGTTCCACCAGTCGTGCGCGTTGTCGAAGTACTCACCGAAGAGGTCAGAACCTTCGCCCCACGAGGGAGGGCTGAACTCGATGATGTACGCCGCGCTGCGAAGTCCCACCGCTCGATACGTCCCCGTCGAGTCCGTGTAACCCGACCAGTTGTACCCGGGTGAGTACGAACCTTCGTCGGCACTCACCTGCACCCACACGTTGGACAACGGCCCATCGGGACCGGTCACGATACCGGTGACCGACCCGCCCCGGGCCAGCACCGCGTCGATACCGGGGGTCTCCACCCCCGTGGACACGTCGATGAGGGGTGCGTCGTACTGCCACTGCGTGCCGCCGTTGTACTCCTCGAGGAGGTCAGACCCAGGTCCGGACGACGGAGGCGTGAACTTCACGCGGAACGTGCCCGTGGAGAGCCCCGTGATCCGGTAGCGCCCCAAGGAGTCCGTGGTCGCGCTCCCGCGCCAGTAGCCATACAAGTCCCCCGGCAGGTACTCGTACGCGCTGACCGATGCGCCGACGACCGCTCCATCCGGTCCGGTGACCGTGCCCGAGATCGAGCCTCCCCGGATCAGGGCCGCGTCGATCCCGGACGTCTCGGCACCGAGTGCGACCGTGACCGGCGTGGCGTCCTCCCAGTTCGTGGCGTCGTCGTAGTACTCGGGCATGAGATCGGTGTCGTCGCCCAGGTACGGCGAGCCGAAGTACACGGTGTAGGAGCCCGCCGCGAGTCCGACGACGTGGTAGTTGCCGTCGCCGTCGGTGTGAGCGGAGCCGTAGCCCGGACCGCTGACCGACACGGGAGCGCCTGCCACCGGGCCGTCGGGACCGGTGACCGTTCCCGAGATGGAACCACCGACGGCGAGCTCGGCGTCGACGCCCGGAGTGACCGCCCCGACCGTCACCGACACCGGGGTCGCCTCGTCGAAGGTGGGCTTGTCGTCGTACCACTCACCCAAGAGATCCGATCCCGCACTCGAGGACGGGGTCGGGTGGAACTGGACCTGGTAGGTACCGGTCGGGAGCCCGCCGACCGTGTAGGCGCCCGACGCGTCCGTCACCGCGCCGTTGATCGCCCACCACGAACTGCCCTGGTAGACGACCACCTGGACGTCGCTCACCGGCCCATCGGGACCGGTCACGACACCCTCGATCGAGCCTCCCACGGCGAGCTCGGCGTCGATGCCCGAGGTCGCCTGGCCCACGACCACGGCCACCGGCGTAGCTTGCTCCTGCGTCGCGACGTCGTCGTAGTACTCGTCCAGCAGGTTCGAGCCCGGACCGGACGACGGAGCCTGGAAACCGACCGTGTGGTCACCCGAGCGCAGCCCACCGACGTGGTAGCGACCCGACAAGTCGGTGTACGTCCCGAGGCCCATACCGGCTGGGGTGCGCACCGACACATACGCTCCCTCGACCGGCCCGTCCTGACCGGTCACGGTTCCCGAGATGGATCCCCCCAACGTCAGCGCGGCATCGGCCGTGAAGGTTTCGGTGCCGACGATGGTGATCGTCGACTCCTCGCCGAAAACGGGAGCGTCGTCCCAGTACTCGTTCAGGTAGCGGCTGTCGTTGGAGATGAACAGCACCCTGTAGCTACCCGGTGCCAACCCTGGGGTCGAGTACACACCATCGTCAGCGCACACCCACGCGGCGTACGCAGAGGTCGCGACGTCCACGACCGATACGCAGCTATCGAGGGGCAGTCCGGTGTCCTCGGCGGTGACGACGCCCGCGATCACGCCACCCCGCACGAGCGCGGCACCGATGTTCGGTGTGATCGTTCCCGTCGTGGTGGTCACCGTCGTGGAGGCGGACGACGTCGATGCGCCACCGAACCACTGCGAGCGGTACGGGACGCCGCCCGGCGGGTTGAACTGGACCTTGTAGCCCGCGGCCGGCAGGCCTCGGGTCTGGTATCGGCCCGCGGCGTCGGTGCACACGTTGTCGGTGGACCCCGACCCGGTCGCCGGCGAGACGTAGACGCACACGCCCTCGAGCGGGAGATCGGTGTCCGCCGCGGTCACGGTGCCCGTGAACGCGGACCCCGGGACGAGCACGACGTCGACCACGGCGGCGCCACCAGGGGTGAGCGACGCGTAGCGGGGCCCGCTCTGGAGGTGAGCGTGCACCCGATCGAGGTAGACGATCATGACCTCCAGCGAGTCCCCGGAACCGAGGTACTCGTCATCGAGGTACTCGTCGAGGTCGATGCCGCTGATCGAGTAGTTGCCGTCCACATCAGTGACGCCCTCGGCGATGGTCCACGCGCCCTCGCCGACGGTCACCTGGACCTCGACGCCAGCCAGCGGCTCACCGGTTTGCGCACTGGTGACGGTTCCCGTAACCGACGCGGCATCTGCCGCGAACGCTCCGGTCGCCCACAGCGCGAGGAGACCCCCCAACGCGAGCACCAAGGCGATGGGCAACGCCCACACCGCCTTGTGTCCGGGTACCGCCGTCGCGCGATCGAGCCTTGCGTCCATGAGATCCGCCTTCTGTGAGCCGCTACGTATTCATAGCATCGTAGCCAAGTCAACGGCCCCCGCAAGCCATGGACACCGAGCTCAGCGACCCCCGACACCCATCGGCCAGATGGCACCCATCGACCCGTCGAAGCGGCGAGCCACCCCGACGACCGTCGACACGGCCAGCCCATGCCGCTCGATGCGCACCTCTTGCCGCGGCGCTCCGCGGCCTTGCTCACGTCTTCGCCGAGCCACCGCGCCGCCGGTACCGGCTTGGGCACAACAGACGACGTAGCCGCTACCTCTCAGCCGCCGCCGTCCTCGCCGGCGGTGAACAGCACCAGCGGCTCGACACCGATCGCCTCGGCCAGACGCTCCACCGACCGCAGCGTCAGGTTCCGCTCCCCCCGCTCGACCGCACCCGCGAACGTGCGATGCACATCGAGCACCTCGGCGAAGTCCTCCTGCGACAAACCCCGCCGCATCCGCTCCGCACGCACACCCCGCCCGAACGCCTTCTGCAAGTCCCCGATCACCCGCCGAACTCTGACCCCATGCTACCCAAACATCTACAGACGGATGAGTAGCATCTCGTGGGCGGGTCGATCGGGCGAACCAGGGGGCGGGGTGGACGACGGCGCAGAGCCACGACAGCAACGAGAGCGCGAGGCCGTTGCCACCGCGGCACGCGCCCAGGTGCGCGACCTCCGCTGGCACCACACCGCGCCCGAGCCGACCGGGCTCGCCGACGCGACGGGCGGATCGTGGCCTCCCATCGCCACGCGTCCGCTGGTCCACGCCGACGCGTCGGCGGTGATCCGCTGGCGTCACCCCGACACCGGTGCCCACCGCATCACGGCGACCGCGCTCCTCGCCGGCCGGGGCGAGGTGGCCATCACCGACACCCACCTCGTGCTCCTCCTCGACGGGGCCACGGCGATCGACCGCTCGCACGCCGCCGCTCCCGGCCCGACCCACGACGGACCCACCCACGACGGCATCGTCGCCACGATCGCGTTGGACCGGATCTGGCGCCTCGGCATCGCGAGCCCGCCCGACCAGGTGCCGGGATCCCGTCTCGTGGTCGACATCGACACCCTCGGGCTCACGTCGACGAGCCTCGAGCTGTTCCACACACCCGACGACGTGAGCTTCGTCGACGCGCTGGTCGACGCGTCGACTCCCGACCCGCCCAGGCCCACGAGCAGTCCCAGGCCCACGAGCAGTCCCAGGCCCACGAGCGAGCCTCGGCGGACGGGCGTCGCTCTGGGGGCACACGAGGAACCGGTGGTCATCGAGGTTCGCCCCTGCCCGCCCCGACCCACGCGCTGACCGCCGGGCCCGCCGCCCACCCCCACGACTCCCCGACGAGCGCCAGGTCCTCGTCGCCGCGCCAGCTACGCCAGATGAACCACCAACGAACCGTTGCGCCTCGCCCGTCGGCGAGCCACGATGGCACCGCCTTCCCCCGGCCCATGCCGTCCGATCACCGCGATCGTCGACGGCGAACAATTCCTTCCGGGGGTTTGCCCGTGCGAACTGCACAGATCAACGACGTCATCTCGTCCATCGCCGAGACCCACCACGGGCTGGTGAGCACTCGGCTCGCCGAGGCCCACGGCGTCACGGCCCGCAACCTCGCCGACCGGAGCCGAAGTCGATCGCTTCACCGCGTCGACCACGGCATCTACCGGGTTCCCGGCTCTCCGGCCACCTGGCGTCAGCGGCTGCTCGCCGCCGTCTGGGCCCAGGGCCCGAACGCCGCGGCGTCGCACCGCAGCGCCGCGCTGCTCCACGGTCTCGATGGCATCGTGGGGCGGCCGCCGATCGAGGTCGTGGTCCCGAGGTGGGACCGACGCACCAACCGCTCCAACGCCCGGCTCCACGAATCGAAGGACATCGCCCCGCTCGACCTGGCCGAGATCGACGCCATCCCGTGCACCAACGTCGTGCGCACGCTCGTCGACATCCCCGCCGTGCTGTCGGAGTACTGGGCCGATCGTGTCCTCGACGACGCCTTCTGCCGCGACCTGTGCACCGCTCAGGAGGTGACGAACCGCTTCGTGCAGACGGCACGACGCGGGCGCAACGGCACGCGGCTGGGCCGCCAGCTGCTCCAGAAGCGCGTCGACGCCTACGTGCCGACCATGTCCGAGTTCGAGCTGCGCGTCGCCGACCTGCTCGAGGACGCCGGCCTTCCCCGCCTCGCGTGCCAGGTGCCGGTACGACTCGACCGCACCACGACCTACCTCGATCTGGGCTGGCCCGACCACAAGGTGGGCATCGAGTGCGACGGGCTGGCACCCCACCACGAGGCGCGCCGCGACCGGCACGACGACCGCCAGGACCGCCTCGCGCTCGCCGGGTGGATCGTCATCCACCTGACCTGGCAGGTGGTCGTCGAGACACCCGATGCGGTGATCTCCCAGGCTCGGACAGCTCGAGCGCTCCGGACGCCGGCTCCTGCGTCGCTTCCGGCGTAGCCCGCTCTGCTTGCCACCCTCGCTCTGGTTGCTCCGGTCGCTCAGCCCGATCCGGTCCTCGTCGCCCTCGGACGCCGCGCCGTCGTCGTCGTGTCAGCGGGTGCGGACGACGATCGTGCCACCGGCCTGGTCCTGCAACCCGCGCCGCAACGGGTTGTACAGCGCCACCGCGTACACCACCAACCACATCGAGTTCAGGATCATCGCCGGCATGGCGAAGAACGTGCCGGGCAGCAGCGCCCGCAACGTCGCCTGCGACCAGGTCGGCTTCGCTCCGTCGGCGTAGCGGGCGACCCGCAGCCCCATCGCGTACATCCCGACGGTCGAGCCCGTGAGCCGGGTGAGGAGGATCTGGTAGATGACCCACACGGTCGCGATCGACAGCGTGATGAGGGGCGGAAGCCAGGGGTCCCAGATCCCCGCGTCGGGATCGGGCTGGTAGTTCGGATCGACCTCGCGCAGCACCAGCAGACCGACGACCGCGACGGGCACGAAGGTGATCACCCCGTCGATGCACCAGCCCAGCGCACGCTGCCCGACACCCCCGAGCGAGTTGGGTCCCGCGACCGGGAAGTCCTCGGGCTGAGGGATCCGTCGCTGCACGGCCGTCTCCGGCGAATTCTCGTCCATGAAGTACCCCGAGGCTACCCGTCCCCGGCGACCTGCCACCGGTTCGGACCTACCCCGTCGCCACCTTCCGCCGGCGCGACCGCTGCCGAGTGGGTGGGGAACCCCAGGACGAGCTCAGTTGATGACGGCCTGGACCTCGATGACCCGGACATCGAGACCGCTGACCGCGGTGAGCTCGCCCAGGTCGTCGCCCTCGCCGGTGGTCGCGGCCCAAGCCACCTGGTAGGTCACCGTCGCCGTCAGGCGCCGGGTGCCACCGGGCAGACCGGCCGACGAATCGACGAAGGTCGCGGTGCACGCCTCGTCCTGGGGGCCCGACACCGACGGCGAGTAGGCCAACCCCGGCCCCGAACAGGTCACCGATGTCCCGTCACCAAGGTCCCACACCACCGAGCTCGGGGTCGCCGTGACCGTCGAGGTCACGGCACCGACGGTCGCCGAGGCCGACAACGCCCCCCAACCCCCTTCGAGCCACAACCACGTCGGCACCCCGACCAGCTGATCGCCCGGCGGACTCAACGCGATGGCCGGCACCGGTAGCACGAGCTGGGACAACGCCTGCTCCGCGGCTCGCTCGGCCGCGAACAACCCCCCGATCGGATCACCCGGATCGAAGACCATCAGCTCGCTGCGCACCACCACCCCCGCCTGGTCGACGCACTGGAACCCCACCACCTGGCCGGCCGTCGGGGTGATCGGACCACCCCGATCGTCGACCCCGGGCCCCACGCCACCGCCCCCGCCGCCCGAACCACCCGGATCGGCGACCCCGTAGTACCGACAGACCCACCGAGCACCCGATCCGCCCCGATGCTCGTAGACCGTGGAATCCCCCGCCGGAGTGGACACCACGATCGCCGTAGGCCGCCCACCCACGATGCGGCCATCGGGTGACTGCCCACCGTCGATGGCCGCATCCACGCTGGTCGGCGCCAAGAACAGAGCCAAGCCGACCATGGCCACTCCAGCCAACCCTCGGGCTCGCAGGACTCGTCCGTGTCCGCTCGCCCGCTGACCGCCACGCCCACGGCCAGTGAGGTACGACCTTCCCCCATCGGGCAGCGCTACAGAGCAGACGCGCATCCCGCAATCCCCTCCCAGCTGTCGACGACATCGTTCACCTGGACCAGCCACTTGTCGTCGACTCGCACCAGCGTCGTGCGCCACTGAACGGTCTGGACCTCACCGTTGAGAATCTCACCGGTAGCGAGGTCATAGAGAACTCCGTCATCCACTCCGCAGTCGACCACGACGGCGATGTCCACGCCGATGGATTCGATGACCGGATCGTGGCGATAGACAGATTGTTGGGGCAATCGCACCGCCTGCCCGAATGCATGACGATTGCGAATCGTCTCCATCGCGGTGGTTTCGGCCTCTCCGGTTGCCACCTCGGCGATCCGTGTCGTGGCGGGATCAGGCGGACTGCTCGTTTCGAGCACAACTACCCAGAATCGCCGTACCGCTGCGAGGATCGCTTCTTCGTCGGTCATGGGCTCGGTGGTCGTGGTGGTCGACGATGCCGGGGGCTCGGCCGACGGTGACGGCGAGGTGGTCGTGGTGACCTCGCCGGCCGCACCGCCGCCCTCACCACCGCAGGCCCCGCCCAGCACCACGACCACCAGCGCCACCGCCACGGCGCCGACTCGGGTCCGTCGCACCCGTCTCGCCTGCCCTGCCTGCCATGCCTGCCCTGCCTGCCCCACACGAGCCTCCCCGGCCACGAACGAACCCACGAACGAACCCGCACGACGCTAGGGACATCGACGTGCACGGACAAGGGGTTCTTGTCATAGCAACCACACGACGAAGCCACGCCACCGCGCTCCGTCGACAAGGCACCGCAGTTCCCCGGAACGGGCACTCCCCGTCCGGGCAACGTCCTGTCTGGCGCTCCCGGTAGCCGCGCCCGGTCGATCCCGAACATGCCTCGCCGGCCCACCCGTCGCATAGCGTCCTGGCCATGGCCCTCATCGCTCGTCCTCGGCCCGGCGACATCGATCTGACCGATCCGGACATCTTCGCCGATGGCCCCCCGCACGACGTGTACCGCCACCTGCGCGACGAGGCCCCCGCGTTCTGGCACGAGCCGACCGACAAGACCCCTGACGGTGAGGGGTTCTGGTGCCTCACCCGCCACGAGGACGTGGCGTGGGCCGCCAAGAACCCCGACCTGTTCTCTTCGGTCACCGGCGGCGACCGCGACGGCGGCGGCACGCTCATCGAGGACCTACCAGAGGGACTCGCGGCCGGCGTGCTGTTCAACATGCAGGACGACCCCCGCCACCACCAGATCCGCCGGCTCGTCACGCCGTCGGTGAGCCCCAAGCGCCTGCGGACGATCCAGTCGTCGCTGACCGGACGCTGCACCGAGATCCTCGACGCCGCGGTGGCCAGCGAGACGTGCGACCTCCTCGTCGACATCGCCGCCGAGCTCCCCCTCCAGGCCATCTCGTCCCTGCTCGGCGTCCCCCAGGAGGACCGCCACTTCCTCATGGACTGGGCCGACGCCACGCTCGACTACGACGACCACGACCCCGGCCAGACCTCGACCCGGTCGCAAGCCGCCGGCGCCGCGATGCACGACTACTCGCTCCGCCTGCTCGACGAGAAGCGCCGGCAACCCGCCGACGACATCATGTCGATCGTCGTCAACACCGAGCTCCCACCCGAGGCCGAACCCGACGGGACCATGACCGAGCTCGAACAGCAGATGTTCTTCCACCTCCTCGTCGCCGCCGGCAGCGAGACCACCCGCAACTCGATCACCGCCGGCGCGCTGGCCTTGATGGACGACGTGGATCAGTGGGACGCGCTGCGCGCCGACCGAACCCTGCTGGCGGGAGCGGTCGAGGAGATGCTGCGCTGGGCGTCGTCGACCGTGTACAACCGACGCACCGCCACCCGTGAGGTCGAACGCCACGGTCAGGTGATCCGCCCGGGCGACAAGGTCGTCCTGTGGTGGCAGGCGGCCAACTACGACGAGCGGGTCTTCGACGATCCGTTCACCTTCGACATCGGCCGCTCCCCCAACCCGCACCTGAGCTTCGGCGTCGGCAGCCACTTCTGCCTCGGAGCAAACCTCGCCCGCCTCGAGATCAAGCTCGTCTTCGACGGGCTCCTCGACCGCGTCGAGCGGCTCGAGCCCGCGGGCCCGGTCGAGCGCGCCCGATCGAACAAGCACGCCGGGTTCCGCCACGCCCCCGTCCGGTTCCGAAAGGCAGACGCATGACGACCAGCCACCCGATCGTCGAGGCGTACGCCGCGGCCGTCAACGCACGCGACCTCGACCAGGTCCTGTCCATCTTCGGGCCCGATGCGATCCTGCGCCATCCGCTGGGGACCTTCGCCGGCACCGACGAGCTCACCGGCTTCTACCGCGACGTCGTGCTCGCCGGCCAGGCCGTCATCACGGCAGGCGCCGTGGTCATCGACGAGTCGCTGGTCATGGCCGAGGTGACCGCGGTGAGCCCGCTGGACCCCGACGCCGGCACGGCCTACGCACTCGACGTGTTCCGCCTCGCCGACGACGGCCGGATCGCCACGCTCGAGATCTACTATCGCTAGCGGGACCGGCCGCGCCCACCGCGACCGGTCGATCGACGACTCGTGGTCAGCCCGTCTCAGGTCGACACGACGCCCCGGGGAAGGGGCAGGGGGATGTCGGCGTAGGTGACGATGCCCGGGGCGGCGGCGACCACGTAGGGGATGGCGTTGACCGCGGGCATGGCGGTCATGATCATGCCCAGGACCATGAAGTCGGCGAACGTCGTCGCCTCGAAGTCGGGCGGCGGGAGGTATTCGAGGGTGGCCGTCACCGTGGGCCGGCCGTCGACCTTGATCACGTGGCCCTCCTTGATCTCCCAGTCCGGCACGAGGTTCTGACCCTTGCGCCAGCGCACGTTGAGCTCGACGACGGTCTTGGCCCCCACCCGTCCCTGCCAGCTCGCGTACACGCCCGCGACGTGACCGGCCTCGATCGTCCACGAATCCATCACGACGTCCTCGGTGGCCATGGCGTACTCGGCCTCGCACACCGTCTCGTCGAGCTCGATGCCGAGTGCGTCGGCGACGAGCTCGACCGCCTCGCCGAACACGAGGGTGCCCTGCTCGGCCATGCCGGGCAGCTCGGGATCGTCGATCGCGCGCCCGAACCCACACGGCAGCTCGGTCTCGGGCGAGTCGTACAGCGTCGTGTCGGACCCCTCGTCGATGGTGATCTTGTCGATGCGGTCGCAGATGTTCGCGGTGGCGATGCCGATCAGCTCGACGAAGCCCGGGCTGATGCCCGTTCCGAAGATCGAGCTCTCACCGGCTTGGCATGCCGCGACGATCCGCTCGCGGTCGCCAGGATGCCCACGACCGTTGATGAACGCGGCGGTGGTGACCACGTCGATGCCGGCCTCGAGGATGGGCACGAGCTCGTCGGTGCTGGGCCACATCGGGTTGTAGACCACGACGTCAGGGTCGAGGGCGAACAGCGCGTCGACGTCGTTCGTCGCCGCGACCCCGATCGGATCGATGCCGCACAGCTCACCGACGTCGGTACCGACCTTGTCCGCCGACCACGCGTAGCAGCCCACGAGCTCGAGCTCCGGGTTGGCCACGACGGCCCGGACCGATCGCTTGCCCACGTTCCCCGTCGTCCACTGCACCACTCGCAACGCCATCGGCACTCCCCCTGCGTCGGGCCATGTCCCGTCTGGGCCTGGCAATCGGGCAAAGTATACGCATATGGATACTTGTGCGCCCCCGGCTCGTGGCTCCGACTCCGCCGAGCGGACCCGTCCGGGTGCGCGCATCCGGGCCCGTCGCACCCCGGCGGCACGAGCACAGGCCGGCCGATGAGCGCGAGTCCCCGCCGCGGGCGCCCCACGCGACTCGAGGCGCAGGCCATCGAGGAACGGATCCGTGACGCGGCGGTCGACGCCTTCGTCACGAACGGCTTCGATCGCACGACGATGGAGGCCGTCGCGACCGCGGCCGCCGTCACAAAGCGGACGCTCTACGCCAAGCACGCCGACAAGGAAGCGCTGTTCGCCGCGGTCATCCCCCAGGCCCTCGCCGACATGCCCTTCCGCCGGATCGACCCAGCCCTTCCCGACGGACCGCTCGATCAGGTGCTCCGCCAGGCGGCTCACGAGATCATCAGCCGACTCACCGCTCCCGACGCCGTGAAGCTCCGACGGTTCGCCACGCTCGAGGCATCGCGCCTCGCCCGACTTGACCATACCGACACGTCCGACCTGTGGTCGCACAGCCTCGGATCGATCGTCGGCTTCCTGACCGAGCGGGCCGACCGGGACGAGATCGCGATCGACGACGCCGTGACGGCCGCCGACCTGTTCGTGTCGATGGTCGCCGGTGGCCCGACCATCCGCGCCGACATGGGCGTGATCGACCCGCCCGATGCTCTCGACCGCCACGTCGACGGGGCCGTCGACCTCTTCCTGGCCGGCATCCTCCCTCGCCGCGACGAGCTCGCCTGATCAGGCCACCAGGAAGCGGTCGGTGTAGAACGCGAAGCGGTCACGGAGCTCGTCGAGGTCGAGCCCGACGTCGCGAGCCCGGTAGTCGATGCGCCCGAGCCGCCCCCGCTCGTGGCCGGCGAGGTAGGTGGCCTGACCCTCGGCGGCGGCCTCGGTGTAGGGCTGCCCGGCGAGCTCGTACACCCGACGGGCCACGGCCAGGTCGTCGGCCATGAAGTCGTCGAAGCGGACGTCGATCGACCGCTCGGGACCGAGCACGTCGCGATCGCGCACGCACGCCGCCAGCATCGCCTCGATCCGCGCCGCCCACCACCGACCGATCCCCGCGGCGTCCACCGGATCGGCGTGCATCCTCGCGGTGTAGGCCACCATCGTCGCCATGGACACGACCACCGCGGCCGGGTCCCGGTGGGTCACCACCACCGGCGCATCGGGGAACACGTCGGCGAGCACGGGGAGCTGCTCGAGGTGCTGAGGCGACTTCAGGACCCACCGCCCTCCCCCTCGCAGGTGCTGCAACGCGGCGAGCACGGTCCGAAGGTACTGGTAGTGCGGCGTCTGGTCGTGGGCCCGGTAGTAGTCCGACCACGCCGGCACGCTGGCGATCGTCTCGAAGAACATCGTCGAGAAGTCGATGGCGAGGAGCGCGATCTCCTCGTGCACGTGGTCGGTCGTCATCTCGTGCATCAGGGGGAAGAGCGGCATCGCATCGTTCATGAACGACACGGCCAGCTCGGTGCGGACGTAGCGAGGATCTGGATCGATGCCCGACTCCCCCGCCAGAGGCACCGGCTCGATGCTCTCCCAGTACGGCAACGACCGCAGACCCGGATCGGCCGACAGCAGGTTGTGGAGGTGGGTCGTGCCGGTGCGGGGCAGGCCGGCGATCACGATGGGCGGGACGAGCGGCCGTTCGAGGATCTCGGGATGGCGGGTGAGCAGGTCCGTGAGCAGCAGGCGGTTCTTCAGGAGCTGAACCAGTTGGGCGTGGTGGTTGAAGCGACCCGCGCTCGTGAGGTTCGGGACGTCGCCGAACGCGGCGAGCAGGACGTCGAGTCGCTCCCGGTAGTCCTCGGGACCGAAGTCGTCGAGTCCGGTCTCCTCGGCCGCCTGGCGATGGAGGCCTTCCGAGCTCATGTCGACCTCATCGCCCATCACGGCGAGCAGGTCGAGGACGGCGCGGGCCTCCGGTCCGAAGGTCGGCGACACCAGGTCATCGATGTGGATGGGATCGCTCACCGTACGCCCTGGGGGTCGGTGAGCACGCGGAACGCCTCGCGGCCACGAGCGGCGATGGTGCGTTCGACCTCGAACCGGTCGGTCATCGGCGCATGATGCCACGATCTGGTGTCACCACAGCCCGCCAGGGGCGCTAGGTTCGTGGCCCTCGCGGGTGTAGCTCAATGGCTAGAGCCCCTGCCTTCCAAGCAGGATATGCGGGTTCGATTCCCGTCACCCGCTCCACTCCCTTCTGGTGGTCCGCCTACCAGGAGGAACGCATGCAAGGTTCTGAGAACACTGTCGCTCGACCATTCCTGAGCGACACGACCGCCTCGTACTCTTACCTGCTGGCCAACGAGGCCTTGACCCAGGAGTACCTGCGCTGGTGCGCCGAGACACGCAACCGTTCCCCCGAGACGGTCCGCACGTACGGCACGACGTTGTCTCAGTGGGTGCGCTGGCTGACCGAGAGGCCGCTGGCTGACGCCACGGTGGAGGAGATGCAGGACTTCGTCCAACGTCCCCGTGAACGGCGTGCCGCTGGACGCAAGGGGACGGCAGCCACGCAGGCGAAGGACGTGGCAGTGCTGCGGGCCTTCTACGGCTGGGCGTGCGAGTTCGAGCGGATCGAGGGCAAGTCCCGCGCTCGGTCGCTGTATGCCCCGACGGTTCACAACGTGGCGCCGAAGCCCGTCACTGATGACACGTGGCGTGCGCTGGTCAGGTGCGACATGGCGGGCTCGGAGCGCGTGGCCTTCGGCCTGGGGTTCTTCTGCGGCCTGAGGCGCCAGGAGATCATCCGCCTGGAGCGCAGGCACTTCAGCGACGGGATGATCGTCGACTTCCAGCGCAAGGGCGGCGGTGAGCACTCGGTCCCGTGGTCGGACATGCTGCGGGTCTACAGCGAGCGCCTGCCTGGCCTGTTGGACGACCGCTTCGTGTCGGAACTCCATGCATTGACGTCGGTGCGGCGATCGGACACGCCGAAGTTGCTGCCATGGTGGACAAGCAACCCCGTCACGATCAACAAGCGCCTGACCCGCGTGTGCCGCGAGAACGGCATCGGCCACATCTCGCCGCACATGTTCCGCCACGCCACGGCCACGAACCTGCTGCGAGCCGACGTGCCCATCCACATCGTCAGTCGGCTACTGAATCACAGCAACATCCAGATCACGATGCGGTACGTGAAGGCAGGCGCCGCCGAGCTGCGCGAGTGGCTGGGTTGACCAGTGGACGACGTCATTCCGTCGAACCAATGTTCGACTTGTGGGGGCTGCACGACCAAGGGCGACCAATGACTGGCGTCATCCGTCAAGTGGGGTTGGACGACGTTCGTGCAGGTCAGGGTCGGTTGTTCGTGGGGGAGGTCGAGTTAGATGCAATACCGTTCAGTTAGAACTACGTGGGTGTAGTTTGGGTGGATGCCGCGTGCT
>CAZGEF010000033.1:0-29066 GCA_964525005.1 uncultured Rhabdothermincola sp.
CGACCGGGACTCATCCACGACCACAAGGGTACAAGTGTTCGATGACAAGAACCCCCGACAACCACCCGTGAACTGGCGCACCAATCCGTAGCCTCGCCCGACCGCTCCAACCGGCCAGCAAGGCGATCCCGTCCGCACCCGCCATCCGCTGCCCACCATCCGGCCGAGCGGACGATATGGCGATACTTTGTAGACGATGTGGCAGTAGAGTTCGGACGATATGGCGAAGCTCCATCCGCGGTTCGTGACCGACCAGGTCGAGGCCGCCTTGCGGGACACCCCTGTGGTAGCCATCAACGGTGCTCGGCAGGTGGGCAAGAGCACGCTCGTGGAGCAGATCGCGTCCCGGATGCCCGGTGCGACGGTCGTGACCCTCGACGACGAGGTGCAGCGCGAGGCCGCCTCAGCCGACCCACGGGCCTTCGTCGACCGCTCCGGGCTCCTGGTGATCGACGAGGTGCAGCGTGTCCCCGAGCTCCTGCCCGCCATCAAGGCCACGGTGGACCGCGACCGAACCCCGGGCCGATTCCTCCTGACGGGATCGACCCGGCTGCTGTCGACCCCGGAACTGGCGGACTCGCTTGCCGGACGAGTCGAGCTCATCGAGCTGTGGCCGCTGTCCGCTGGGGAGTTGGTCGGTCACCGCGAGCAGTTCCTCGATTCCCTCTTCGAGTGGGAGTCGGGCCGTTGGCAGGGCAGCGCGCTTCGCCCCGCCGACTACGCCGAACGGATCTGCGCCGGGGGGTACCCCGAACCGAACACCCGCACCGGGCGACGTCGCAGCTCCTGGTTCGGCAACTACGCGACGACGGTGCTCGAACGGATGGTGGCCGATCTCGTCAACATCGAGCGCCTGGACGCGATGCCCCGACTCCTGCGCCTGTCCGCGGCCCGCACCGCCTGCGAGCTCAACATGGCCGCCCTGGCCAGCGACGCGGCCATCCCCTACCGGACCGTCGGGTCCTACATGTCACATCTGGAGCACCTCTTCCTGATCCAGAGGCTTCCGGCGTGGTCGACGAACATCACGAGCAAGGTGGCACGGCACCCCAAGCTCCTCATGGTGGACTCCGGGCTCGCCGCCGATCTCTTGGGCATCGACGCAGCTGGACTAGCGACCCCGACCTCCCCCATCGGCCAGATCCTCGAGACCTTCGTGGCGATGGAGGTTCGCAAACAGCTCGAGTGGTCCGAGACGCAGGCCGATCTGTTCCACTTCCGCGACCGAGGCGGGCTCGAAGTGAACCTGGTCCTCGAGACGCGCTCCGGGCAGGTCGCCGGCATCGAGATCAAGGCCAGCAGCTCCGTCCGTCGCGCCGACTTCAACGGCCTCCGAGTCTTGCAGGATCGCCTCGGAAGCCGCTTCCTCGGCGGCGTGGTCCTCTACCGCGGCCCTGACGCCGTTCCCTTCGGCGACCGGCTCGCCGCCCTCCCCGTCGACGCCCTCTGGTCCACCTGCTGACCCCGGCCACCTCGCACACATAGCGTGGCGAGGCGCAGGCGCCTCGGGTCGACGGAAGAAGCAGCTCGCCGGAGCGCTCGCTGCGGGGAGCCGGCGTCGTCACCACGGTGTGGGATCGTCGCCCCCACGCCGGCGCAACCGCCGAAGGCCTCCGCACCGCCCCGAACGACCTGGGCAGGTGACGCCGAGCACGACCGCGGCGTTGCCGGAACCTCTGCCGGTAACCGACGGCTGGACGACTCGAAGATGCGCATCAGGGTTGAGGAGAGCCGACCTTTCGGACGGCGAATCCCTGTTCGGAAGCCTGTAGGACGTAGAAGGAGCGGCCTTCCGCTGGGGCGAGGCCCCAGACCCGTATCTGCGCGAACCTGGCGTCGCCGCCGTCGCCGGTCCATCCCGGCGTACCGGTGCCTGCAACCGTCTCGATCGTCCCGGCGTGGATCCGCCGGACTTTGGCTGGCACTCTGCCCTGCTCGGGGCTCTGGATCACGAGAAGGGCACCGTCGGCTGCCAAGGCGATCGTGATCCCGTCGCCGAGGGCTGCCTGCTCCGCGGGACCACCATCGCCCTCTGCGCCGGGCGCACCTGTCCCGGCAACGATCGATTCTATCCAGCCGAGCTGGGGGTCGTACCTGCCTGCGACGATCTGGCGATGATCGTGGCATGAGGTCCAGGAACAGCTCACCTTCGGCAGGTAGATGGTGCCGTCCGCCGAGACCACGAAGTTGGTCGACCGAGACATCCATGGGGTCGGGCTTTCCCAGTGCTCCTCCCGGTTCTGCGCCGACACGTTGACGATCGACGGGCCGCCCTCGTGGCCGACGGCAGCGTAGAGGTCTCCGTCCTGCCCCCACACGATGTTGGTGAGCTGTGAACCGGTGAAGGACCCTTTGTCAAAGACCTCGGTGGTGGAGCCGTCCGGCCAACGAGCTTGGATCGTCCGACGATCGACGGAGTAGTAGACGGCTCCATCGGAGCCAACCTCAAGGATCCAGATGGGTCCGGTCGACTCGAAGAGCACCGTATGGCTGCCATCGTCTCGGAGCCACACCACCCGCTCCAGGTTCGATCCCGACCGATAGACGACACCGCCGTCAGGATGGCGTCTGAGGTCCGGCGCGCCGATGGCCGGACGTGCCGTCGAGGGGGTCGGAACGGCCCAGATGACGAGGTTGCAGATCGCGTCCGGATGAGGTTCGGTCAGCCCGATGACGAAGTCCCTCGTCGACGTGTAGCCCTCCGCGTCCGAGACGCCGATCGTCGCCGGTTCCGCGCCGACACAGCTCGGCGATCCGGAGATCGATCCCGTCGTCGGGTTGATCACCACCCCGGGCGGTAGCCCGATCGCGAACCAGGTGAGCGGGCCGCTCCCGCCGGTGGCCGTGAGCGTGGCGCTGTAGGGCACGCCGATGGTGACGTCGGGCAGCGACGTCGTGGTGATCTTGGGGCCGGGCCAGGACGCTCCGTCTCCGGTGCCGGTGTCGTAGAGGCGCCAGCGGGCAAGTTCCCAGGGGCCGAAGGTGTGGGACTTGTGGAATTTGATGGGGCCGGCTTTGAGCTCGAAGACGGCGCTGATGGAGCCTTTGAGGCCGGCGTCGAGGGTGAGCCAGGGGGTGGCGAAGGGGTCGACGTCGAGCTCTGCGAAGGGGCCGGCGGCGGCGGCGAAGCCCAAGATGCCGTAGGCCCGGGCGCCGTAGGTGACCGGCACGTCGACCGACGCCGACGCGCCGACGGTGAGCGACGGGTCGAGGGTCTTGTTGCGGGTGAACTCGTTGATGAGGTTGAACTCGCCGTTCTCCCAGCGGGCACCGAGGCGTCCTTGGGCGGTGAAGCCGGCGTCGATGGACACCGCGCCATGGGCTTCGGCTTTGGCGTCGAGGTCCGCGGCGATGTTGTGGGTGATCCACACCGGCACCGGCCCGATCGAGAACCGGATGGCGGGCAGCGCCATGTCGAAGAGGTCGACGTGGTAGGTGCAGGTGCCCGAGACCTGGAGCCCGGCGTGGAAGTTCGCGGTGAAGGTCGGGGCGTAGAGCACCTCGAGCTTCTCGGGACCACGGAGCGCGTTCCACTTGGCGTTGAGCTCGAAGCGCCCGGCGTCGACGATCACCTCAGCCTCGACCGTGCCGGTCGCCGAACCCGAACACGATCCCGACGTGGTGGGCGCGGCCGCACCGAAGGACCGCTCCTGTTGGGGGACGTCCTCGACGGTGATGGGTTCGCCCCCAGCGGGAGCGGCGATCGACGCCGCGCCGGTCTCGGCGTCGACGTCCAACGCCAGGTCGAGGTCGGGGACCACGTCCATCAACGTGGCCGCCTCGGTGACGACCTGATCGCCGGACACGGTGGTGACCCGCCCGTAGTACGGGCCGTCCGGGGCCATCGTCACGACCACGTCGCCGCGACGCAACACGGTGGCGCCGTCATAGGACAAAACCGTGGTGCCGTCACGGTCGAGGTCCTCGAAGACCACGTCGGCCTCGTCGACCACCCGGGTCTCCGAAGCAAGCTCGTTGACACCGGGACCGAAGCCGTCCAAGCGGTACAAGAACGCGGCCATCGCCTGGCGCGACAGCACCGCGGTCGGACGGAACGACCCATCAGTGAACCCCGACGACAGACGCTCCGTGGTCAACCACGAGATCGCCCCACAGAACTGATGACCCCGGGGCACATCGACGAACGCCGCGCCGGCACACGGAGCGATCTGGCCCGACGCGACGGCGAACCGCGACATGAAGCTCGCCATCGCTTGACGCGTCACCGGCCCCCCACCACCAAAGGTGCCGTCGGAGAACCCCGTCGTGATCCCCGTCTCGGCCAACCACGCGATCTCCCCACAGAAGGGATGAGACACCAACACATCAGAGAACGGCTTGGCCGTGCACGGCTCCGCCGTCGCTCCCCGGTTCGCGAACCGGAACAAGAACGCAGCTGTGGCCTGCCGCGTCACACTCGCCGTCGGCCGAAAGCTCCCATCCGCGAACCCCGTCGTGATCCCCTCCGCCACCAACCAACCGATCTCCGTGGCGAACGCATGACCCGCCGGCACATCGGTGAACGTCGTCGCCTGGGCCCGAGCCTCCGCCGGGCTCGAGGTGAGTGCCGGGACCGCGGTCACCGTGGCCACCACGAGTGCCACGGCCACGAACATCCGTCGAACGATCCCGTTGCCCTTGGACACCATCAGTCCTCCTCCCACTCCACGTGCCTCGACTGGCGAGATGGCCGACCCTTTCGGATCCATCCTCCACCGCTCACGGCTGACCCGATGTGCCCGGGGGCGGGTCATCCGCTCCGTAGTCGGCGTGGCCCCAGCACGCGACGGTGCCATCGGTGCGCAACCCACAGGAATGGCTCCCGGCCCGGCCGAACACCATCATGCCGTCACCCGCGCTGATCTGACTGAACGCTCCCGCCGGTGCCGTCGCCTCGCCGTATTCGTCGTATCCCCAACAGGTCACGGCCCCGTCGACACGCAGCCCGCACGAGTGGGCAAAGCCGGCGGTGAGCTGGGTGAAGGTGCCACCCGGTGCCGTGGCCTGGCCGGCGTAGTCGCTCCCCCAGCAGATGGCCGTCCCGTCGACGCGCAAGCCACAGGCGTGCCCCCAACCTGCGGCGACCTGGGTGAACGTGCCGGCCGGAGGGCTCGCCTGACCACCGAAGGCGGTCCCCCAGCAGGTGACCGTGCCAACGGTGCGCAACCCACAGACGTGAGACCCACGGGCGCTGAGCTGGATGAACGCTCCGGACGGTGGGCTCGCCTCACCATTGTCGTTGCGTCCCCAGCAGGAGGCGGTGCCGTCGACGCGCAGTCCACACGTGTGAGAGGTACCAGAGGCGAGATGCACGAACGCTCCCGTCGGCGGACTGGCCCTCCCCCCGTCGTTGGTTCCCCAGCAGGTGACCGTACCGTCGGTGCGCAGCCCACACGTGTGGAACCCTCCCGCAGCGACCTGGGCAAACCCACCGCTCGGCGGTGTGGCCTGCCCGTAGTAGTCCGCACCCCAGCACGTGACCGCGCCGTCGGTGCGCAACCCACACGTGTGCTCTCCGCCCGCGCTGATGCTCTCGATGACCGTGGGCGTGACCGGTTCTCCGAAGCTGTCGAGGCGGTAGAGGAAGGCGGCCATGGCTTGGCGGGCGAGCACGGCGGTGGGGCGGAACGTGCCGTCGCTGTACCCGCTGGACAGGCCGACATCGGTCATCCAGGCGATGGCGGCGCAGAACGGGTGGGAGGTGGGAACATCGGCGAATGCGGCGCTGGTGCACGGGGGGACCTGGTCCGAGGCGACCGCGAACCGCGACACGAAGCTGGCCATGGCCTGGCGGGTGACTGGTCGGGTGCCACCGAAGGTCCCGTCGGAGAAGCCGGTGGTGATCCCGTTCGAGACCATCCAGGTGATCTCGCCGCAGAACGGGTGGGTGACTGGTACGTCGGAGAACGGTTTGGTCGTGCACGGCTCGGCGGTGTCGGCTCCCCGGTGCGCGAAGCGGTAGAGGAACGCGGCGGTGGCTTGGCGGGTGACGCTGGCAGTGGGCCGGAAGGTGCCGTCCCCGAACCCGGTCGTGATCCCGTTGGAGACGAGCCAGTCGATCTCGGTGGCGAACGTGTGACCTCCCGGTACGTCCTTGAAGGTGGTCACGGCCTGGACCGGAGTCGGGGCCAATGCCGGGATCGTGGTCATCGTGGTGATCACGAGGGCCACCGCAACGAGCACGCGTCGAACGGTCATCGAAGGTCCTTCCGCCGGGGTCCGGCACGTCTACCGCCGCCGCACCGCCTACTGATAGAGTACTACGGAAAGGTAGCAGCTGCCGCGGTCCGGTATGACCCCGGTCGATGGTCCGGCCAGATCTCCCGCCATCGCCGTCCCGACCTGCGATCCATCCGCCAGTTCACGATGTCGCTCCGTCGGGATCCGTGGGACCATGAGCGGCACTTCCCCGTGCACATCGTCTTGATCGAGGTGAGCCCCGTGACCGTCACGAACGAGATCCATCGGATGACCGTCGAGGAGTACCTCCAGATCGTTGACGACCTCGGTTGGGACTCGACCGAGCTCATCGAGGGAGTGGTCTACGACGTGTCACCCGAGCACAACCGCCATGCCGACACGGTGATGGATCTGCTCGACGCGATCCGTCCCGCCTTCCCCGACGACGTCGTCCGTGTCGTCGGTAGCGTCCGGGTCGGCGCACGGTCGTTGTTCGACCCCGACGTCTACGTCATCGACGGCTCGTTCGTCCGCGACCCCGACAGCGTGATCCCCGAGGGCGCCGTGAAGCTCGCCGTCGAGGTCAGCGTCACCACGCAGCGCCACGATCGTGGCCCCAAGCTCATCGCGTACGCCAAGGCCGGCATCCGCGAGGTGTGGCTGGTCGACCCCCGTCCCGGCGTCGGCCAGCTCGTCCGCTACCGCGACCCCGAGGGCGCGTCGTACAGCACGGTCGACCGGTTCGACGTCGGCGAGAACGCCAGCCAGCTGGACGTCACCGCGATCCTGGCGCGCTGAGCGGCACCTCGGCCGCTCGGCCGCACCAGGGTGCGGCGAGCACCGGGCGCTGACGTCGATGCGGCGCGCTACTTGCCTGGACCCCTCCCCCCTATTATCGTGTTTCTCAGTAACGGAACTGCCTCTGGATGCCGGCAGTGACATGACGGGGGACGACGATGACGGTTCGAAGTTCGGCTGCGGTCGCGGTTGTCGCACTCCTGATGGTCACGGCCACCGCATGTGGCTCCCGAACTGACGATGCCGGCGACGACAACGAACTGGATAAGCCCCCCATCAGCCAGACCACCGTCGACCGGTCCGGCAACTTCGGCACGATTCCGTCGCCGTGCGGGCCCGGTGATGCATCGGGCACCACCGATATCGGCGTGACCGACTCCACCATCACGGTCACGGGGTACTCCGACTCAGGCGGCCAGGTCGCCGGCCTCAACCGAGGGATCGACCAGTCGTCGGCGGCCTTCGTCGAGTGGTGCAACGACCAGGGTGGGATCAACGGCCGCAAGATCGAGCTCGTCTTCCGGAACACGAACTACTTCGACTACGCGACGCAGGTGACCGCCGCGTGCGAGGACTCGCTCGCGCTCGTCGGCGGCCTCGCCACGTTCGACGACACGGGCGCGCAGCTCCAGGTCGATTGCGGCCTGCCGAACGTCCCGGCCGCTGCGGTCAGCTCCGTGCAGTCAGGGGCCGACCTCACCTATCAGCCGCTGCCCGTCCCACCGAACCAGCTCATGGTCGGAGCCGCGGTCTACGCGAAGGAGCACCATCCCGACGTCATCGATCGTGCCGGGATCATCCACACGAGCGTGGCCCCCGTCGACTTCGTCACGGCACGCGTCCGACAAGCTCTGACCTCGATCGGGTACACCTTCGTCTACGACGGCGCGTCGGCGATCGGTGAGACGAACTGGCCGTCGTTCGTGATCGACATGAAGGAGCGAGGCGTCCAGCTCCTGCTCATGGAGTCGTCGTGGGAGGAGGCCATCGGGCTCCAAGCTGCGATGCAACAGCAGGACTTCACCGCCCTCACCCAGCTCGAGACCAACTTCTACCAGGACCAGTACCCGCCCAGCGCCGGCGGCAACGCCGAAGGTGCCCAGGTCCAGCTCACCACCTGGCCGTTCGACGAGGCCGACGACAACCCGGCCATGGCGAGCTACCTCGCGGCGTTGGCGAAGGTGGCCCCGGGATCACCGCCCGAGCAGCTCGGGGTCCAGAGCTGGAGCGCCTGGCTCCTCTGGGCCACGGCCGTGCAGAGCCTCGGCTCCGACGTGACCCGGACCGGCCTCGCCGACGCCCTCGCGGACATCCACTCCTGGGACGGCGGAGGTCTCCACGGCGTCTCGGACCCCGGAGCCTCCGTACCCGCACCGTGCTTCATCCTCATGGAGGTCCGCGGCGACGGCTTCGAACGGGTCTTCCCCGACCGCGAGCACGATGCGCGGACCTATGAGGCGGGCAACGGCTTCGCCTGCGACGAGGACTACGTGGTCGACCTGGCCACTGACCGCGACAACGGGGCCAAGGCGCCCTCCTGAACGCGCGAGCCCGCCGTGCAGGGGCCGGTCAGCCCCATCGAGCACCACGCCAGGCTCAGGCCTTCGCGGCGGTTCCACCCGCACGCGGCGACGCCGCCGCGGCGATCGCGGACACGATCCCATCGGTGGCCGCGGCGCCGGTCTCACCCCGTACGAGCCCACGGAAGATGGCCGCTCCGACGATGAGGTCGAAGAGCAGGTCGGGATCCGAATCGGGGTCGACGACACCGCTTTCGATCCCTCTCGCGTGCGACGCGCGGAAGTACTCCCGCGCGGGGGCCTCGAGACGCGTGACCAGCGCGTCGTATCGAGCCTCGTCGCTCTGGTACTCGACCAGGAGCCCGGGTACGGCGCTCCGCGTCGCCACGTCACCGAAGATCTCCACCGCACCGCTCACCAATTGCTCGAGCGCCTCGTGGAAGTCGGTGGGTCGGAGCTCGACCACACCCGTGACCGGCTCGTCGAAGACGGTCTCGACGAGCTCCACCTGGGTCGACCACCGTCGGTACACCGTCGGCGCCCCCACCCCGGCGCGGCGCGCGACGTTCGGGATCGTGGCGCCGCGATAGCCATCCTCGATCAGCACCTGTCGCAGCGCGTCGCGGACCACGCGGTCCTTCGATTCGTCCCGCGGCCTACCCCGGGACCGGGTCGCTTCGGCTTCGGGCCCACCGTTCATCACGGCAACGATAAGCCGTCGGAGCCCCGCCGCTCACCACCGGAGGCGACGACCACGTTCTCGCGACATCGACCCATGGCTGTCCGATCAGGCCTGCGGTCACGTCGAGTCGGATGCGGTGAGATCCACCGCGTTCGACCAGTCGGGTCTGCGACCTTCGAGGAACGCCGTGGCCGCCTCGGTGATCTCGCCGCCGGTCGAGGCGAGGGTCTGGGTGCGGTTCTCCAGGTGGATGGCGGCCTCGGGGCTCGGGGCGTCGACGTTGGCCCAGAGGACCTCCTTCGTCTCGCCACGCCGAACGGGCTGTAGTCGAGGAGCGTGTCGGCGATCGCCATCGCCGCGGCGAGCGCATCGTCGGCGACGTCGGCCACGAGCCCCATGGCGAGCGCCTCATCAGCGTCGACGTCGCGCGACGTCAGCAGGAGGGTCGCGGCGCGCGATGCTCCGACGAGGCGGGGAAGGAAGTAGCTCGATCCCATGTCGCACCCGCTGAGTCCCATGCGGATGAACTGCGAGCGGAACCGTGCGCTCGGCGCCGCGACCCTGATGTCGCACGCGAGCGCCAGGGAGAACCCGCCTCCGACCGCGATGCCGTTGACCGCGGCGACGACCGGCTGGCGGAGGCGGTGGAGCCGTATCGGCAGCGACGCGATGTGGCCCTGGGTGAGCATCGACTTGGTTGGGCCGGTGGTGCCGACCGCGGTCGACGACCCCGTGATGGCGCCGAGGTCGAGCCCGGAGCAGAAACCTCGGCCCGCGCCGGTGAGGACGACGACGTGGCACGTGACATCCGCGGTGATCTCGTCCAGGACGGCGTGGAGCTCGTCGACGAGCTCGAAGGACAGGGCGTTGAGCTTGTCCGGTCGGTTGAGGGTGATGACCGCGACGCCGTCGCGGGGCCGGTCAAGGGTGACGAGGGCTGCGGTGGCGGTCATCGGGCGACGAGGCCTCCGTCGGCGTGGATCACGGTGCCGGTCAGGAAGCTCGACGCGTCGGAGGCCAAGAACAGCGCCGGTCCGACCATCTCGGAGACGTCGGCGTTGCGGCCCATGAGACTGGCCTGCGCCATGATCTCCATGGCTTCGGGTCCGGTGTTCCTCACCATGTCGGTGTCGACGGTGCCGGGGGCCAGGGCGTTCACCCGGATCCCCTGGCCGGCCAGGTCGGCGGCCATCGAGCGGGTGAACGAGTACATCGCCGACTTCGTGGCGGCGTACATGGCGACGAACCCGGAGAACAACCACGCTCCGGCGGACACGACGTTGATGACCGCGGCGTGATCGGACTCGCGGAGGTGGGGCAGTGCCGCTTGGATCAAGAACACGGGGCCCTTCATGTTCACCTCGACCGACTTGTCGAAGCCGGCTTCGGTGAAGGACCCGACCGGCTCGGCGAGCGGGTTGGCCGCGTTGTTGACGACGACGTCGAGGGCACCGAACCGCTCGATCGTCTGGGCCACCAGATCGGCGACGTCGTCGAGCGAGCCCATGTGGCAGGGCACACCGAGCGCCTCGTAGCCCATCTCGGTCAGTTCGGACTCGGTCCGGGCGCACGCCTCGGGCTTGCGGCTGGCGACGACGACCTTGGCGCCCGCCGAGGCGAAGCCCTCGGCGATCGCCCGTCCGATGCCTCGTGTGCCTCCGGTGACGATCACCACCCGGTCATCGAGGCGGAACAGTTGGTCGACGTTGACTGGCATGGGTGGAGCTCCGTGAGATGAAGGTGGTGTGAGATGGAGAGGTGGACCGCAACGGGCAGTCGGCGACGAAGCCGTTGTCGAGCGGGACGTTGGTGGCGTTGAGGTAGGACGCCGCGTCGCTGCTCGACGAGGTTCGCGCCGTAGCCGAGTAGCTCACCCACGACCGCCAGCGTCTCCTCCTGCGTGCCGCCGTACTCGGGATCGTCCATGCCGACGATGGCGTTCGACCACGCGAACATGAGGTGTCGAATCCCGCTGGCGAGGTTGCTCGACGTGCGGCGATCTGCTCGCTCACCGGAGACCACCGGGAGCCCGGAGCGCTGACCTGGTCATGCCGTGGGTTCCGCCGCGACGGCGAGGGCGTCCAGGTCGAGTCCGATCTGATCGCACTCGTAGAGGATCTCGTGCACGCCGTCGGGTGGGACGTAGAGGTCGGCGAGGTCCATCGCCTGGTCGAACCGGGCAAGGCAGTCGTCGATGGACGTGATGTCGGCGATGCCCGGTGCCGTGGCGAGGACCACACGAGCGGCACGGTAGCCACCCACCACGAAGGTCTCCCCCGAGCACGGCACCTCTCGTGTCAGCAGCGATGCGGCGAACGCCGAAACCCCCTCGGGTGGGAAGCCTGCCTTCATGACCGGACCGAACTCGTCGCTCTGCGCGGTGAGACGCGAGTACGCCGTCGGCATGATCGCGTTCACCTTGATGTCGAACGGACCACCGTCGAGCGCCAGGGCCCGGGTCAGTCCGACGACGCCGGCCTTGGCCGTGGCATAGGCGGACGTGAACGGAAGTCCGAACACCGAGCACGAGGACGTGTTGACGATGCGCCCATAGCCCTGGTCCCGCAAGATCGGCCATGCCACCCGACACAGATCGATGGACCCACCGAGGTGGATGGCCAGGAGGCGATCGAAGTCATCGGGGGCGATCTCGTCGATCAGCCCCGCATGCACGATGCCCGCGTTGTTGAGCAGGCCGTGGAGACCGCCGAACTCGCTCAGGGCCGTGGCGACGATGCGATCGCCGTGCACCGCTACGTCGTGCGCGTCCGCGACCGCCGAACCGCCGGCCGCGCGGATCTCGGCGACGACCGCCTCGGCCGGTTCGGACGAGGACCCGCGTCCGTCGAGGTGCCCGCCGTAGTCGTTGACGACGACATGGGCACCTTGCGCCGCGAGCAGCAGAGCATGGCTGCGGCCGATCCCGCCACCGGCCCCGGTGACGATGACGACCTGACCCTCGAGTCGTCCGCTCACGAGGCAACCCTCAAGACCGCGCTCATCGCTCATCTCATCCTTCGGTGGTCTCCCGACGTGGGGACAAGACCAGACTATTTCCGATATCGAGGAGAACGATAATAGAGGGACCACGCTCCGCCAAGTCGGCGGCCACGACGCGCTGATCGGCACCCACCGATCAACTCTTCTGGCCGATCAGCTCTTCTGGCCGATCAGCTCTTCTGGCCGAGCGAGACCGGGACGTACTCGGGGTCGCTCTCGTCACGCATGGAGAACTTCCACTTGCAGCACACATCGCCCTCGTCGACCCGCGGCGGGATGGCGAGGATGTCCACCTTCATGTTGGGGTCGTAGTACTTCGTCGTCACGATCATCGACTTCGGACACGTCGAGTGGCAGTTCTTCTCCAAGATGTCGGGGCGACCCATCCCCTCCCACTGGTTGACCGCGACGCAGCGGTTGAAGGTCATGATGCCGACATCGGGCTCAGGCATCTCGAAGGTGAGGTCGAACGCCTTGCCGGGGATGGCGGTGCCGTCGATCTGGAGGTCCTTCATCCAGTCCTCGACGCCGGAACCCGTGATGCCGAAGTAGTGCTCCTTCAGCTGCTTGGCGGCCGGCAAGACGGTGTCGCCCCACAGGGTGAACTGGATGTCGAACATGGTGTCGAGGCCGTAGCCGACCGTGATCTGGGTGGCCCACGCCTCGATGCACTGCAACAGGTACTCGTGGCTGCCGAGGACCCACGTGACGAGCTCGGCTTTCGTGCACCGCTCGGCGGCGTCGGGGTGCGGGGAGAACAGGCCCCGGACGTCGACTCGCGTCGTCGGTCGCTGGTCCTCGGGGACGTCCTGGTTCGGATCGCGGTAGTCGATCCAGTCGGGGAGGAACTCGGCGCGCATGCGCTCGAGCTCGGGGACGACCTGGTCGTTCCATGCGGTCCACTCGATGGCCGACGCCGTCTCCGCGCCGTAGCGGCGGCCGACCTCGGCCGACCAGCCGTCGACCACGGCGACGAGGTACGCCTCGACGTAGGGGATGAACTTGGTGGCGAGCGCCTGCTTGGAGAAGTCGGTGAAGCGGAAGTCCTCCCGGTACGGACCGCTGTAGTCGTCGAGCTCGGCCCCGGAGTCGACGTCGAGCTCCTGGCGGATGTCCATCTGCGCCAAGGGGAACGTGACGCCCGCGTCGACGGACTTGGGGAACTTCGGGTAGTTCACGAGGTCGACGCCCAGCATGAGCACGAAGTCGTCGGCGACGACCTCCTCGTCGAGGTGGGCACCCGGCTTGCGGATGGCGAGGAACTCGTCGAACCCAGGCTCGGCAGCTGGGTCCGTGGCGGCGTGGGCGGTCTCCGGTGTGGTCATGCCAACAGGCTAGCCAATCGACTAGCCGCTGGCTAGCCGTTCGGCTAGGTGCAGGCCGACCGGCTCGATACCCTGGGCCGACCATGACCGACGCTCCCCCCGAAGCTCCGCCACCCGGGACCCTCCGCCAGCTCGCCGACCGCTACAGCGCGGCCAAGCTCCGCACCGTGGATGTCGCGCTCGACCTGTTCGCCGTCCACGGGGTGCGGGGCACCTCGCTCCAGATGATCGCCGACCGACTCGGCGTCACGAAGGCGGCGATCTACCACCAGTTCCCGACCAAGGACGCGATCGTCGTCGCCGTGGTGGAGGTGAAGCTGCTCGCCATCGAAGAGGCGCTCGACGCGGCCGAGCGCACCGGGCCGACTCACGAGGCGCGCGAGGCGCTGCTCGCCGCGGTGATCGACGACGTCGTCGCCAACCGCCTCACGCTGAGCACCCTGCAAGCCGACCCCGTGCTCTTCCAGGTGCTCGCCGACCACGAGAGCTCGCGACACCTCTTCGTCCGACTCTTCTCGTTCCTGTTGGGCGACGAGATGGACGCCCACACCCGGGTGCGCGCCGCGGTGCTGTCCGCAGCCATCGGGGCGAGCGCCCATCCCTTCGTCGTCGGACTCGACGACGATGTGCTCACGCGGGACCTGCTCGAGGTCACCCACCGACTCGTGTTCCCCTGAGCCCGACCCCAGTCGGTCGGGCCGGTCGGGCCGGTCGGGCCGGGTCGGTCAGTCCTTGTGGAGCTTGTCCTTGACCGCATCCACCGCGTCGCCGACCTTCTCCTTCACCGCACCGGCGACCCGGTCGACCTTGCCTTCGTCCTCGAGGTCCTTGTCGTCGGCGAGGGCACCGGCGGCTTCCTTCACTCGGCCCTTGACATCATCGGTGTTCGGCATCGTGCGACTCCTGCGGTTGTCGATGCCCCTGTCCTTCCCCGTCGGAGCGGAAGTAGTCGGCAGTCCTCCAGCACGGGCCGCGCCGAGCGACCGGCACAAGGACGACGGACACCAACCGGTACCCTCGAAGGTTCCCTTCGGACTGCGAGCACCGCTTGTCGCCACCGCCATCTCTCGACATCACCGACCTGGCCGATCACGTGCTCGCCGAGTGCTTCGATCCGGGGGTGCTCCAACGGGGCAAGGCCTACGCCGCCGAGAGCCGGGTCCAGATCCTCACGTCGCCGGCAGGCAGCCTGAAGGCAACCGTCTCGGGCTCGGCCCGCAACCCCTACGCCGTGCGGGTCCGCTGGCGTGGGACCCGCGGCCGCATCCTCATCGAGGACGAGTGCAGCTGCCCGCTCGGCGGGGGATGCAAGCACGTCGCGGCCACGATCCTGACCGCCCGGGCCGACGCCGCCCCACCTGATCTCGACACGACCTGGCGCCGTGAGCTCGCCGCGATCGTGGGTGACGGGCACGGCGCCGACGACGACCTCGTCCCACTCGCGCTCGAGGTCGTGGTCGACCGACCGAGCACCGCACGACGCGGCACCGCCGCACCGCCGCAGGTGACGGCACGACCCGTGCGGCTGGGTCGCAACGACCGATGGGTGCGGTCGGGCGCGACGTGGCGCGACCTCGCCCAGCCGAGCGGCTTCGCCACCCGCGACCTGCGCCCCGACCACGTGACCGCGCTCCGGTCCATGCTGTCGGCGACGCGGGGGAGCCACCACTACCCCGACAACCAGCCGATCGACCTCGGCGACTTCGGCAGCGACCTCTGGTTCCACCTCGAGCGACTCGCCCGCGTCGGCGTCGCGCTCATCGACGGATCGGGTCGTCCGGATGCGGTCGCCCTCGCTCCGGGCCGAGCGACCGCGTCCATCGACCTGACCGCGGGCGACGAGGGCGACACGGTCCTGTCGGTCGTGGCCACGCTCGACGGAACCACGGTGCCCCTCGCGCTCGATCCGGCCCGCACCGGGATCCTCGGCTCACCGGCACACGGCCTCTTCGTCGACCACCCCGACAAGCTCCTCCTCGTCCCGTTCGCATCGTCGGTCGACGAGCGGCTCGCGAGGCGGCTGACCGGTCCGCCCCTGACCGTGCCGCACCAGGAGATCGACGAGCTCCTCAGCGTCTACGAGCCGCTGCTGGCGCGCACCATCCCCGTTCGCTCCTCCGACGGTTCGGTGACGATCTCGCCCATCGAGCTCCTCGGGCCGGTGCTGACCGTCGAGCGCACCTCGGTCGAGGTGGCATCGCTGCGGTGGTCGTTCCGCTACCGGCGCGGCGGGCACGTCACCGACTACCCGATCCAGGAGTCCTCCGGTTCGCTGCGCGACCAGGTCGCCGAAGGTCGGACCCTCGGCGAGCTCGAGCTCCCCCGCGCGCTGCTTTCCCAGATCGCCTCTCCCGACGGCTCCCCTCGGGACGTCACCGTCACCGGATCGAAGGCGATCGTCCTGCTCACCGAGGTCGTGCCGTGGCTCGAGGATCGTGGCCAGGTCACCGTCGACGTCGTCGGCTCCGCGCCGGAGCTCCGCGAAGCGACGACCGACCCGCTGATCTCCATCTCGGTCCTCGATCCCCACGACGGCGGCGGCGGCGGCGGCGACAACGGCAACCAGGCCACCCTCGGAACGCACAACGACTGGTTCGACCTCGGCGTCGACGTCCGCATCGACGGCGAGACGGTTCCGTTCGCGCTGCTCTTCCGGGGCATCGCCAACGACGACCCCTACCTCGCCCTGCCCACCGGCACGTGGATCCGCCTCGACCGCCCCGAGTTCGTCCGCCTGCGCGAGCTCATCGACGAAGCCCGCGCCCTCGTCGACATCGACGGCGATGCCGTCGCCCGCATCAACCGATTCCAGGCCGGATGGTGGGAGGACCTCGTCGCGCTCGGCGTGGTCGAGGAGCAGTCCGAGCGGTGGGCCGCGCAGATGGTGCAGCTCAAGGAGCTGAACGCGCCGGAGCGGGTCGCTCCGCCGCCCACGCTCGACGCCACGCTCCGCCACTACCAACAGGACGGCCTCGATTGGCTGGCCTTCCTCTACCACAACGGGTTGGGCGGCATCCTCGCCGACGACATGGGCCTCGGCAAGACCGTCCAGACGATCGCGCTCTGCCTGCACGTCCTCGACGGCGACCCCGAGGCGCGGTTCCTCGTCGTGGCGCCGACGAGCGTCGTGCAGAACTGGCAGCGCGAGGTCGAGCGGTTCGCGCCGGACGTTCCCGTCGCCACCATCGGCGGCACCGCGGCGAAGCGCAAGGCCCCGCTGGCCGAGGCCATCGGCGATGCCCGCATCGTCGTCACGTCCTACGCCCTGTTCCGCCTCGAGTTCGAGAGCTACGCCGCCCTGTCGTGGAACCTGCTCCTGCTCGACGAGGCCCAGTTCGTGAAGAACCACCAGGGCAAGACCTACCAGTGCGCCCGTCGGCTCGACGCCCGGACCAAGATCGCCATCACCGGCACGCCGCTCGAGAACAGCCTCATGGACCTGTGGTCGCTGCTGTCGATCGCCGCGCCGGGCCTGTTCCCCGATCCGGCACGGTTCACCGAGGTGTACCGCAAGCCGATCGAGACCGGCCGATCCCCGGAGCTGCTGACCACGTTGCGCCGTCGGATCGCTCCCCTGATGCGCCGCCGCACCAAGGACGAGGTGCTCACCGAGCTCCCGCCCAAGACCGAGCAGACCGTCGAGATCGAGCTGAGCCCCAAGCACCTGCGCGTCTACCAGCAACAGCTCCAGCAGCAGCGCAAGAAGGTGCTCGGCCTCGTCGACGACATGGGCAAGAACCGCTTCGAGATCTTCAAGTCGCTCACCATCCTGCGCCAGCTCGCCCTCGACCCGGTGCTCGTCGACCCCGAGCACGGCGACATCGGCTCGGCCAAGTTGGACCAGCTCACCGAGGACCTCGTGCAGGTCGTCGCCGAGGGCCACCGGGCCCTCGTGTTCAGCCAGTTCACCCGGTTCCTGGCGCTGGCCCGCGCCCGGCTCGACGCGGCGGGCATCGAGCACAGCTACCTCGACGGGCGCACCCGCAAACGAGGCGAGGCCATCGAGGCCTTCACGTCCGGCGAGGTCCCCGTGTTCGTGATCAGCCTCAAGGCGGGCGGCTTCGGCCTCAACCTCACCCAGGCCGACTACTGCTTCGTCCTCGACCCGTGGTGGAACCCAGCGGTCGAGACCCAGGCCGTGGACCGGGCCCATCGCATCGGCCAGACCAATCCGGTCATGGTGTACCGCTACGTCTCGACCGGCACCATCGAGGAGAAGGTCATGGAGCTCAAGGCCAAGAAGGCCGCGCTGTTCTCCGACGTCATGGACGCCGATGGCGCCTTGTCCGGAGCCATCTCCGACGACGACATCCGCGGCCTCCTCGGCCTGCCGTGATCGACGAGACCGGCCTGACAGCAGGACAGGGCTGATCAGCGGGACAGGACGGCGACGAGGAAGTCGGACTCCGCGGAGAACGGGCGCAGGTCCCAGGTGGCGAGGCGGAGCTCTTCGCGCAGACCCGAGGCGGCCACGTCGACGAAGAAGTCGTCGAACTCGTAGTCACGCCCGGCGCCGAACCCGACGACGAGGCGACCCTCGGCAGCGAGGTGCCCGGCGAGGCGTTCGAGCACCGCCTGGCGGGTCGCGGGGTCGAGGAACGCCATGACGTTGCCGGCCGAGACGATCACGTCGAACTCGCTGATCGGTTCGGACGAGAGGTCGAGCTCGGACAGATCGACGACGAGCCACGTCGGTCCGGGATGGTCGATCTCGGCGGCCGCGATCAGCTCAGGATCGAGGTCGACGCCGACCACCTGATGCCCGAGCTGTGCCAGCCGGCCACCGAGCCGTCCCGGTCCGCACCCGGCGTCGAGGATGCGCGACCCCCGCGCCGCCATGGCGTCGACGAGCCGGGCCTCGCCATCGAGGTCTTTGCCCTCGGCGGCCATCGCTCGGAACCGGTCGATGTACCACTGGGAGTGCTCGGGGTTCTCTTCGATCTGCTGCAGCCAACGGTTCCCCGACATGGCCGTGACCGTAGTGCGCCGTGTGCTTCGATCCGGACCCTCGACATCGATGGAGGACGCAAACCTCGCCGTCGACCCCAGTCGAGACCATCCGGCATGACGCATCGTCGGTCGGTCTACCGATCCTGGCGCAAGGCCGGCGGATAGCTGCCCGCCGCAAGATGCCAGACACCCGCGGCGCCGCGTTGCGCCAGCAGGCGAACGAGACCCAACGTCGCGCCCGAGATCATGGCGAAGGCGATCGCCTCGGGCCAGCTCACCCCCGGCGCCGCCGGCTTGTTCGGGACGTCGCGATCGGTCACCCGACTCCACACGGACGCGACCGCCTTGCGGCCGACCATTCCCGCCACGATCCCCGTGGGAAGCGCAACGGCCTGCCAGAGGACATCCTCTTCGAGTTCCATGCGCCCCTTCTACCCCGTGAGCGAGCCGTCGACCGAAGTCCCTGCCGACCCGAGGCTTCGGTTGACTGCGGTTGCTCGATCGATGAGAGGGCGACGCGGGAGACATCGCCGTGGCGACGTGTTCGGTGATGGTGGGATTTCCGGGGTCGTCTAGAGGGCGAGCGGATAGGCGGAGCGAAGCGAGGCCGAGGAGCTCGCCCGTGGCCCGAGCGGCCCGTGAGCGAAGCGAACCAGAGCGGGCAGGTCGACGTGGTGCCCAACGCGGGTGGACCTATCCGCTCAGCCCCTTATTGAGCGGTATCCATATCCGGCGCGCCTGGCGCAAACGGCTTACAAATACCCAAAGCCTTTGAGTGCGCTGGCGGGCTCATGGACGACGACCTGAGCCAGATGCTCACCGGCGGCGAGACGCTCGAGATCGAATTCAAGGATGGTTCGATCAACGACCGCGAACTCGTCGAGACGGTGGCGTGCCTCGCCAACGCCAGCGGCGGACACCTCCTCGTCGGCGTTGCTGACGACGGCACCGTGACGGGATGTCCCCTCCGTCACGGAGATCGCACAGATCCGGTGCGGGTCGAGGCGATGGTGACGAACCGCACCGAACCTTCCGTGGCGACGCGTGCGTCGATTCGTCGGCACAACGACGTAGAGGTGCTCGTCGTCGAGGTGCCCACCAGTCGATCAGTGGTCGCGACGAGCGACGGCCGCTACCTGCGCCGAGCCATCGACGTGAACGGCGATCCCCAGTGCCTGCCCATGCGACCGCATGAGGTGCTGGCTCGGGCCGGCGCGGTGGGCGCGCAGGACTTCAGCCGGGTGTCGTTGAGCGGCACGTCGATGGCCGACCTCGAAACCCAGAGGACGAGATCGAGCTGGGCATGTTCCGGGTCCCACTCCCGCGTTTCTCTGATGTCGCGGTCCGTGAGCTGGTCGCCAATGCGTTGGTACACCGCGACTACACCGCGCTTGGTGCCACCCAGGTGCAGATCAGCGAGGCCGAGCTGACCTTGTCGAACCCAGGTGGGCTGCCCGAGGGTGTCACGCTCGGGAATCTGCTCACGACGCCGCCCCGGCCCCGCAACCCAGCGATTGCCGACGCCTTCAAACGAGCGGGCCTGGTCGATCGAACGAGTCGTGGGATCAACCGGGTGTTCGTGAGCCAGCTCGAGGTCGGGCGCCCTGCTCCTGACTATGGACGAAGCACGCCCGGATCGGTTGTGGCTCGGATCCGGTCGGGGCCAGCTGATGCGGAGCTCGCCGGTTTCATCGCCGAGTCGCGCCAGGGAGATCGCACCTTCGACCTCGATGACCTGCTGGTGCTGCACGAGGTGCGGGTCGAGAGGCGGATCTCATCGGCACGAGCTGCCGAGTTGTTCCAGGTGCCGCTCGCGGAGGCGAGGGCGAAGCTGAACGACCTGGTCGAGCGTGGGCTTCTCGAGGCGCGTGGCGAGTCGAAGGGACGGACCTACCATCTGGCCGCGGCGGTCTACCGGCGGCTGGGCGAACCGGTGCACTACGTCCGGACGCGCGGGTTCGACGAGGTTCAACAGGAGCAGATGGTGCGCACGTATGTCGACAAGCACGGGTCGATCACACGGCGTGAGGCTGCAGAGCTGTGCCAACTCGAATCCGAGCAGGCGAGCCGCCTACTGAAGCGGCTTCGCCGAGAAGGCAAGCTCGACATGGAGGGTGAGCGCCGGACTGCCGTCTACGTCGCGCCCGAGGCGGGTTCGAGCCGTGACTGAGCTCCCGGTTTCGACACCGAAGCCGGCGACCCGGCCAGCCCCCAACCTGTTCGGAACCCCCGATCCGACCCGGCACGCCCCCGTGCCGGGTCGCACCCGCGCCCGAGATTTGGCACGCGGCCAGGTGGGCGAGTTGCCTGGTGCGGCGCACGACCACGACAGGATCGATGGGAGCACGACGATGAGCAACGGCGGCTGGAGCGAAGCAGACATCCCCGACCAGACCGGCCGCGTGGCGGTCGTGACCGGAGCGAACGCCGGACTCGGCATCGAGACCGCCCGGCAGCTGGCCGCCGCCGGCGCCACCGTCGTGATGGCCTGCCGCAGCCCCGAACGTGCCGCCGCCGCCCACGACGACATCGCGTCCAGCGTCCCCGGCGCCCGGCTCGAACTGCAGTCGCTCAACCTCGCGTCGCTCGCCTCGGTGCGCGCCGCGGCCACCGAGATCAAGGACCGCCACGACCGCATCGACCTCCTGATCAACAACGCCGGTGTGATGTACACCGACCGCGAGCTCACCGCCGAAGGCTTCGAGCTCCAGTTCGGCACCAACCACCTCGGCCACTTCGCGCTGACCGGGCTGCTGCTCGACCGGATGATCGACGTCGAGGGATCCCGGGTCATCACCGTGGCGAGCAACGGGCACTGGGCACCGTTCGCGCTCGACCTCGACGACATCCGCGCCGAGGACAGGTACAACCGCTTCGTCGCCTACTCGCGATCGAAGCTGGCGAACCTCTTGTTCGCCTACGGCCTTCACCGACGCCTCGTCGCTGGTGGGGCCGAGACGGCGTCGCTCGCGGCGCATCCCGGCGGGTCCGACACGGAGCTGGCCCGTCACTTCCCGGGCGCCGACTTCGTCGACAAGCGGCTGCGCTTCCTCGTCCCGTACTTCGCCCAACCGGCGGCCAGGGGCGCCCTCCCCTCGCTGCGCGCCGCCACCGATCCGTTCGCCACCGGCGGCCAGTACTTCGGACCCGACGGCCTCGCCGAGATGCAGGGCTACCCCATCGTCGTCCGGTCGAGCCGCCGCTCCCAGGACCCGGCCCTCCAAGACGACCTGTGGGCGCTCTCCGAGCAGCTCACAGACGTCACGTTGCCCCTCGGCTGCGTCACGACCGCCTGAACCGGCGGCGGCGCTAGCGGTCGAGACCGGCCATCTTGCGGAAGTCCCAGCTGACGATCTTGTCCGGGTCGACGCGCAGCCAGGCGTGGCGGCCGTCGTGGAAGACCGTGCCTCCCGCGTACTTGTCGGCGTAGAGCCGCTCGGGCCCGTCGAGCTCGGGGACGGGCTCCCCTGTGCGCGGCACCTCGCCCACTCGGTGAGCGACGCCGCTGATCTCGACGCCGCGCAGCTCCATGAAGTCGTGGCCCGCGTCGACCACGACGCTGACCCGGCCGTCGCGCTGCACGTCGGCCCACCGCTGGCTCCGCACGATCGACGTCAGCCACAGGGCTGCGCCGTCCCACACGAACCACAGCGGCGTCACGTGCGGCGCACCGTCGGCGCCGATCGACGCCACCCGGCAGGTGCGCTGCTCGACCAGGAACGCGTCGCGCTCGTCCGGGCTCATGGCGATCTTGGCGCCCCGTCGTTGTTCGCTCATGTGCGCACGCTCCTCGGGTCGGACCGTACCAAGGTGCCCCAGGTTCGGGCCGGCCGACCGAAGGCCGGCGGTAACGTGCCGAACGTGGCGACCGCGTCCGACAGCACCGAGAGCACCGAGAGCACCGGTGACAACCCATCCGGTGACGGCCGATCCGGTGGCGCTGAAGGTGGCGCGGCGGGAGGCGAGCGGCGTCCGTACAACAGTCCGGTGCGCCGCCGACGTGCGGCCGACACGCGCCGGCGGATCGTCGTGGCGGGGTCCGAGCTGGCGCACGCCTTCCCCAGCTGGGAGTGGCGTGACCTCACCTTTCGGGCCGTCGCCGAGCGAGCGGGCGTCGGTGAACGCACCGTGTACCGCCACTTCCCCACCGAGCGGCTGCTCCGCGATGCCGTGATGCAGCGGCTGGAGGAGGAAGCTGGAGTCACCTACGAGGGCGTCACGCTCGAGAACCTGCCCGAGGTCGCCGGCCGGGTCTTCGAGTCGATCCACGGCTTCGCCGTGCACGAAAGCGCGCCACGGCCGCAGGACCCCACCTTCGACGACGCCGACGACCGCCGCCGCGCGGCGCTGCGCCAGGCGGTCGAGGCCGCAGCCCCCGAACTGCCGCCAGCTCGACAGGAGGCCGCCGCCGCCCTGCTCGATGTGATCTGGAACCTCCCGTCCTACGAGCGGTTGATCGGCGCCTGGGGGTTCGACCCCGCACGGGCGACGCGTTCCATCGGGTGGCTGATCGAGCAGGTGGCCGCCGCCGTCGAGGCCGGCGAAGGTCCTCCCGGGTAGACCAGCGGCACTCGGCGTTGACCGGTCTCCCTTTTCGTGACACCGTACTGCCATCAATGTGGTACAGGCCGCTGGATCCGGGGGAAGCCACATGCAGTCGCACGACGAGCTGATGGCCGCGGCGCGAGAGCAGACGGGACTCGACGACTTCGGCGACGAGTCCTTCCAGGACGGGCTCGAACGGCTCGTCGCGTCGCTGCGCACCGAAGCCCGGCTGAACGAGATCGGCGAGCTCGCCATGCCGGCGCTGATCGTCAAGCTCCTCACGCAGCGCCTCCACGTGGAGGACTGGTACCGCCGCCATCCCGAGATCGACGACGAACCCGTCGTCGCTCCGCTCATCGGGCTGGGCCTGCCCAGGACCGGATCGACCGCGCTGTCGAACCTGCTCGCCGAGGATCCGAACGCCCGGTCGCTCATCCGCTGGCAGGCGTGCGAACCCTGCCCGCCACCGTCGACGGTCACCGGGGACGATCCCCGCATCGCCCGGGCCCGGGCCGAGGCGAAGATGCAGTCCGAGCTCGCCCCTCGGCTCGACGCCCTCGTACCCGCCTCGCCGATGGGACCCGAGGAGTGCCAGGACCTGATGGCGCTCGACTTCAAGGCCCACTACTTCCAGGCCTTCGCCCACGTCCCGTCGTACTCGGCGTGGCTGACCGACGCTGATCTCACCTCGACCTACCTCTACGAGCGCCGGGTCCTCAAGCTGCTCCAGTGGGGGTTGCCCACCAAGCCCTGGCGTCTGAAGTGCCCGTCGCACCTCCTGTGGCTCGATCACCTCGACCACGCCTTCCCCGACGCCCGGTTCGTCATGACGCACCGCGATCCCACCGATGTGATGGTGTCGGTGGCGGACGTGTACGCCGAGGTCGGTGCCATGTTCAGCGACGACATCGACCACGACTACCTCGGTCGCCTCAACGTGGAGCAATGGTCGACGGCCCTGCAGCGGCTGCAGGAGTTCCGCGACGGAGGTGCCGACGACCGCTTCTTCGACATCGACTTCCAGGCCGTGCAGCGCCAGCCTTTCGACGAGGTGCGGGCGCTCTACGGATGGCTGGGAGAACCCGTCACCGAGGAGTTCGACACCGGCATGGCCCGGTGGTGGGAGCGGCACGCCGAGACCCGAGAGCAGAACATCCACCCGGACCCGTCGGTCTTCGGGCTCGACCTCGAGGCGGTCGCGTCGTGCTTCGCCGGCTATCGATCACGTGTGGAGGGCTGGCTGGCCGGAAGCACCTGACACCCGCACGCGGTCCGGCGCCGCCGACGACGGTTCAGGCCATCTCGTCGAGCGGCATCGACCGCTCGAGCATGCCGATGGCGGACTCGCCGTCCCACGTGTAGCGCACGATGGCCTGCTGGAGGTTCAGGCCGCCGCCGACCTCGGGAGGCATGACCATGAAGGTCGACAGCAGCGTCTGGCCGACGATCGTCGTCGAGCCCGTCTCGGTCTCGAGGGTGACCGAGACATCCTCGCCGCTCGCCTGCAACCGCCGCAGCCAGGGCGCCCGGGTGATGCGGGCCGGGATGAGACCGCCGTCGCCCTCGAACAGGTAGCCCTCGTTGAAGGTGGGCTTGCCGTCGGCGCGCGGCGGGTAGTTGTTGCATCCGAACGCCCGACCGCTCGGAAAGATCGCCGACTGCCACGTGTGACCCCAGAACGCGGCCAGCCGCCGGACCCCCGTGCGACGGATGCGGAGTCCTCCGCCTCCCAGCGCGAAGGTCTCGCCGCCGACCCGCAGGGTACCGGTCGAGCGGAAGAGCTGCTCGAAGCGCGGGCCGCCCATCAGGTCGCCCTCCTCCTGGGTGGCGAGGACCCGTCCGGCCTCTTCGAGCAAGGTGCCGCACTCCCACGGCGGTGCCGCCGAGCGAAGGTCGAGATCCAGCGCCACCTCGACCTGGTCACCGCCGCTCTGGCCCGGCATCCAGCCGTCGATCTGGGCCTGGGTCGACGTCTCGACGGCCAGCCCGTCGATGCGCGCCCGCCAGTGGTGGTATGGCTCGACCAGCTCGAACGACAGCAGCCCGGCGCCGAGGTGACGGGCCAACCCGTCAGGCCCGAGCCGGTCGTGCGCGTCGCCCGGGGCGAAGACGTTGAGGACCCGCCCGTCGGCGAACACGAGGTTCACCTGGATGTCGTAGCTGTCCCACCGGCTCGCCACGGCCTCGACGCCCACGCGGGGCAGACCGATCTCGCCCCCGTCGTCCCAGGTCCACATGTTGACCGACTCACGCATCTCGGGATCGTCGGGTCGGTGCTCGAAGAGGAGCTCCCGGTCATCGGCCAAGCCACCGGTCAGGTCGATCATCGCGAGCCCCCTCGATCGTCACGGCGTCCTGCCGCGTGTTGGCGACAGGGTACTGCAGCGAAATGCCCGGTGCGGGTGGTCAGGAACCTCGACGCCGGGACCGTTCCGCTTCGAGCCCGTCCACCAGACGGCCCATCGCGGCGGCGGCGTCGTCGGGATGGGTGTCGTACCCCGCCGCCTGGTCGGTCACGACGGCGAACGCCAAACCCTGCACGGTGGCCGCGACGAGCACCGGGGTGAAGAGCTCGGGGTCGAGGCCGTACTCGCCGAGCAGCGTCGAGAGGCGCTCGATCTGGAGGGCACGAACCTCCTTCGCCATGACGGCGATCTCCGCCTTGAGCGCGAGGCGGTGGTTCGCGGCCGCGAGCAGCTCGACGAACAGGGCCGTACCGCGCTGGTCCGACGCGAGCTCCCACCACGCCCGCAACGGCTCCGGGGAGTCGAGCACCGCCGCCATGGCCTCGACGTTCTGCGTCGCCCGCCGCCGCATGACCGCGACGAAGAGGTCGTCGATCGTCGGGAAGTAGTAGTGCAGGTGGGGCGCCTGGATGCCGACTCGGCCGGCGACCGCTCGCGAGCTGACCGCGGCGTAGCCGCTCTCGAGGATGAGCTCCTCGGTCGCGTCGAGGATCCGCAGGCGCTTCACCTCGGTCGTGGCGCGCGGTCGGCGCTCAGCAGCCATGCCCGATTGTCGCCCACGACATGGCACGAGGGAAAGAGAACTTGTAACGACCGTTAAAACTCGGTACAACTGCTGCAACACACATCGAAGGCTGCCGAGCTGAGACAGGAGACCCCCGATGACCACCACGACCGGCTCCGTCACCTCGGGCTCGGAGATCTACTTCGATCCCTACGACGTCGAGATCAACGCCGACCCCTACCCGATCTACAAGCGGCTCCGGGACGAGGCACCGATCTACTTCAACGAGAAGCACGACTTCTGGATGCTCACGCGCCACGCCGACATCCAGGAGGCGCTGGTCAACTGGAAGGTCTTCACGAGCAGCCGATCCGACATCCTCGACGTGATCAAGGCCGACTTCGACCTTCCCGGTGGCGTGATCATGTTCGAGGACCCACCGGTGCACACCGCGCACCGCGGCCTCATGTCCCGGGTGTTCACCCCCCGGCGCATGGCCCAGCTCGAGGACCAGGTACGTGCGTACTGCATCGGCTGCCTCGATCCGCTCGTGGGGTCGGACCGGTTCGACGTCATCGACGAGCTGGCCAAGACGCTGCCGATGAAGGTCATCAGCATGCTCCTCGGCATCCCCGAGCAGGACCAGGTGGCGGTGCGCAACAAGACCGACGACAACCTGCGCACCGAGCCCGGCAAGCCGATGGACGTCAAAGAGGACGAGATCGCCAGCGGCGCCATGTTCGAGGAGTACATCGACTGGCGCGCCGAGCACCCCTCCGACGACCTGATGACCCAGCTCCTCGACGCCGAGTTCGAAGACGAGACCGGCACGACCCGCACGCTCACCCGCCAGGAGGTCTCCACCTACACGGCGGTGCTCGCCGGAGCGGGCAACGAGACCACCGGCCGACTCATCGGCTGGCTGACCAAGGTCCTCGCCGAACACCCCGACCAGCGCCGGATGGTCCACGACGACCGCTCGCTGCTCCCCAAGGTCATCGACGAGACGTTGCGCTTCGAGCCCACCGGCCATTCGATCGCCCGGTACGTCACCGAGGACATCGACTACTACGGCACCACGGTCCCCGCGGGCAGCGCCATCCTGCTGTCGATGGCGTCGGCCAACCGCGACCCCCGCCACTACGACAAGCCGGACGTGTTCGACATCACCCGTTCCGACACCCAGCACCTCACGTTCGGGTACGGCCTGCACTTCTGCCTCGGTGCCAGCCTGGCCCGCCTCGAAGGTCGGGTCGCGCTCGACGAGATGCTCAACCGCTGGCCCGAGTGGGACGTCGACTACGACGGCATGGCGCTGTTCCCCACCTCGACGGTCCGAGGCTGGGAGAAGATGCCGGTCACGATCCCCTGATCAGGCACCGACATAGGTCTTGAGGTGCTGGCCCGTGAGCGTCGACGCATCGGCGACGAGGGCGGCCGGGGTGCCCTCGAAGACGACCGTGCCGCCGTCGTGACCGGCGCCGGGGCCCAGGTCGACGATCCAGTCGGCGTGCGCCATCACCGCCTGGTGGTGCTCGACGACGATGACCGACTTCCCCGAGTCGACCAGGCGGTCGAGCATCTCGAGGAGCTGCTCGACGTTGGCGAGGTGCAGGCCGGTCGTCGGCTCGTCGAGGACGTAGACCCCGCCCTCGTCGCCCAGGTGCGTCGCCAGCTTCAACCGCTGGCGCTCGCCCCCCGACAGCGTGGTGAGCGGCTGGCCGAGCCGGAGGTAGCCGAGCCCGACGTCGGCCATGCGCACGAGGATCTTGTGCGCGGCCGGTACTTTGGCGTCGCCGTCGGCGAAGAAGGCGAGCGCCTCGTCGACCGGCAGGTCGAGCACCGCGGCGATGTCGAGACCGCCGAAGGTGTACTCGAGCACCGCCGCCTGGAACCGCTTGCCGTCGCAGTCTTCGCAGACCGTCGAGACGCCCGCCATCATGCCGAGATCGGTGTAGATGACCCCGGCGCCGTTGCAGGTGGGGCACGCCCCCTCCGAGTTGGCGCTGAACAGCGCCGGCTTCACGCCGTTGGCCTTGGCGAACGCCTTGCGGATCGGATCGAGCAGACCGGTGTAGGTGGCGGGGTTGCTGCGCCGTGATCCCTTGATGGCGGCCTGGTCGACCGAGACCACACCTTCCCGGTTCGACACGGACCCCGCGATCAGCGAGCTCTTGCCGGACCCGGCGACCCCCGTGACCACCACGAGCACGCCCAGGGGGATGTCGACGTCGACGTCTCGAAGGTTGTGCGCGGACGCGCCGCGGACCTCGAGCACGCCGTCGCGCTCGCGCACCTCCTCCTTGAGCGACGCCCGGTCCTCGAGGTGACGTCCGGTCACGGTGTCGGCCTTGCGGAGCTCGGCGACCGTGCCCTCGAAGACGACCTCGCCGCCGGCGTTGCCCGCACCCGGGCCGAGGTCGACGACGTGGTCGGCGATCTCGATGGCCTCGGGCTTGTGCTCGACCACCAGCACGGTGTTCCCCTTGTCGCGCAGCTGCACGAGCAGGTCGTTCATCCGGGCGATGTCGTGGGGATGGAGCCCGATCGTCGGTTCGTCGAACACGTAGGTGACGTCGGTCAGCGACGAACCGAGGTGGCGGACCATCTTCGTGCGCTGGGACTCACCGCCCGACAGCGTGCCCGAGGACCGGTCGAGGCTGAGGTAGCCGAGCCCGATCCCGACGAACGAGTCGAGCGTGTCCTGCAGCCCGACGAGCAGCGGTGCCACCGACGGCTCGTCGAGGCCGCGCAACCACTCGGCCAGCTCGTCGATCTGCATCGAGCAGGCATCGGCGATGCTGGTGCCGGCGATCTTCGACGACCGAGCCCCGTCGTTGAGCCGGGTGCCGTCGCAGTCCGGACACGTGGTGAAGGTGATCGCCCGGTCGACGAAGGCGCGGATGTGGGCCTGCATCGACTCGCGGTCCTTGGCCAGCATCGACTTCTGGATCTTGGTGATGACCCCCTCGTAGGTGAGGTTGACGCCGTCGACCTTGATCTTGGTGGGCTCCTTGTAGAGGAGGTCGGCGAGCTCCTTGTTCGTGTACTTCTTGATCGGCTTGTCGAAGTCGAAGAACCCGCAGCCCTCGAAGA
>CAZGEF010000034.1:0-26584 GCA_964525005.1 uncultured Rhabdothermincola sp.
CAGCAATCACAGATCAGACGAGATCAACCCACCGGGTCGGTGGATCCAGGCTAAGATCCTCGCCCAGCGGCGGACGACGGAACCGCCGAAGGCGAAGGCGAAGGTCAATGCGGATAGATGGTTGTCCCCGACGGCTGCCGCGCGCCGACCCCACAACCAACCGGAGGAATCCATGAGACGAGAGGACACCCCCCCGCTTGAGCTAGCGCGGAGAAGCAGGAAGGACCGCGAACGTCCCCGGCGATCGAGGCGAACAGCGGGCCTGCTCGCCGCGGGGCTGCTCCTGGCCAGCGGTACTGCCGCGGTGACGTCGCCGGCCCACGCGGCCACCGCTCCCACAACCGATGTCACGCTCGCCACGCCCTTCGCGCACAACGGGTTCGTCGGCAACTCGTCGATCTCGGCGGACGGCTCCACGGTCGCCTACCCGTGCCTCGCCGACGGTGCCGATCCGGGCGCGAACCAGGCAGCGCTCTGCGTCGGCACCTTGCCCGCTACAACCGTGACCAAGCACATCGTCCCGGCTCTGCCCCTCGGTGTCACGATCGCGAACTCGCACATCCGCCACGAGGTGTACGGCACCAGCGCCGACGGCTCGTCCGTGCTCGTCGGCCAGTTGTTCCGGGTCGGCTCGAACTACTACGGCGCGCTCGGCCTTCTGGACCCTGGCGAGGGGACGTACACCTCGATCCTGACCGTCGAGACCGAGAACTACTTCATCCCGCAGGTGAGCGCCTACCTCTCGAACGATGGTGAGACGGTCGTGTTCCACACCGACACGTCGTTGATCCCCGAGGACACCGATGAGAGCTACGACCTCTACGTCTACGACGTCCAGGCGGCCTCGTACCGCCTGCTCGGGGACGTTCCCGATGCGTACGTCGGGTTGACCAGCCCGACGATGCCGATGCACCCCTACGACTCAGGGAACACGGCCGCCACCCGCAGCCTGGATCGCGTCCAGGTGGCCCGGTGGTACCACGACTCCACGAGCGAGAGAGTGGTTCTCGACGTCGCCACCGGCTCCACGCTCGACATCGGCTGCGGCACAGGCACGCTCGCCGCCTTCTCTCAAGGCGACGAGGTCCTGTGCACCGGCATCCGGACCGAGGGAGCCACGACCTTCGAGACGCTCGCCGTAGGCGCATCCGGAAGCGTCGACCTCGACGAGATCGACGCCGCTCCGTATTCGTGCGGCGGTGATTCATGCAGCGGCGGCCTCCGGGTGGTCGCCTTCGCCGACGACGCGTCGTGGGTCCTGTACACGAAGGGCACCGAGATCGTCCGCTACGACGTGGCCACCAAGGCGAAGTCAGCATGGACGATGCTCGGCACGCCCGTCGACACTTCCAGTGCCGACGGACGAACCTGGCTCGAGGCCACCCTCGCCCACGACGCCATCGTGCGGATCGCGGCGTCGGACACTCCACCTCCGCCTCCCCCGTCGTTCTCCGACGTACCCGGGACCCATCCGTTCGCGGCGAACATCGCGTGGCTCGCGACCAGCGGCATCACGACCGGCTACGCGGACGGCACCTTCCGCCCCGACGCCGTGGTCAACCGCGGATCGATGGCCGCGTTCCTCTACCGCTACGCAGGCAACCCCGTGTTCAACGCGCCCGCCGTGTCGCCGTTCAAAGACGTCCCCACCAGCCACGCCTTCTACAAGGAGATCACCTGGCTCGCCTCGACCGGCGTCACCAGCGGCTACGCGGACGGCACCTACAAACCCGACGCACCCGTCACCCGCCAATCCATGGCCGCGTTCTTGTGGCGATTCGCCGGATTCCCCGAACCCGAAGGCCCCAACCCCACCTTCACCGACGTCGGCGCTGGCCACACCTTCGCCGCGCCCATCCGCCACCTCGCCGTCGCCGCCATCACCACCGGCTACGCGGACGGCACCTTCAAACCCGGCGCACCCGTCACCCGCCAATCCATGGCCGCCTTCATCCAACGCGCCGACCAGAAGCTCTGGCACTGGAACCCCTGAAACACCCCGCCCCACAACCGAGATGAGTTGACAAGACGTGACCCGGAGGCACCCCGCCTCCGGGTCACGTCGCGCACCCACGACAACCATCGACGTGCCGCGGTTCCATCACCGACAGGATCGACCAGGCCACCCTTTCCGAGACCGCGACACAACCGGTCGGCCCCGACCCTCAGGCGTCGCGGCGCTGCATGAACCCCGCGGCGACGGCGAGGATCGCGGCCCACCACACGGTGAAGACCAGGTAGCCGGACCACGGTCCCAGCTGATCCTCGGGCGGACGCACGTTGGTGATCTGCTGACCGGCGTTCGAGGTGAAGTACCTCTGGACCGCGTCACCCCAATCGCCGGGCAGGGTCGCCGTGATGATGGGCAGCACGAGCAGGAGAGCGACAGCCAGCGTGATGCCACCCGCGGTGCTGCGCAGCAACGCACCGAGGGCGAAGCCGAACATGCCGCTGCCCGCCAGGTAGAGGCCGCCGCCGACCACGGCGCGCAGCACGCCGTCGTCGCCGAGCCCCGCGGCGACGTGCTCGCTCGACAAGAGCAGCTGGCCGAGGAAGAAGGACACGAACGACGTGACCAGCCCGGCGGCCAACGCGACGACGAAGAACACCAGTGCCTTGGCCAGCAGCAGCTGGAGGCGACGAGGCACCGCGGTGAGCGAGGTGCGGATGCCGCCGGTCGAGTACTCCGTGCTGATGGCCATGGCACCGAGGACCGCGACGGCGAGCTGGCCGAAGGTCAAGCCGACGAGGCTGATCGCCGTGGGATCGAACGTGGCGCGGTCCTGCGGGCCGAGGTCGTCGTAGGTCGACGCGACACCCCACGAGACCAGGACCCCCAAGCCGACGGTGACCACGAACATCGACACCAACGTCCAGTAGGTGGATCGCACGGTGCGGAGCTTGGTCCACTCCGACACCACCACGTCGACGAACCGGACACGGTGCGCCGGTTCGGTGGGGACAGGGGGAACGGAGACGGAACCGGAGGTGGAGGCGGAGGTGGTCGGACTGGCTGGGACGGTCATCTCGACTCCTCCGTGGTCGGGGCGGCGGACGGTGGCCGGGCGGCCACCGGAGGAGGAGGCAGCGGCGGAGCCTGCGGTGCGGTCGGTGCGCCGGGCGGACCGGACCGGTACTCGGTCGCATCGCTCGTCATCTCCATGAAGGCGGCCTCGAGCGACGCCCGCTCCTCGAACAGCTCGTGCAGCACGATCCGATGCGCTGCGGCGGCCTCGCCCACCTGGATGCAGGTGAGCCCCTGGACCTGGAGCTGACCGTCGGCACCGGCGGCCAGCGTCACGCCAGGCCCTTGGAGCGCCTCGGCGAGCTGCGCCTGCTGCGGCGACCGCACCGACACGTGGTTGGACGAGCTCTGGTCGATGAACTCCTGGGTGGGCAGGTCAGCGAGCAACCGGCCACGTCCGACGATGATGAGGTGATCGGCCGTGAGCGCCATCTCCGACATGAGGTGGCTCGACACCAGGACCGTTCGGCCCTCGCCCGCCAGGGACCGCATGAACTGGCGGATCCACAAGATCCCGCTCGGGTCCAGGCCGTTGACCGGCTCGTCGAACATGAGCACCGACGGGTTGCCCAGCATCGTCGCCGCGATGCCGAGTCGCTGCGACATGCCCAGCGAGAACCCCTTGATCCGCTTGCGGGCAACCTCGGTGAGCCCGACGAGCTCGAGCACCTCGTCGACCCGGGCGCGGCCCATGCCGTTGCTCTGCGCGAGGGCGAGCAGGTGGTTGCGGGCCGACCGGGCGCCGTTGACGTCCTTGGCGTCGAGCAGGGCACCCACGTCTCGCATGGGCGTGCGGGAGTGCGAGTAGGGCCTGCCGTTGATGAGCGCCGTTCCCGAGTTGGGCCGGTCGAGCCCGAGCAACAGGCGCATGGTGGTCGACTTGCCGGCCCCGTTGGGTCCGAGGAAGCCGGTGACGACGCCAGGCCGCACCGTGAACGAGAGGTCGTCGACCGCCGGGGTCGGTTTGCCGGAGAACCGCTTCGTGAGGCCCTGCGCTTCGATCATCCACGCTCCCTACCCATGAGCCGACCGGTCGACCCTACGACAACCGGATCCCAGATCCCGGTACCCCTCGAGGTCCGAACTGACGGAGAGGCCCGCCGCGTGCTCAGCCCACGAGCAGAGCCCGGACCTCGTCCTCGCTGTCGTCGGAGACGAGGATCACGACCTCGTCCCCCTCGTAGAGCACGGTGTCGCCCCGCGGCACGACGACCTTGTCCTGACGCAGGATGGCCACGACCGTGGAGTCCCGCGGGAAGCCGACCTCGACGATCTCCCGTCCCCTTGCCGGCGATGTCGCCGACAACGTCACCTCGGACAGGCGCACCCGGCCACCCTCGAAGGAGAGCAGCCGGACCATCGACCCGACCGACAGCGCCTCCTCGACCAGCGCCGTGAGCAGATGCGGCGTCGACACCGCCACGTCGACACCCCACGACTCGTTGAACAGCCACTCGTTCGACGGGTTGTTGACGCGGGCGACGACACGGGGGACGCCGAACTCCTGCTTGGCGAGCAGCGAGATCACCAGGTTGTCCTCGTCATCTCCGGTGACGGCGACGACGACGTCGGCACGGCCCGGTTCGGCCCGGGCGAACTGCGACACCTCGCACCCGTCGGCCTGCAACCACGCCACGCCCGAGACCTCATGGGCCGCCTCGGCCTGGGCGATCCGCTTGGGGTCGACCTCTACGACGAGCACGTGGTGGCCGGCCTTGTGCAGCTCGCCCGCGATGTAGGTGCCGACGTTGCCGCCCCCGGCGATGACCACCCGCATCACTTCTTCTCCCTGCTCGGCCCAGCCACCAGGTGGCGGTCGTAGGTGTCGATGCCGTCGCCGGCGACGGCGACCCAGAGCACATCGCCCTCCTGGGCGAAGAGGCTGGAGGAGTGCGCGATTCCCTTGCCGAGACGGGTGATCCCGGTGATCCGGGCAACGCCGTCGATCTCGAGATCGCCCAACGGCCGTCCGGCCCACGACGAGGGAACGGGCCTTTCCACGAGGCACAGCCGGGCCGAGGGATCGATCCAGGCCACACCGGCGTCGTCGGGCTGGACGTGACGCAGCACGCGCTCGATGGCCCACGACACGGTGGCGACCGTGGGGATCCCCACCCGTTCGTAGATGGCGGCGCGACGCTGGTCGTAGATGCGCGCCACGACACGCTCGACCTGGAACGCCTCCTTGGCCACACGGGCCACGACGATGTTGGAGTTGTCCCCGTTGGTCACCGCGGCCAGTGCCGTCGCCTTCTCGACCCCGGCCTCGATCAGCAGGTCCCGATCGAACCCCACCCCCTGGATCCGTTTGCCGGCGAAACCTTCGGGGAGGCGACGGAACGCTTCGGGCTTCCGGTCGACGATCGCCACGCTGTGGCCCTGTGACTCGAGGGCCGCGGCGAGTCCGGAACCGACCCGACCGCAACCGACGACGATGACGTGCACGTGAACCTCCTGTGCGCCCGTCCTCCCGAGCGAACCGGACAGGATCGACGAGCGCGCCGCATCATAGGACCGACCGGTCGGCCTCCGTCGCACCGGGCACGGTCCGAGACCGGCCCTGACCTGCGGTTTGTCGCGTTCTCGAACTCTTGCCACGCCTCGCGTGAGGCGTAGATTGCGAAGTCCGCGCGAAGTCGCACGGCAGATCTCCGTGGAGCGTCGATGTACTCAGCTGTCAAGCGCCTGATCGTTGGGCCCCCGATCGCCAGCAGCGAAGACGCGCACAACCGCCTCGGACGCCCGACGGCCCTCAGCGTGTTCGCCTCCGACGCCATCTCGTCGACGGCCTACGCGACCGAAGAGATCCTCCTCGTCCTCGTCCCCGTCGTCGGCATGGCCGCCCTCAACGACCTCGTCCCCATCTCGATCGTCGTCGGCATCCTGCTGGTCCTCGTCATCACCAGCTACCGCCAGACGATCTTCGCCTACCCCAGCGGGGGTGGCTCCTACATCGTGAGCCGAGAGAACCTCGGCAGGAACGCCGGGCTCGTGGCCGGGGCCTCGCTCCTCGTCGACTACGTCCTCACCGTCGCGGTGGCGATCTCCGCCGGTGTCGCGGCCATGACCTCCGCGTTCCACGGCCTCCAGCCCTATCGCGTCGAGCTGTGCGTGGGCGCCGTCTTCGTGATGATGCTCGCCAACATCCGAGGTACGAAGGAGTCCGGGCGCCTGTTCGCCCCGCCCGTGTACATCTACATCGCGAGCCTCCTCACGCTCATCGTCTACGGCCTGTACCGGGTGTACTTCGGTGGGCTCGAGGCCATGCCGGTCAACCAACCCGCCCTTGACGAGCTGGCGCAGAGCCACGGCAACGAGTTCGTCGACGGCATGCCGATGTTCGGCGCTCTCACGGTGCTCATCTTGCTGCGGGCGTTCTCGTCCGGTGCCGTGGCCCTCACCGGCATCGAGTCGATCGCCAACGGAGTACCGGCGTTCCGGCGTCCGGAGAGCAAGAACGCCGCGGCGACCCTGGTGACGATGGGCATCATCCTCGGCACCTTCTTCCTGGGCATCTCGTTGCTGGCGAGCCGACTCCGGCCCACGGTGCTCGAGCCGGCCGATCCCACCTACCAGACGCTGCTGTCGATCATGGCCCGCTACGTGTTCGGCGAGAACGTCTTCTACTTCGTGCTCCAGTTCGCCACGTTCGCCATCCTGATCCTGGCGGCCAACACGGCCTTCGCCGACTTCCCCCGCGTGTCGTCGATCATCGCAGGAGACGGCTACCTGCCGCGCCAGCTCGCCAACCGCGGGGACCGCCTCGTGTTCTCCAACGGCATCATCGTGCTGGCGCTCATCGCCGGAGGCCTCATGGTGCTGTTCCGGGGCGACACGAGCGCGCTCATCCCCCTCTACGCCGTGGGGGTGTTCCTCTGCTTCACGCTGTCGCAGGCCGGCATGGTCGTGCACCACACCCGGCTGCGCGAGAAGGGCTGGAGGGCCAGGCGGATCATGAACGCCACCGGAGCGGTGGCGACCTCGGTCGTGCTCAGCGTCGTGGTCATCTCGAAGTTCACCATCGGCGCGTGGATCCCGGTCGTGCTCATCCCGCTCATCATCTGCGTGTTCCTCGCCGTGCACCGCCACTACGTCCGCGTGGCGAGTGCCATCGAGGTGCCCGAGGGCTACCGGTCACGCCACCATCGCCACACCGTCATCGTGCTCGTGGGCAACGTGCATCGCGGCGTGCTCGACGCCATCACCTATGCACGGTCGCTGGCCCCCGACCGGCTCATGGCGGTGAGCATCGTGCACGACGACGAGCACGAGGAGCGGATCAACCAGCAGTGGGACCGCTTCGACATCCCGGTCGAGCTGCGCACGATCTACTCGCCGTACCGCGAGCTGTCGACGCCGGTGCTCGACTTCATCGACGACCTCGACAAGGAGTGGCCCGACGACATCATCACCGTCGTCATCCCCGAGTTCGTGCTCAAGCACTGGTGGGAGCAGCTGCTCCACAACCAGAGCGCCCTCGTGCTGCGTGCCCGCCTGCGCCTGCGACCCAACACGGTGGTGACCGCGGTGCCGATCCACATCTACGCACCGCACGAAGAGCACTACTGACCGTGAGGATCAGCGAGGGCCACCTGCCGTTCTGGCTGGGAAGAAGCGTCATATGCGACGCGTCTTCCCAGCCAGTTCGCCGGATTGGTGCGTCGGCCGTCAGGTTGCGCGGAGCGTGGCCTTGTTCTGCATGACGGCGTCGAGGGACTCGTACTCCTCGGAGGTGTCCACCCAGTCCTCGAACTGGATCACCCCGATCTCTCTGAACCGGTCGCGCAGCCAACCGCCGTTGGCATCGAGCAGGCCCAGCTTCTTGCAGTTCGGGACGATCTTCGAGAACAGCAGCACCTGGAACGGATCGTCGAGGCGGTCGCCCCGCATGGCGCCGATGGCCACCTTGGGATCGACGCCCATCGTCTCCCACACCTCGACCGCCAGCAGCCGGTCGCGCATGCGCAGCGCGGCCTCGAAGGCGAACTCCTGGCGCTCGGCCAGCTCCTTGTCGCTCAGCTCGGCGTAGAGCTCCTTGAGCGACAAGATGCCGAACGCGACGTGGCGGGCCTCGTCGCTCATGACGGAGCGGAGGAGCTGCTTGAGCAGCGGCTCCTGGGTGGCGGCGTGCATGAAGCCGAAGGCGGCGAGGGCGAGGCCCTCCACCATGATCTGCATGCCCAGGTAGGTCATGTCCCAGCGGCTGTCGGCGATGACGTCGTCGAGCAGCAGGCCGAGGTGCGAGTTGAGCGGGTAGTGACCCGAGAGCTTCGTGTCGAGGTAGCGGGCGAAGACCTCGACGTGACGGGCCTCGTCCATCACCTGGGTCGCTGCGTAGTACTTGGCGTCGATCCACGGGACGGTCTCGACGATCTTGGCGGTGCACAGCAGCGCCCCCTGCTCGCCGTGCATGAACTGGCTGAGCACCCAGTTGTGCTGCTCGACGTGCCACTCGATCCACTCCTTGGAGCCCCACCTGGCGAGCGGTGAGTCGGCGACATCTGCCGCGTGGATGCTCCAGTCGGGCTCGCGGCCCGCGGTCTCCACCGCCATCCGCTCGACGTCGACATCGGTGTCCCACGGCAGGTCGTTGCCGTTCCACTGGGACGTCTTGGCCTTCTCGTAGAGCTTGTTGAGCGCAGGCCGGGCACCCTTTTGGTAGTCCCAGGTGAAGATCGCCGGCGCGTGGTCGCGCACCGCGTGGATCGTCTCGTCGGCGTGCGGGTTGTCCAAGGCGAGCTCGACGATGGCGTCGAGGTCGTTGGCGTCCTCTCGGTCGATGATCTCTTCGTAGGACATGGGGGCTCCCGGGCATCCGTGGGTGGCAGGCGGTGGATGCGCCTGAGCCAATGATACAAACATCCAGATCTGTCGCAACTGCTAGCCTTTCCGCATGGCGAACCTCCGGTGGGGCGATCGAACGCCCGCTGATCCCGATGCCGCTCGGGCCCGCATCGTCGAGGCTGCGGCGAGCTGCGTCGATCGCTTCGGACTCACCAAGACCACCGTCGAAGACGTCGCCCAGGAGGCCCAGGTCTCGCGGGCCACGATCTACCGCTACTTCCGCGACCGCGACGAGCTGATGCTCGAGGTCCTGCTCACCGACCTGGACGCCTCGATGGACCGACCCGTCAGCGACTTCTTCGCACCGCTCGACACCCCGAAGGACCTCGCGACCGCCATCGTCGACCTCGCCACCGCCGTGCTGCACGCCATCCGGGAGGACCCGAAGCTCCACCATCTCCTCGAGCGGGACAGCCCCGGCGTGTCGGCCACCATCAGCGGTGCGTCGCGCGCCCTGTTCACCCGATCGGCCGAGGAGCTCGTACCCCACCTCACGGTCGCCCGCGAACGGGGACTGGTCCGGCCCCACGTCGACGTCGACGACGCTGCGGAGTGGATCCTACGGTCGATCCTCTCCCTGCTGATCGTCGAGGGCCCTGCACCGCACGACCCCGACGACGAACGACGGCTCCTCGATCAGTTCCTCATCCCGGTGATCGTCGAGGGCGCACCGAGCCCCCTGTCCGCTCGTCCCTGAGCACCCCGAGCGGTTCCATCAGCCCGAGCGGTTCCATCAGCCCGAGCGGTTCCATCAGCCCGAGCGGTTCCATCAGCCCGAGGGGTCTCCTCGACCCGGCTGCGGTTCGATCTGCCCGAGGTGTTCCATCAGGTCGAGGACGATCAGGTCGCTGAGCGGCGTCGCAACGGGGTCGGTGTCCGGCCGTCATCGGTCGCGGCGTCGAGCTCGGCGGCGGTGAGGATGAGGCCGACGTGGGAGAACGCCTGGGGGAAGTTGCCCAGCATCCGGCTCTTGCCGACGTCGTACTCCTCGGACAGCAGACCGAGGTCGTTGGCCAGCCCGACCAGGCGGTCGAACATGACCTGCGCCTCGTCGCGTCGGTCGAGCAGCAACAGGTTGTCGACGAGCCAGAAGGTGGTGAGCAGGAACGCCCCCTCGCCGGGCGGGAGCCCGTCGACGGTGGTGCCACCGCCCTCGACGGCGGGCGCCGACGGATCGAGCTCGGTGCGGTAGCGGCGGACGAAGCCGTCGGTCAGCAGGTCCCGCTCGATCGCGTCGACCGTGCCCACGATGCGCGGGTCGGTCGGTGGGAGGAAGCCCACGAGCGCCAGCATGAGGCAGCTCGCGTCGAGCGCAGTGCCGCCGTAGTACTGGGTGAAGGCCCCGACGGCGGGGTTGTACCCCTTCTCGCAGATGTCGCGGTGCATGTCGTCGCGCAAACTGCGCCACTCGTCGAGATCGGCATCGTCGTCGGCTCGCTGGTCGGTCTCGCACAACCGGACCCAGCGGTCGATCGCCACCCAGGCCATCACCTTGGAGTGCACGAAGTGCCGCCGTGGACCGCGGACCTCCCAGATGCCGTCGTCGGGCTCGGTCCACACCTGGCGGACGTGGTCGACCAGCATCCGGCCCAACGACCACATGTCCTGGGGGAGGTCTTGGCCCAGCTGCTCCTGGGTCTGGAGGAACATGTCGAGCACCTCGCCGTACACGTCGAGCTGGAACTGCCCGCTCGCCGCGTTGCCCACCCGGACCGGCGACGAGTTCTCATAGCCAGGCAACCAGTCGAGCTCGTACTCGACGAGGCTGCGCTCGCCGGCCACGCCGTACATGATCTGCAGCTTCTCCGGGCTGCCCGCCACCGCCCGGCGGAGCCAGTCGCTCCACTCGAGGGCCTCGTCCTCGTAGCCGCCGTGGCCGAGCGCGGTCAGGGTGAAGGTGGCATCGCGCAGCCAGCAGTAGCGGTAGTCCCAGTTGCGCACACCGCCGAGCCACTCCGGCAACGACGTCGTCGGCGCCGCCGTGATCCCTCCCGTGGGCGCGTAGGTGAGCGCCTTGAGCGTGATGAACGAACGCCTCACGATGTCAGCGTGCGCACCTGTGTAGGTGCACCGGCCGGCCCAGTCGACCCACCAGGACCGGGTGGACTCGAGCGCGGTGTGCGGGTCGCGTGCCGTGGGCGGATCGAGGTGCGACCGATACCACTGGAGGGTGAACGGGACCTTGGCCCCCTCGCCCACCTCGAAGGTGGCGACGGTCGTCAGGTCCTCGCCGCGCGTCTCGACCGGCGTCGTGAGGACCAGCCCGTTGGGACCGGTGATCGCCGTGACCCCGATGTCGGTCTGGCGCACCCACGGGACCACCGATCCGTAGTCGCATCGGATCGCGAGCTCCATGGACATCCGCACCCTGCCCGACCGGCCCTCGACGACGCGCACGATGGACGGGTCACGTTCACGCAGCGGCATGAAGTCGACGAGCGCGACGGACCCGGTGCCCGTGGTGAAGACGGTCTCGAGGATCAGCGTGTCACCGAGGTACGAGCGCGTGATCTCCACGACGTCACCCTCCGGGTGGATGATCCACCTTCCGTGCTCGGGCCCACCGAGGAGCGCGGCGAACGAGGCCGGGCTGTCGAAGCGGGGCGCGCAGAACCAGTCGATCGACCCATCGCGCCCCACCAGCGCGACCGTCTCCGAATCCCCGATGAGCCCGTAGTCCTCGATGAGCGACGTCACCAGATCAGCGTTGCACAGTCCTCGGGGCACCCGCGGGAGCCGTGCACCATCGGCCACCGGGTGGACGTCCGGGCGATTCCGCCCTGCTACACAGGGACGGCCGCTGCACGTCGGAGGACCCGTTGACCGCACCGAACCCGGACCAGGCACGACCCGGCCCCGAACCCGACCAGGCACGACCCGGTCTCGTGCGATCTGGGCCCGACATCGCGGCAGGTCCCGTCACGCCGACGGTCCACCCGATCGAGCCCGACGACCGCGATCGGCTCGGCGGCTTCGTGCTCGACCTCGGGCTGCGACGCCTCCCGGCCCCCGAGGACGAGCTGGTCTTCGAGCTGGACTGCATGCCGTACCGGTCGAACTCCAGCGGGTTCCTCCACGGCGGGATGATGGCCACGCTCGTCGACTGCACCGCCGGGCTGCTCGCCTACGAGGGCGTCGACGACGAGTCGATGACCACCACCACGAACCTGTCGGTGAACTACCTCGCTCCGGTGCGTCGCGGGCCGGCACGGGCGACGGCCCGCATCCTGCGTCGGGGGCGCAAGATCGTCGTGGTCCAGGTCGAGGTCCACGATGCGGACAGCGGCGACCTGTGCTCGGTCAGCCTGGTCACCTATGTGGTGGTCTGCCGCCTTCCGGGGGCCGGTGGCGACATCCCGCCGGCTCATCCCGAACCGACGCCGGGCTGACCGGCACCTCGACGACCAGCACCGACACCCGGCGGGCGAAAGCCAAGTAGCTTCACGATCACCGCGAAGAACCGAGCCAACCCATCGAGGTCGTCCAGGTGCCACCGTCCATGTCGCCATCCGACTCCACCGCCGATTCCGTCGCGACGCCACGACCGTCCCCGGCCCGCTCCGATGCCGTGGTCATGTTCGGCGCGTCGGGTGACCTGGCCAAGAAGAAGCTGTTCCCCGCGCTGTACCGGCTGACGCGCCGGGGATTGCTCGGGGTGCCGGTCATCGGCGTGGCCCTCGACGACTGGACCGACGAAGACCTGCGCCGCCACGCCGAGGCCTCGATCCGCTCGGAGGAGGACTGGGACGACGCGACGTTCGAGGCTCTCGCAACGCAGCTCCGCTACGTCGCGGGCGACTACGCCGACCCCGCCACCTTCGAGAGGCTGAAGTCCGCACTCGGCCCAGCCGAGCACCCGGTGTTCCACTGCGCCATCCCCCCGTCGATGTTCGCCACGGTCGCAGCCGGGCTCGGAGGCGTCGGCCTCGACAAGGGGTCTCGTCTCATCGTCGAGAAGCCCTTCGGTCGCGACCTCCCGAGCGCCATCGCACTCAACGAGTCGATCCACGAGTGGTTCCCCGAGAACGCGATCTTCCGCATCGACCACTTCGTCGGCAAAGAGGCGATGCGCAACATCCTCATCGTGCGCTTCGCCAACGCGATCCTCGAGCCGATCTGGCACCGCACGTACGTGCGCTCCATCAAGATCACCATGGCGGAGGCCTTCGGCGTCTCGGATCGAGGCGCCTTCTACGACTCGGTCGGCGCGCTGCGCGACGTGATGCAGAACCACCTGCTGCAGATGGTGGCGCTCATCGCCATGGACCAGCCGGCCAACGAATCGTCGGCCGCACTGCTCACCGAGAAGGCACGACTGCTGACCTCGGCGAGGGCGATCGATCCCGAGCACTACGTCCGGGGGCAGTACGACGGCTACCGAGACGTCGTGGGCGTCGGTCCCGACTCCGACACCGAGACCTACGGGGCGTTCCGTCTCGACATCGAGACCCCGCGCTGGCACGGCGTCCCCTTCTTCCTCCGAGCCGGAAAGTCGATGGCCGAGACCGTCACCGAGATCACCGTCGAGTTCAGCCCGCCGCCGGTTCCGCTGTGGCTCGACGCCTACGAGCGCCGGGAGCTGCCCGTCAACCGGATCCGCCTGGAGGTCAACCCCGACGCGTTCTCGGCCATGACCTGGCTGCACAAGATCCCGGGCGACAGCATGCGGGCCGAGGCCCTCACCGTCGCTCCGCCGCCCGGTCTGCGCGGCGATGCCGGCCCCGAGCCCTACGAGCTGCTGATCCACGAGGCGATGCTCGGCGATCCCGGGCTGTTCGCCCGCCAGGACTCGATCGAGGAGTCCTGGCGCATCGTCGATCCGCTGTTGCGCGACCAGGCCCCGGTCGTCCCCTACGCCCCGGGCAGCTGGGGACCCGAGGAGGGCAACACCCTCGTTCGGGGCTACGGTCACTGGCCACCCGAGCCCCCCGCGTGACCGACAGGCCGGGCGTCTACGTCGTCCGCCACGGCGCCACCGAGTGGAGCGTCAGCGGCCGGCACACGGGTCGCACCGACGTTCCGCTGACCGCCGAGGGAGAGCGCCAGGCGCGCGCCGCGGCCATGCTGGTGCGGGACCACGACTTCTCGCTCGTGCTGTGCAGCCCGCTCGGGCGAGCGCGGGAGACCTGCCGCCTCGCGGGGCTGCTCGACCAGGCCGAGCTCACCGACGATCTCCTCGAGTGGGACTACGGCGAGGCCGAGGGCCGCACCACCACCGAGATGCGTGAGACCCTGCCCGGCTGGAGCGTCTGGAGCTCGCCCATGGCCGGCGGCGAGACGCTCGAGGACGTCGCGGCCCGAGCCGACCGGATCGTCGCCCGGTGCCGCTCCCTCCCGGTGGGGAGCGGAGACGTGGCGCTGTTCGCCCACGGCCACATCCTGCGCGTCACCATCGCCCGCTGGTGCCAGCTCGACGCCGTAGAGGGGCGCCGCTTCCCCCTCGACACCGCGGCGCTGACCATCCTCGGCTGGGAGCACGACTACCCGACCATCCGGGCACTCAACCGGTGCTGAGCGACACCCTGGCACGACTGGGGATGCGACGTCGGTCGGCCATGCCGGCGTGACCGTCCCCCACCGGGGCGGGGGGCTGGCGGTACCGTTCTGCCGACTCCGGGGAAGGGGACCACATGGCTGCAACGGCGCGGCCCGCTGACGACGCGGGCACCGACGACGCCTCGACCGACGCGCTGAACGGGCGAACGCCGCGGCACCACCGCCCCAGCTCCTGGCTGATCATGGTGGGCGCCGTCATCATGATGGCCGGCCTGCTGTTCGGCTACGACCAGGGCGTCATCTCCGGCGCGCTCGACGGCATCGAGAAGGACTTCGACGTCGGCACGACCGCCATCGAGATCATCACCAGCTGGGTGACCCTCGGTGCCATGTTCGGGGCCCTCGCCGCGGGCGTCCTCGCCGACAAGATCGGTCGCAAGCCGACCATCACGCTCGCCGCGGCGCTGTTCATCGTCGGCGCGGCGATCGAGGCGTTCGCCCCCGGCACCGTCGTCCTCGTCGTCGGCCGACTCGTCGTCGGGTTCGGTGTCGGCGTCGCGTCGGTGGCCGCTCCGCTCTACGCCGCCGAGATGGCGCCCGCTCGTTGGCGAGGCCGCTTCGTATCGATGTACCAGCTGGCCATCACCCTCGGCATCTTCTTCGCCTACCTGGTCGACCAGTTCCTCACGAACTCCGACCGGTGGCGGCTGATGCTCGGCGTCTCCGCCGTTCCGGCGATCGTGCTGTTCGTCCTCATGTCACCGATGCCCGAGTCGCCCCGCTTCCTGCTCAAGCGAGGCCGGCGCGACAAGGCGTCCGCCGCGCTCACCAAGGTGGAGCCCGACGCCGACATCGATGCCCGCCTGGCCGAGGTGGAGGAATCGCTGGCCGCCGACGCCGACCAGGCGTCGTGGTCCGAGCTGTTCGGCCACACCCTGCGCAGACCGCTCATGATCGGCATCGGCCTGGCCGTGTTCCAGCAGATCACCGGCATCAACGCCATCATCTACTACGGCAACAAGATCTTCGCCGCCGCCGGGTTCGAGACGCCGGCCGACCAGGCCGCGGCGACGACGTGGGCCATCGGCGCGGTCAACGTGCTCGCGACCCTGATCGCGGTGGTCTACGTCGACCGCTTCGGCCGCAAACCGCTGCTCAGGATCGGCCTCGTCGGCATGGGAACCAGCCTCGCCGTGGTCGGGTTCTGCTTCTTCCGCCTCGACGCCCAACCCCCCGGTGCCGGCGAGTCCATGGCGGGCATCTTCACGCTCGTCGGACTGGTGGTGTTCATCGCCTCGTTCGCCTTCTCGCTCGGCCCGGTCGTGTGGACGGTCATCAACGAGATCTTCCCGTCGCGCATCCGCGGCCGAGGGGTCGCGTTGGCCACCGCCGTCAACTGGTTCAGCGCCTGGGCCGTCAGCCAGTTCTTCCTCACCATCGTGGACGCCATCGGCGAGGGCACCACGTTCCTGCTGTTCGCCGCGTTCTCGGCCACCGCCTTCGTGTGGATCGGCCGGAAGGTCCCCGAGACCAAGGGCAAGACCCTCGAGGAGATCGAGACCTTCTGGACCTGAGGTCCCCGCCCTGGACCTGACGTCCGTCCCGAACTGGCTGGCCAAGTCCGTCGTATCCGACGGATTCTCCCAGCCGGTTCGCAGGTGTCGTGGGCGGCTCAGCGCGCCAGCGGTCAGAGCCCGGCTTCCTCCAGGAGGCGGAGGTAGAGCTCGCTCATCGTCGGGAAAGCCGGGGTGGCGTGCCACAGGCGATCGAGCGGGACCTCGCCCACGATGGCGACGGTCGCGGCGTGGATGAGCTCGCCGACGTCGGGGCCGACGAGGGTGAGGCCCACCATCACCCGGCGGTCGCGGTCGACGACCATCTTCGCCGCGCCCTCGTAGCCATCGGCGTGCAACGACGCACCGGCCACCTTGCCGATCGGGTACTCGACGACCTGCACGTCGATGCCCCGCTCCCGGGCCTGGGCCTCGGTGAGGCCGCTCGACGCGACCTCGGGCTGGGTGAACACCACCTGCGGCCCGGCCCCGATCACGATCACGTCGGTCTCGCGGGCGGGGCTCGTCATGGCTGGTCCTCAGGTTCGGGAGGAGGCGCGGGTGATCGGTTCGTCGGCACGGTCGCCGTCTTCGACCGTCCCGCCCCCGGGCTCCGGTGTCGTTGCACCCCTGGTCGTCGCATCCCTACCCGGCGCGCCCGCGTTCTCGTCCGACGACCCGTCGTCGGGGCCATCGACACCGGACAGCTCGGGATCGACGTAGGGACCGTCTCGCCGCTGGAGCTCGATGCAGATGCGGTAGGCGACGAAGCCGGTGATGGGGGGCAGCACGATCGCGAGGATGCGGAAGGCCCACAGCACGGCGTTGAGCGACAGCTCCAGCACCGTGGCGATGACGTCGTTGGCCGCCGCGAAGCCGAGCACCGTGTAGAAGGTGATCGCCGCCACACCGAGCGCGGTGCGCCAGGGCATGTCCCGCGGGCGGTCGAGCACGTGGTGCTCGCGCCTGTCCTTGGTGATCCGCTTCTCGATCCACGGCCACAGGTAGAGCAGGCCGAACGTGATGCCCGGCAACAGCACCGCTCCCCAGAAGGGCTCGGGTATCTGGAACCCCCAGCCCCGCCACTCCCAGTCGGGCATGAGCCGCAGCGCACCGTCCATCCAGCCCATGTACCAGTCCGGCTGCGACGCCGAGCTCACGTTCTCCGGCCGGTACGGGCCGTACATCCAGATCGGGTTGATCTGGGCCACACCGCCGAGGAGCGACAGGACGGCGGCGACGAGGAAGAAGAGGCCACCGGCCTTGAACGCGTAGGTGGGCCACAACCGCTCGCCCACCACGTTGCGATCGGTGGCGCCGTTGCCGGGGAAGTGCGTGTGCTTGTGCCGCACGAGCATCCCCAGGTGCACGCCCAACAACGCCACGATGACGGCGGGGACGATCAGCACGTGGATGATGAACAGCCTCGGGATGATGTCGTCGCCCGGGAACTGGCCACCGAAGATGAGCGCCGCGAGCCACGGTCCGATGAGCGGAACCGAGATCATCACCGAGTACATGATGCGGATGCCGGTGCCCGACAGCTGGTCGTCGAGCAGTGAGTAGCCGGCGAACCCGTTGACCAGGCCGAGCGTGAGCAGCGTGCACCCGACCACCCAGTTCATCTCGCGCGGGCGACGGAACGCGCCGGTGAAGAAGATGCGGGCGAGGTGCACGACGATCGCCGCCATGAACACGAGCGCGGCCCAGTGGTGGATCTGGCGCATGACCAGCCCGGCGCGCACCTCGAAGCTGATGTCGAGGGCCGACGCGTAGGCCTGCGACACCTCCTGGCCCTGCATGGGGACGTAGGAGCCTTCGTAGGTCACGGGCTCGGTGCTGGCGTTGAAGAAGAACGTGAGGAAGATGCCCGTGACCACGAGCAGGATGAACGAGTAGAGGGCGATCTCGCCGAGCAGGAACGACCAGTGGTTCGGGAAGATCTTGCCCAGGGTGCTGCGCGCCACCTTGGCCACGCCGAGGCGCTCGTCGACCCAACGAGCGACGCGCGAGTCCAGCGGCTTCTTCGGCTCGTCGGACGGCGCGGATCGCTCGTGACGGCGCAGGTGCGGGCGCGCCATCAGTCCTCACCGTCCTCGTAGAGCCGGTCCTGGTTCCAGAACCCGGGCCCGACGGGGTCGCTGAACGGGCCGGCTGCGACGACGAAGCCCTCGTCGTCGATGGCCAGGGGCAGCTGCGGCAGCGACGTCGCCGCGGGACCGAACACGGGCCGGGCGCCGTCGTAGACGTCGAACGTCGACTGGTGGCACGGGCACAGCAGCTCGCCCGAGCTGGCCTGGTAGAGCCCGACCGGGCACCCCACGTGCGTGCAGACCTTCGAGTACGCCACCAGGTTGTCGGGCGTCCAGTCCTCGCGGCCCGCCCGGGGGGTGAAGGTCTTGTCGCCGTTCAGGCGGATGAGGACCGTCTGGGCGTACTCGTCGTCGACGTCGTTCTCGGGATAGACGGTGAGGATCCCGTCGGTCTTGAGCGTGCTGGCCGTGACGGGGTTGCCGAACTCGTCGACGAGCCGCGTGCCCTCGTCGAAGGGCGACTCGGTGAACCACTTGCCCGGACGGGGACCGAGGCTGGCGATGGGGAACACGGCAGCGACGCCCAGCGCCGCACCGGCACCCAGCATGAGCTTGGTGAGCAGTCCCCGCCGCTCGAGCTCGTACTCGCCGACGTCGAAGTCGGCCTTGAAGGCCGCGATGTCCTCGTCGGACGACCCGAACTCGCCGCGGTCCTCGATCTCGGGTCCGGCGGGCATGAACCGCTTCGCCCACAGCACCATCGCCACGCCGAAGCTGCCGAGCGCCACGAAGAGCAGGATGCCCTCGGCCTGGGTCTGACCGCCGAGGAAGTAGACCACGGCGAGGCCGATCCCCGCCAGCATCGACACCACGAAGAAGATGGCCGGCAGCCGCTCGCCGTTCTTGCGGCGCGCCGCCCGCGCCATCGTCACCTCCGGGCCGTTCTGGCTGGACACATCCGCCGAATGGCCCGGGTCTTCCCAGCCAGTTCGGCTCGATCGGTCGTCAGGCTGGTCGTCAAGCATGCGAGCGGTGCTCCCGGGTGATCCAGCGGATGACGAGGATGAGGACGCCGAGCCCGACGAGCCACGCCACGAACCCCTCGGTGACCGGTCCGGTCGAGCCGATCTTGAGGCCGCCGGCCGCTTCGGGATGTTGCAGGTACTGGATGTACCGGATGATGTCATCCAGATCGGTGTCGGACAGCGTGTCGGGCCCGAACACCGGCATCTGCCCCGGACCGGTGCGCACGGCCTCGCCGATCTGGGTCGGCTCGACCGTCAGCAGATCTGGGGCGTGGGCTCCGTAGCTGAGCGCGCCGCCGATGCCCTGCGAGTTGTGGCACGCCGCGCAGTTGGCCAGGTACAGCGCGCCGCCGTTCTGGAGGTTGGCGTCGTCGGGGTTCACGTCGGGGATCGGTGGGCCGTCGCCCAGCGACGAGACGTACGCGACCAGCTGGACGATCTCCTCGTCGGTGAAGGCCTTGGGCTTCTCGGGCGGCTGCGGCACGGGGAACGCGAGCGGCATGCGCCCGGTGCGCAGGTAGAAGTCGGCCGACGCCGCGCCCACGCCGACGAGGCTCGGGTACTCATCGGTCCCGACGCCGCCGACCCCGTGGCAGCTCACGCACGAGGTCAGGTAGAGCTGCTCGCCGGCGGCGACCATCGCCGGATCCGCGTTCGCCCGCAGCTGCGTCTCGGCCGGCGACACCCCGACCTCGGTGATCGGCGTCGCACCGGCCGGCTCGGCAGGAGCCTCACCGGTGACCGGATCTCCCTCGCCCTGCGACTCCCCCGCTTCGGCGCTGCCGAACCCGACGAACAGCAGCACCGCCCCGGCGAGCACGGCCAGCACGACCTTGGTGCCCGCCCGAGCGGCGGAGAGCGGGGTGCCACGCGGCCGGGTCGATGCCCTCATCGGATGACGTACACCACGACGAACATGGCGACCCACACCACGTCGACGAAGTGCCAGTAGTAGCCGGTGACCCGCAACGTGTGCGCGGAGGGCAAGCGGCTGTAGCGGCTGAACACGATCCACGCCACGACGGCGAGCAGGACGAGTCCGGCACCGACGTGCAGGGCGTGGAAGCCCGTGAGCATGTAGAAGATCGTGCCGTAGGCATGGCTGGTCCAGTCCCAGTCGAACTCGGCGTACTCGAGCCCGACGTTCACGAGGAAGGCCGCGCCCAGCGCGACCGTGGCCACCAGCAGGCCGAGTGAGCGGCTCCGGTGGCCGTCCTCCGCGGCCTTGACCGAGAAGTGCATGGTGATGCTCGACACGATGAGCACGCTCGTGAAGAAGGCCATGCGGGCCACGTCGAGCTCGACGCCCTCGGGCGGCCAGGTGTCGCGGTTCTCGGCGAGCAACGAGAAGTAGGCGGCGAAGAGACCGGCGAAGAACATGACCTCCGATGCCAGCCACAGCACCACCCCGATGCCGAGCGGCGAGCTCGTCTCGGGAGCCGACGCACCTGGTCCCGCCGACGGTGCGGCGCGCGGCCCACGCTCGCCCGCACCCCGGCTCACGTCGGCCACCTCGGTCATGGGCGCCATGTTGGCACGGTGGCCGCACCCACCGGGTCCCAAGTGGCAAGGGCCCAAGGGGCAAGGGCCCCAATGGGCAACACCGGACAGGTCACGAGGACGGCACTACGTTTGGCCCATGGCTCTCCACGATCACGGCGCGGTCGACCTGCCGCCCCTGTCGCTGCACAACCTGGTGAGCCAATCCACCATCGACCCGCTGTCGCTGTTCGTCGTCGTCGGCGCGGCGACGTTCTACGTCGCCGGGGTCCGGGTCCTGACCGAGCGTGGACGCCGGTGGTCCCGTGCCCGCTCGGCGTCCTTCGCGTTCGGGTTGGTCGTGCTGCTGGTCGCCACCCAGTCGGGCATCCACGCCTACGGGACCACGCACTTCAGCCTCCACGTGGCCCAGCACGTCCTCATCGGCATGGTCGCCCCGATGTTCCTGGCCCTGGGTGCACCGGTCACGCTCGCCCTCCAGACCGTGTCGCGCCCCTCGAAGGTGCGCCTGCTCCGCGTGCTGCACAGCACGCCGGTGCGCATCGTCACCCACCCGGTCGTCGCCACGGTCATCTTCACCGTCAGCCTGTTCGTCCTCTACTTCAGCCCTCTGCTCGACCTCGCCCTCGGCAACCCGTGGGCGCATCGGGCGCTCCTGGTCCACTTCTTCCTCGCCGGGTGCGTCTTCTACTGGGCGGTGCTCGGCCTCGACCCCGTCGCGTGGAAGATGCCCTACGCCGCCCGCCTCGCGCTCGTGCTCGTCACCGTGCCGTTCCACGGGTTCCTCGGTCTGGGGATGTTCGGACGCAACCCGCTCGCCCCCGATCACTTCTCGGCGGTGGGGATCGACCCGCAGGCCGCGCTCGACCAGCAGCACCTCGGGGCCGGGATCATGTGGTCGCTCGGCGAGATCGCCGGCCTCATCGCGGCGGCGATCATCCTCGGCCAGTGGATGGCGCACGACGCCCGTCAGGCCCGACGCGAGGACGATGCCGACGACAGGGCCCGGGCCGCGGCCCGAGCGACCACCGTCGAGCACCCTCGCCCGACCGGGATCGCTTCATGACCCGACCCACCCCGTCGAGCCGGCGCGCCATCGGGCCGAACCCCATCGGGCCGCGTCCCGTCCGGCCGCGTCCCGTCCGGGACGACCCCATGACCACCTCCCGGGTGACGAGCTCGACACCGATGTCCCGACCTGCCGCGATCGCGCGCCGATGGGCCGTACCCGTCGTGCTCGTGAGCCTCGGCTCCCTCGTCGCCGGGTGCTCCTCGAACTTCGGTGCCCCCGACGGGGTCACCGAGCAAGGGGACAACTTCTCGCGCCTCTGGACGATCTTCTTCATCGGCGCCGTGCTGGTCGCCGCCCTCATCTGGGTCCTCGTCATCGTCTCGATGATCCGGTTCCGTCGCCGCTCCGAGGAGATCCCGAGCCAGAAGCAGTACGACATCCCGGCCGAGATCGCCTACATCGCCGTGCCGATCCTCATCGTGGCCGCCCTGTTCGGCATCACCGTCGTGGCCACCGACGGGTTCACCTCCCTGTCCGACGAGCCCGACCTCACCGTCGACGTCGTCGGGTTCCAGTGGCAGTGGCAGTTCGAGTACCCCGATCAGCACATCACGCTGAACGGCGGCCAGGACGGCCAGCCCACCCTGGTGCTCCCCGTCGGCCAGACCATCCGGTTCAACCTCGAGTCCAACGACGTGAACCACTCGTTCTGGGTGCCCGAGTTCCTCGAGAAGCGCGACCTCATCCCCGGCGTCGACAACAGCATCGAGATCGCCATCACCGAGCCCGGCGAGTGGGTCGGGCGCTGCGCCGAGTACTGCGGCCTGGACCACTGGAAGATGGCGTTCACGGTCAAGGCCGTGCCCGCCGACGAGTTCGAGCAGTGGGTCGCCGAGACCGCAGCCAAGCCCCAGCCCGTCATCGAAGAGTCCGCTGCCGACGAAGGGGCGCCGTCGTGACGACGATCGAAGATCCCCCGTCCACCGTGCCCGGTCCGCCGGACGACGACGAGCCGGCGCCGAGCCCAGGGACAGGCGGGACCGGGACAGGCGGGACCGGGACAGGCGGTCACGGGACAGGCGGACCGGGTGGCGCGCCACGGGCGAAGGTGCCGAGCGGTCACCACGGCGAGCCCCACGGTCTGCTCCGGTGGTTCACCAGCACCGACCACAAGACCATCGGCATCTCGTACATGGTCACCGCCTTCGCCTTCTACCTCATCGGCGGTGTGCTGGCCCTGATGATGCGGGCCCAGCTCGCCGAACCCGAGAACGACATCGTCTCCACCGGCACCTACAACGAGCTGTTCACGATGCACGGCAGCATCATGCTGTTCCTGTTCGCGGGCCCGTTCGCCTTCGGCCTCGCCAATTACATCGTCCCGCTCCAGGCGGGCGCCCGCGACATGGCGTTCCCCCGCCTCAACCTCATGTCGTACTGGGTGTACATCGCCGGCGGCATCGTCATGTTGTCGGGCTTCCTCACATCGAACGGCGCCGCCAACTTCGGCTGGTTCGCCTACACCCCGCTGTCCGACGGCATCCGCTCCCCCGGCCTCGGTGGCGACCTGTGGATCGCGTCCCTCGCCCTCACCGGCCTCTCGGGGATCCTCACCGCGGTCAACATCCTCGCCACCGTCTCCACCATGCGGGCGCCGGGCATGACCATGTTCCGGCTCCCGATCTTCACGTGGAACATGATCGTCACCAGCGTGCTCGTGCTGCTGGTGTTCCCCGTGCTCACCGCGGCGGCGGTGATGCTGTTCGTCGACCGGCACTTCGGCGGCCACATCTTCGACCCCGCCACCATCGACGGGGTCACCGGCCAACCGATCCTGTGGCAGCACTTGTTCTGGTTCTTCGGCCACCCCGAGGTGTACATCCTGATCCTGCCGTACTTCGGCGTGGTCACCGAGATCTTCCCGGTGTTCAGCCGTCGTCCGGTGTTCGGCTACCGGGGCCTCGTGTTCGCCACGGTCGCCATCGGCATCCTGTCGGTCGGGGTGTGGGCCCATCACATGTACGCCACCGGCGCGGTGCTCCTCCCGTTCTTCTCCGCGCTCACCATGCTCATCGCCGTACCCACGGGCGTGAAGTTCTTCAACTGGATCGGCACCATCTGGGGCGGCTCGCTCGTCTTCGACACGCCCATGCTGTTCGCGCTCGGGTTCATGTTGATGTTCGTGCTCGGCGGCGTCACCGGCGTGATGCTGGCGTCACCGGCCCTCGACTTCCACCTCACCGACTCGTACTTCGTCGTCGCGCACTTCCACTACGTGCTGTTCGGCGGGTCGGTGTTCGCGCTGTTCGCCGGCGTCTACTACTGGTTCCCGAAATTCAGCGGCAAGAAGCTGCACGAGGGCTGGGGCAAGACCCACTTCTGGCTGATGATCGTGGGCTTCAACATGACGTTCTTCGTGCAGCACATCCTCGGCATCGAGGGCATGCCCCGCCGGGTGGCGTCCTACCTCGAGTCCGACGGCTTCGACACCCTCAACCTCATCTCCACCATCGGCGCCATGCTGCTCGGCTTCTCGACGCTGCCGTTCCTGTGGAACGTGCTCGTCACCCTGCGCAAGGGCAAGCCGGTCGGGGGCAACCCGTGGGACGGCCACACGCTCGAGTGGGCCACGCCGTCGCCGCCACCGCCGGGCAACTTCGTCGATCCGCTGCCGCCCATCCGCAGCGAACGACCGCTGTGGGACGCCAACCACCCCGGCCACCGCTCACCGCGCGACGACCACGGCCGCAAGCCCCGCCGCCAGGTGCTGCCCGAGCCGGCCGCCGCCGCTCCGACGTCCTCGTCATCGGGACCGTCCTCATCGGAGACGGGGACCTCGTCGTGAGCCCGGACCGGGAGCACCCCGACGGCACGACCGATGCCGTCGAGCCCCGTGACGGGCTCCCCACCGAGACGAAGCTGTTCGGGTCCATCGGTGCCTGCTACGTCGTCATCGCCGTCATCTACGGGTTCACCGCCGAGGAGGCGGCCGGCTTCGTGATGCTGCTGCTCGGGGGAGCGTTCGCCCTCACCGTCGCCGGGTTCACCTGGTTCTCGGTGCGCAGCGTGCAGCACGACGTCGAGCTCGCCGAGCACGAGCTGCCCGACGAACCCCCCGACCACGGCGACCTCTACCTGCCCCACACGAGCATCTGGCCCCTCGGCATCGCCCTCGGCGCGGCGATCACGTTCGTGGGCATCGCCGTGGGCTGGTGGGTGATCCTGCCCGGTGTCGCCCTGCTCGTGCACTCCCTCATCGGATTCGCCGCCCAATCCCGCGACCGCGGTTGACGACGATCGACCCCGTGCTGCTCCCGAAATCGGCGGAGGATCCGACCAAGGTGACCGAGCGCTCCACCGATTTCGCTCGGGGGTGGCTCTACCTCGCGTAGAGGTCTTCGATCTCCTGCTCGTAGCGGGCCTTGATGCCGCGCCGCTTGAGCTTGGACGTCGGGGTGAGGAGGTCGCTGTCGGGCAACCACTCCTCGCCGAGGATCTTGACCTTCTTGACCCGCTCGGCGTGGTTGAAGTCGGCCATGACGTCCTCGAGGCCACGTTCGATCTCGGCGATGACGTCGGGATCCTCGGCGAGCGCGGCCAGCGTCGTGAACGGGATGCCCCGGCGGAGCGCCCACGCTTCGGACACGTCGGGATCGAGGGTCACCAGCGCGGACACGAACGGGCGGTCGTCGCCGACCGCCGCGGCCTGGCCGACGAGCGGGATCATCTTGAGCGCCGCTTCCAGGTTGGCCGGGCTGATGTTCTTGCCGCCCGCGGTGATGATGAGCTCCTTCTTGCGGTCGACGATGCGGAAGTAGCCGTCCTCGTCGACCTCGGCGATGTCGCCGGTGTGGAGCCAGCCGTCCTCGTCAAGCGCCTCGGCGGTCTTGTCGGGCTCACCGAAGTAGCCGAGGAACATGTTGCCGCCCCGGGCGATGAGCTCACCGTCGTCAGCCAGCTTGGCCTCGCAACCGGGGATGGCGGGGCCGACCCAACCGGGCTTGACCCGGGTGCGCGCCCACGTGAGGGGCCCCGACGACTCCGACAGCCCGTACAGCTCGGAGAGCGGCACACCGATGGCCCGGAACCAGGCGAGCAGCTCGCCGGGGATGGGCGCCGCGCTCGACACCGCTACCTCGACGGCGTCGAGACCCGTCAGCTGGCGGATCGGCCCGAACGCGACCTCGTCGAGGAACGCCCACGTGGCGAGGTCCTCCTCGGTCGCCGTGCCGAAGTCGATGCGCCCCTGGATGGGGCCCGACGCGGCCACGGCCTCGGCGAACTGGCCCTCCTTGTCGGGGTCGGCGGCGAGGGCCGCGGTGACCCCGGCGTAGATCTTCTCCCACACCCGCGGGACCCCCAGCAGCAGCTGCGGGCGGACCTCCTTGAAGTAGGCGGCCACACCACCCATGTCGGGGCAGACCGTCACCTCGAGACCCATGAACGCACCGCTGTAGTGGGTCGTGAGCCGCTCGGCGATGTGCGCCATGGGGAGGTAGGAGACGACCCGCTTGGAGACGTGGCGATCCCAGCCGAGTGCGATGCGCAGGCTCTCGGCGGTCCACGCCACGTTGCGGTGGCTGAGCATGACGCCCTTGGGCGGGCCCGTGGTGCCCGACGTGTAGATCATCGTGGCGAGCTGATCGGGGTGGCAGTTGCCCACCGCTTCGTCGAGGTCGACGGGTTCGTGGTCGACCAGCCACCCGTAGGTGAACACGTCAGACGACGGCGCCGCCCCCGCCGGGTCGCGCACGACACCGACATGACGAAGGCCCGGGAGGTCGGGGCGGGCCTCGAGCACCCGATCGAGGAAGCCGGCATCCTCGACGATGGCCAGCTCGGCACTGCAGTTGTCGACGATGTAGCGGATCTGGTCGACCGACGACGAGTTGTAGATGGAGATGGACGTCGCGCCGCAGAAGTAGGCCGCCATGTCGAGCACGTGGAACTCGGGGCAGTTCCGCATCATGAGCACGATGCGAGAACCGGCGACGACGCCCAGCTCGCGGTAGCCGGCGACGGCGCGAGCCACCCGATCGCTGTACTCGGCGTAGGTCAACTCCTCGTACGTCTCGCCGTCGTCCCCTCTCCACCTC
>CAZGEF010000035.1:0-26479 GCA_964525005.1 uncultured Rhabdothermincola sp.
TGCGAGAGGTCGTCGTCGGAGCGACGACGCTGATCCTCGCCGCGCTCGGAGCCCGTCGCATCGACGTCACGTGGTTCGGCAAGGCGGGCACGTTCTGCCTGATGTTCGCCTTCCCGCTGTTCCTCGCCTCCTCCAGCGACGTGTCGAGCGCCCCCATCCTCGAGGCGTTCGCCTGGATGATGGGGGTGCCCGGTCTGGTCCTGTCGATCTACGCCGCCGTCCGCTACGTGCCCATGGCGCGCACCGCGCTGCACGAGGGGCGGGCCGACCGCGGCGGGGCCGTGGACGGGCGACCGGGGTAGCTTTGGGACCAACAGACGCCGACGAGGGGACCCGATGAAGGCAGTCATCATGGCCGGTGGTGAGGGCACGAGGCTTCGCCCGCTCACCTCGAACACACCGAAGCCGATGCTGCCGTTGGTCAACCGACCGATGATGGAGCACGTCATCGACCTCCTGAAGCGCCATGGCATCGACGAGATCGTCGTCACGGTCGCGTTCTTGGCCAAGAACATCGAGAACTACTTCGGCGACGGATCCGAGTTCGGTGTCAGCATCGTGTACGCCACCGAGGAGACGCCGCTCGGCACCGCCGGGTCGGTGCGCAACGCCATGGAGCACCTCGACGAGCGCTTCATCGTGATCTCCGGCGACGTGCTCACCGACGTCGACCTGCAGGCGATCGTGAAGGTGCACGAGGAGAAGCAGGCGCTCGCCACCATCGGCCTCGTCCACGTCGAGAACCCGCTCGAGTTCGGCATCGTCATCACCCAGGAGGACGGCTCCATCGAGCGGTTCCTCGAGAAGCCCACCTGGGGTGAGGTGTTCAGCGACACGATCAACACCGGCATCTTCGTGCTCGAGCCCGAGATCTTCGACTACATCGAGCCCGACCGGTCCGTCGACTTCTCAGGCGAGGTGTTCCCCAAGCTCCTCGACGAAGGTCGTCCGCTCTTCGGTGCGGTCGCCGAGGGCTACTGGGAGGACGTCGGCACCCTCGAGGCCTATGGGGGGGCCCACAAGGACATCCTCGACGGCAAGGTGGAGGTCGACATCCCCGGCTTCGAGGTGCGCCCCGGTGTGTGGCTCGGCGAGGGCGCCGAGATCCACCCCGACAGCGATGTGCTCGGGCCCGCGGTGATCGGCGACAACTGCCGCATCGAGCAGGGCGCGACCCTTCGTGCCTACACGGTGCTCGGCGCCAACGTCCGGGTTCGCAGCGAGAGCAGCATCGAGCGCAGCGTCGTGCACGACAACGCGTACCTCGGCCACGGCGTGCGGCTGCGCGGCACCGTCGTGGGTCGTTCGTGCGATCTGCGCAACGGCGTGCGCACCGAGGAAGGCGTGGTCATCGGCGACGACACGTTCGTCGGGGAGGATGCCCTGCTCGCCAGCGACGTCAAGGTCTACCCGTTCAAGACCATCGAGGCGGGAGCGACGGTCAACCAGTCGATCGTCTGGGAGTCGAGGGGGGCGCGCAGCCTCTTCGGTCGCACGGGCATCGCGGGGCTCGCCAACGTCGACATCACGCCTGAGCTCGCGACCCGGGTCGCCATGGCCTACGGGAGCACGCTCAAGAGCGGTCAGCAGATCGTCACGTCGCGCGACTCGTCGCGGTCAGCGCGGATGCTGAAGCGCTCGATCATGGCTGGGCTGAACGCGGTGGGCATCACCGTCGAGGACCTCGAGGTCGCATCGGTGCCGGTCACGCGCTTCGTCACCCAGCGTCCGGCCCAGGCCGGAGGGCTCACGGTCCGTCTCATGGAGGGCGATCCGCAGTCGGTCATCATCCGCTTCTTCGACGCCGACGGTCTCGACATCACCGAGGACCAGCAGCGCAAGATCGAGCGCCTCTTCAACCGGGAGGACTTCCGTCGGGTGTTCCCCGCCGAGATCGGCGACATCGGTTTCGCCCCCCGCGCGCTCGAGCACTACGCCACCGCGCTCGAGGGAAGTGTCGACATCGACACCATCCGGTCCCGGCGGTTCAAGGTGGTCATCGACTACGCCTACGGGTCGACCTCGCTGGCGATGCCCAACGTACTGGCCAAGCTGGGGCTCGAGGCGCTGGCGGTCAACCCGTTCGTGTCGACCGCCGGGGTGATCGGTCTCGACGTCGCGGTGCACGCGTCGGCGGTCTCGGATCTGGTTCGCACGTCGGGTTCCGCGCTGGGTGCGGTCCTCGACCCCGACGGCGAGCAGCTGACCCTCATCGACGACGACGGCCATGTCCTCACCCCCATCGAGGCGCTGCTGACGATCCTCACGCTGCTGCCCGGCAAGCTCAACGGCACCAAGGTGGCGCTGCCCGTGTCGACCACGCAGCGGGCCGAGGAGCTCCTCGCCCCGCACGGCATCGAGGTGGTGTGGACCAAGCTGTCCACCCCCGCCCTCATGGACGCGGCGTCCGACCGCGACGTCGGCTTCGCCGCCAACGAGCAGGGCAAGTTCATCCTGCCCGACTTCCTTCCCGGCTTCGACGGCGCGGCGACGTTCATCACGGTGCTCGACCTGCTCGCGGCGAGCGAGCGGTCCCTGTCCGAGATCGTGGCGGGACTGCCCCGGGTGCACGTGGTGCACGAGACCGTGGTGACGCCGTGGGATCAGAAGGGGGCGGTCATGCGGTCGCTCATGGAGTCGAGCAAGGACCGCCAGGTCCACCTCGTCGATGGCGTCAAGGTCGACCACGGTTCCGGATGGGCCCTCGCCACCCCCGACGCCGAGGAGCCCTTCACGCACGTGTGGGCCGAAGCCGAGAGCGATGCCGCGGCGAACCGCCTCGCGCAGGAGTACGTTCGCCGCATCCGCCAGATGGTCCGCTGACCGGCCTGCTTGGCGATCGACGGGGGGCGGGAGCACGACCCGGCAACCCTCGTCCGGGTGTCGAGGCTTGCTCGGACCCGCGTCCCGATGTTGAGGGTTCGCCGATCGGGTAGCGTGCGGCGATGGACTTGCCCGAGGACCTGCGGTATTCGAACGACCACGAGTGGATCCGCTCCGAGGACGGCAACGTGCGCGTCGGCATCACCGACTACGCCCAGGACGCGCTCGGCGATGTCGTGTACATCGAGGTGCCGACCGTCGGCTCGGAGGTCGCTGCCTCGGAGAAGATCAGCGAGGTCGAGTCCACGAAGTCGGTGAGCGACATCTACGCACCGGTCGCCGGCACGATCGTCGCGGTCAACGAGGACCTCAACGACTCGCCCGAGCTCGTCAACGACGAGCCCTACGGCGGTGGGTGGATCTGCGTGATCGCCCCGAGCGACGCGTCGGAGGTCGACGCCCTGCTCGACGCCGGGGCCTACCGGAGCCTCGTGGGGGAGTAGCCGGGACCGATGGCTGACGTGTTCTGCAACAACTGCGGGCATCGCAACCCTCCGGGCTCGAACTTCTGCTCGTCGTGCGGCGCCATCCTCGAGACCGCCGTGTCCGAGAACACCACCATCACGTTCCACCCCACCCTGCCGACGGATCCGGTCGAGGAGGACGTGATCGTCGAGGTGGGCGAGATCACCGACGACGCCGTGATGGTGGTGATGCGGGGGAGCAAGGCCGGTTCGCGGTTCGTGCTCGACGAGCCCGTGACCACGGCAGGCCGTCACCCCGACAGCGACATCTTCCTCGACGACATCACGGTGTCACGCCGTCACGCCGAGGTGATCCGCACGGCCGACGGCTATCTGGTGCGCGACGTCGGCTCGCTCAACGGCACCTACGTGAACCGCGAGCGCATCGACGAGTCCGATCTGGCCAGCGGCGACGAGGTCCAGGTCGGGAAGTTCAAGTTGGTGTTCTACTTCGGGGCGGGCGAAGCTCCGTGACCGATCAGGCACGGGATCACGAAGCGACCGGTATCGAGGCCATGGGTTTCGGGGCCATTGGGGTGGGGAGCAAGCAATGGACGGTCGGAGCGAAACGATGACCACGCGCGCGCACTTGTCCATCGGGGAGGTGCTCAGCCTGCTCCAGGACGAGTTCCCCGACATCACGATCTCCAAGATCCGGTTCCTGGAGAGCCAGGGTCTGCTCGATCCCGAGCGCACGCCGTCGGGCTACCGGAAGTTCTACGAGAAGGACATCGAGCGGTTGCGGTGGATCCTCGTCCAGCAGCGCGAGAACTTCCTGCCGCTCAAGGTGATCAAGGACCGTCTCGTGTCGGGTGAGCTCGACGAACCCACGCTCGACTTCACCGGCACCGCCGACGAGCCACCGCCCGGCGATCCTGGCACCGAGCCCGCTGCTGACCCTGATGACCAGGTCGGGGCGAACGGGGTCGCGGACACGGTCGACGCACCGCCTGACGGCGGCGCGACGCAGGTTCCGACCTCGACCTCGGCCTCGACCTCGGCCGAAGCCGTCGACGTCCTCGACGAGACCGTCGTGGTCCACGAGGAGGTGGTGGTCCACGAGGTCGTCGAGGTGACCGAGACGCCGTCGCCGCGCAAACGAGCCCGCTCCCGCAAGCGGTCGGGATCCACCGAACCGACGCCTGCATCGACTGACGGTGGGGCCGAGCCGGTCCCGTCGACCGGTGCGGACGGGTCCGAGGCGGCCACCCCGTCGCCCACCGACGAGTCGACGGCGACGCCGTCCGGGTCGGCCGAGCCTTCGGCCGCCGAGCTGGGTGCGTCGGTGCTCGACGGGGGCGAGTCGTCGGTCAGCCTCACGCTCGACGAGCTCATCGCTGCGACGGGGCTGACGTCCCGCCAGGTCGGTGAGCTCGAGCGCTACGGCCTCGTCACGGGCAAGAACCTCGGGAGCGCCACGTCCTACGACGAGGATGCGCTCGTCGTGGCCCGGCTCTCCAGGTCCTTCATGGCCCACGGGGTCGAACCCCGCCACATCCGGGCCTACAAGGTGGCTGCCGAGCGCGAGGTGAGCGTGTTCGAGCAGCTCGTCCTTCCCGTGCTCAAGCAGCGTGATCCCGCCGCTCGCCAGGAAGCGCTCGAGTCGCTGCGGGAGCTTGCCGGGTTGGGCGAGCAGATCCGTGGGGCCCTGCTCCGCCAGGCGCTGCGCGAGTACCTCGGCTCGTCCTGATCCGGCCCTCGGGCTGGTCTCGGTCGCTCGATCCGCCCCATGCGGTCGGAACCCGGCCGGACCCCGACAGGTCCCCGGCCGTGGTGCGGCGGGCCACGACGCGGGGTGAGTCGACGACGGTAGGGTGGGCCCCAATGGTCGAGATGGACCTCGTCGCGGTGCGAATCGAGCTGCCGGGGAACACCCCCGTCGTGCTGTTGCGCGAGTCGGAGTCGCCGAACCGGCTGCTCCCCATCTTCATCGGCCAGCCGGAGGCGACCGCCATCGCGTTCGCACTCGACGGCGTCGAGACGCCTCGTCCGATGACCCACGACCTCCTCCAGAGCGTGCTCTCCGAGCTCAACGCATCACTCGACCGCGTGGTGGTCACGGCCTTGTCGGAGGGGACCTTCTATGCCGAGCTCCACCTCACCGCCGGGGCCCGTCCCCACCGCATCTCCTGCCGGCCGTCCGACGCGATGGCGCTCGCGGTGCGGGTCGGCTGTCCGATCTTCGTCGAGGACGCGGTGCTCGACGAAGCCGCGCTCGCCGAGCCCGTCGAGGTGGACGAGACCAGCGAGGAGGTCGTCGAGCAGTTCCGCGAGTTCATCGACAACGTCACCCCGGACGACTTCGTCTGACCGTTGCGGGCGTCGCTACCGGCCTCGGCGCCGAAGCAGGACCTGAACCTCGGGTGGAGCTCGGGGTGCCCTCACGCTCGACTCGAGACAGAGGGGCCTGGGCCGACGGTCCCCGGAATCGGGTGCCGGAATCGGGTGCCGGAATCGGGTGCCGGAATCGGGTGCCGGAACCACGCGTCGGAATCGAGCATTGACGGCACCGGAGAAGGTCCTTACAGTGACCACGCTCACATGGCCGTAGTTTCGCCGTTGTGATCCCCGAACCTCTGCTGCACCCTCAAGGGCCGTGAGGCTCAGGTTCAGGTCGATTTCACCCACCGGTATCGGGAAGTCACACGGCGCCACGAGGCAGCCGAGTCGGGAGCAAACCATGACCGCACACGATCGCTTCGAGGGTTTCAGCGGGGCCAAGACGGCCGAGATCGTCGGCATCACCTACCGCCAGCTGGACTACTGGGCTCGCACCGACCTGGTGCGCCCGTCCCTCGCCGACGCATCGGGGAGCGGGAGCCGTCGGCGCTACAGCTACACCGACCTGCTCGAGCTGAAGGTCATCAAGACCCTCCTCGACGCCGGGATCAAGCTCGAGATGGTGCGCGAGGTCTTCTCCTACCTGCAGGACACCCTGGGCGCCGACGTCACCCAGGCGAGCCTCGTCATCGACGGGAACAAGACGGTCCTCATCGAATCCGAAGGTGAGCTCATCGATCTCGTGAAGCGGGGCCAGGGCATGCTCAACGTGCTGCCGCTCGCCGGTCTCGCCCAGGAGCTCGATGCCGCCATCGTCGAGCTGCGGCCCGCCGCCCACGCCGACGCGGGCGCGGGCGCGGGCACGACGGCGGCCGTGCGCCGCCTCGCCGTCAACGACTGACCGTCGGGAGGAGCAGGCTCGGTTCCGACCGACCATCGTTGCGTCGCGTGCGTGCTGACGCGCGCTGGGCGTGGGTGTGCACGCACGCGACCGCTCGAGTCTCGGCGGGGGCGGGTCGTGGACCATCCGCGTCGTGGACCATCCGCGTCGTGGAACTGAACGTCGTTCATACTTTGAACGTGGTTCAACTTCGCATCGTCAAAGACGACCGTCGTGAGCGGGCTCGCGACGCACGCAAGCAGTCGTTCCTCGCCGCGGCGAGCGCGGTCATCGATCGCGACGGCCTCGAGGGCCTCACGATGGTCGCCGTCGCCGACCAGCTCGATTGCGCCGTGGGCACGATCTACTCGTACTTCCCGTCCAAGGCCGCCCTGGTCGTCGGGTTGCAGAGCGCCGCGGTCGACACGCTGATCGACTCCCAGGACCGGGCCGCCGTGGCCTGGGACGAGGCGCTGGCGGAGGAGGACCTCGACCCGACGTCGACCCGACTGGTCCACCTCGTCGGCTTCGCCGGGTTCTTCGCCGCCGCGTCGGTCGTGTTCGCCGACGAGTTCGATCTGCAACGGCGGCTCACCACCGCACTCCCACCCGACGACCAGGAGTCCGTTCAGCTGACCAAGGCGGTGATCGATCGGTGGGTGGCTCGACCCAAGGGACTGCTCGACCTGGCGGTGACCGACGAGGTGCTCGACGCGGGGGACAACGCTGATCGGTCGGCGCGGTGGATCGGGGCGCTCAACGGCACGCTTCTGCTCGAGCGGGTCTCGAGCCTCGATCGCTACCTGTTCCGGGCGACCCACCACGCCCGGACGCTCAGCGCCGAGTTGCTCCGAGCCTGGGGAGCCGAGGCATCGGACCTTGCGGTGGCCGCGTCGCACGTCGAGCGACTCGCCGCCCTGGGTCCCCTCGCTCCGCCCCCCGACACCGACTGAGCGCGACGGCCGAACTGTGAGCGCGACCGCCGAACTGGCTGGGAAGACGCGTCGCATTTGGCACATCTTCCCAGCCAGTTCGGCGGGGGGTGTCGTCAGTCGGTGAGGTCAGTCGGTCACCCAGTGCTTGCGAAGGTCCTCGAGCCAGGGCGGGTACTCGAGCGGAGGGTCGGGCAGGGGTGTCACCCCGTGCTGCGCGCGGAGCTCGTCGACCGCCTCCGGGTCGTCGCCCCACGAGCGCGGATCTCCCATCATCACCTCGAACAGCACGGCGCCCTCGTCGCCGGCGCGGAACGGGCCGAAGGCGGCTCCGAACGGCAGCTCGACGTGCGTACCGGCCGGGCACGGCCGGTCGCCGCACCAGATCATTCCCTCCAGCACGAACAGCACGTGCGGGCTGTAGTGGCCGTGGCGGCGCACGATCATGCCCGGGTCGTACCGGGCGTACAGCGACAGGTACTGCGGCGACGCGCTGAACGAGAGCCACTTCTCCCACACCGCCGAGACCGATCCGTCGGCGTTGCGCTGCTGCTTGACCGCCTGCCACGGCAGGTCGAGGTCCTCGAGGTGGCGGAAGGTGGGGGACAGGCCGTCGACCCGGGGACTCGCCGGCGGCGGTGCGTGGTCCGCGCGCGCCGCCTGGTCGACCGCGTGGCGGTTGGGGCTCGCGGGGTCATCGTTCATGCAAAGTAGCTTTGCACAAAGTAACCTGGTCGGGTCGACGCAACCTGGCGCCCACCGCGCCCGGCCGTTCGCCGACACCCGACGTCGGTCACCGAGCCGACATCAGTCGCCACCCGAAGAACCGGAGCACGCCATGAGCAACGACGTCACACCCGCCGAAGAAGACCTCCCGCTGATCATCTCCGTCGACGACCACATCCTCGAGCCGCAGAACCTGTGGACCGACATGCTCCCGGCCGATCTCAAGGAGCGCGGCCCCCGCGTGTCGCGCGAGAAGGTGAAGCTCACCTTCGAAGGTGGCCACTACGGCTTCGAGCGCAACGTCGAGGACGGCCAGTGGTGCGACGTCTGGGTGTACGAGGACCTGGCCTCGCCGGTGGGTCTCCTCCACGCCCCCGCCGGCATCCCGCGCGCCGAGCAGCGCAACGTGCCGGCCATCTACGAGGACTTCCGTCCCGGCACCTACGACCGTACGGCCCGCCTGCTCGACATGGACATCAACAAGGTCGAGGCGGCCATCAACTACCCCAACACCTTCCCGCGCTTCGCCGGTCAGGGCTTCGCCGAGCGTGAGGACAAGACGCTCGCGCTGCTGTGCCTGCAGATCTACAACGACTGGATCATCGACGAGTGGTGCGGTGGTGAGGCACGCGGTCGCCTGCTTCCCCTCACCCTCGTGCCGCTGTGGGATGCGCAGCTCGCGGCCGACGAGGTCCGCCGCTGCGCGGCCAAGGGCAGCTACGCCATCGCCTTCAGCGAGAACCCCTCCAAGCTCGGCTACCCGTCCCTGTACACCGGCGACTGGGATGTCCTGTGGGACGCCTGCCAGGAGACCGACACCACGGTGTCGATGCACATCGGCTCGTCGTCCACCATGCCGTCGACGTCGCCCGACGCTCCCCTCGCCACCTCCATGGCGCTCAGCTCCCAGAACGCCCAGGGTTCGCTGTGCGACTGGTTCTTCTCCGGTTCGCTGTCGCGGTTCCCGAAGCTGAAGATCGTGTTCGCCGAGAGCCAGGTCGGCTGGATGCCTTACCAGATCGAGCGCATGGAGCTCGTCTGGAAGGACGGCGTCGGGGGCATCGAACTACCGGCGGGCCCCCAGGAGGTCTTCGCCAACCGCGTGTGGGGCTGCGTGTTCGACGATGCCCACGGCCTCAAGAGCCGTGACGCCGTCGGCCTCGAGAAGATCCTGTTCGAGACCGACTTCCCCCACTCCGACGGCACCTTCCCCGACTCCCGTGCCGTGGCCCACTCGCTGTGCGAGGGCGCCGACATGAACGCTGACGAGTGCTACGAGTTCCTTCGTGGCAACGCGATCCGGGCCTACGGGCTCGATCGCTTCGGCATCGACAAGTGACCACGACGGGTCCGATCACCGCAGGACCCGTCCCGGCGTCGAAGACATCGTCGTCCGCTCGTGAACCCGGGCTCGAGCTCCCGGACGACGATGGCCTGCTGGGCCACGTCGTCCGGGTGTCGACCACGCTCGATCGGGTGCTGGACGGCATCACGGCCCGCCACGGCACGACGACGGCGGACTACCTCGTCTTGGGTGTCGTACGGCGGTCGGCGGGCCATCGCAGCTCGCCCACGGCGATCTGCGACGTGCTCCAGCGAACCACGGGGGGCATGTCGCTCACCCTCGACCGCCTGGAGGCGGCGGGGTGGGTTCGCCGCCTGCCCGACCCGGTCGACGGTCGACGCGTCGTGGTCGAGGCCACACCGGTGGGGCTCGAGCTCGCCCAAGCGGTCAACCGCGACCTCCACGAGTGGGAGCGCTCGCTGCCGCTCGACCCCGAGCAACGAGACCGGATCGCGGGCGCGCTCGGACGGCTGACCGAGGCACTCGGCCGCGACGCCTAGTGTCGGCGTCATGAGCGATACCCGGGCCGACGAGCAGGCGACCGAGCACCAGGCGACCACCGACCTCCGCCGGTCCCCGCTGGACGCGGCGCACCGTGACCTCGGGGCGAAGATGGTGCCGTTCGGCGGGTGGGACATGCCGCTCAATTACGGCGACGGCACCATCGCCGAGCACCTCGCGTGCCGCAACGGCGCCGTGGCCTTCGACGTCAGCCACCTCGGCACCGTCCGGGTCGCCGGCCCCGATGCCAAGGCTGCGTTGCAGCGGGCGTTCACCAACGACCTCGACAAGATCGAGCCGGGCCGGGCGCAGTACACGCACCTCCTCGATCCCGCTGATGCATCGGTGCTCGACGACATCATCGTGTGGTGGGTCGACGAGGACGTCTTCGACGTGATGCCGAACGCGTCGAACACGGCCCGGGTCATCGATGCGCTCGCGGAGGGAGGCGCGGGCGGCGTCGACGTCACCGCCACGCGGGCGATCATCGCGGCGCAGGGACCTGATGCCCGCATCAAGGTGGCCGGGGTCAGTCCCGATGCCGGCGGTGTGGGTCGGTTCCGCGTCGAGCAGGTGGAGTGGAAGGGCGTGCCGCTCACCGTGGCCGGCACCGGCTACACGGGCGAGGACGGCGTCGAGATCGCGGTGCCTGCCGAGGCGGCAGCCGACCTGTGGCACGCGATCCTCGCCGCGGGGGTCACCCCGGCCGGTCTCGGTGCCCGCGACACGCTGCGCCTCGAGGCCGGGCTCCCGCTGCACGGCCACGAGCTCGGTCCGGGCATCACCTCGCGACAGGCTGGCCTGGGCTGGGTCGTGAGCTGGGACAAGGGCGACTTCCGTGGTCGCGACACGCTGGTCGCCGAGCGCGACGCCGGGATCGCCCGCAAGCTGGTGGGTCTCACCACCGAGGGCCGACGCCCGCCCCGGGCCGATCAGGCGGTGCTGCGCGACGGTGCCCAGGTCGGTGTCGTGACGAGCGGCAACTTCTCGCCCGTCCTGGGTCACGGCATCGCCTTGGCCTTCGTGACCCCGGACGTGGAGGAGGGCGACGAGCTCGCCATCGACGTCCGCGGCACCGAGGTCCCGGCCGCGGTCGTGAAGACCCCGTTCGTCGGTCGCTGACGCTCCGGTTCGCGCTCGTCGCGACGGCCGGTCAGTCCTCGTAGGCCTCGAGGGGTGGGCACGAGCACATGACGTTGCGGTCGCCGAAGGCGCCGTCGATGCGGCTCACCGGCGGCCAGTACTTGTCGGATCGCACGCTGGTCACCGGGAAGCCGGCCAGCTCACGGCCATAGGGATGCGCCCACTCGTCGGCGGCGACGTCTTCGGCGGTGTGGGGCGCGTTGTGCAGCGGGTTGTCGTCGGCGGGCCAGGTGCCCGCGGCGACGTCGTCGATCTCGGCCCGGATGGCGATCATGGCGTCGACGAACCGGTCGAGCTCGGCCTTGTCCTCGGACTCGGTCGGCTCGACCATGAGCGTGCCCGCCACGGGGAACGACATGGTGGGCGCGTGGAACCCGTAGTCGACCAGTCGCTTGGCGACGTCGTCGACCGACACGCCCGTCGCCGCGGTGATGGGTCGGAGGTCGAGGATGCACTCGTGGGCCACCCGGCCACCTGGACCGGTGTACAGCACGGGGTAGTGCGGCGCGAGGCGGGTGGCCACGTAGTTGGCCGACACGATGGCGTTCTGGGTGGCGGCGAGCAGACCCTCAGGTCCCATGAGGCGGAGGTAGGCCCACGGGATGGGAAGGATGCCCGCCGAGCCCCACGGTGCCGCCGAGATCGGTCCGACGCCGGTCTCGGGCCCGGCAGTGCCGACCACGGGGTGGTTGGGCAGGAACGGCGAGAGATGTGCACCGACCGCCACGGGACCGATGCCCGGTCCGCCGCCACCGTGGGGGATGCAGAACGTCTTGTGCAGGTTGAGGTGCGAGACGTCGGCCCCGAAGGCGCCGGGTTTGGCGATGCCGACAAGGGCGTTGAGGTTGGCGCCGTCGAGGTACACCTGACCGCCGTGGTCGTGCACGAGGTCGCAGATCTCGACGATGGCCTCCTCGAAGACACCGTGGGTCGACGGGTAGGTGACCATGAGGCACGCGAGGTCGTCCGCGTGCTCGTCGGCCTTGGCGCGGAGGTCGTCGACGTCGACGTTGCCGTCGTCGTCGCACGCCACGACCACCACATGCATGCCGGCCATCGCCGCGCTCGCCGCGTTGGTGCCATGCGCCGAGGCGGGGATGAGGCACACGTCGCGACCGGGTTCGTCGCGGCTGCGGTGGTAGGCCCGGATGGCGAGCAGTCCGGCGAGCTCGCCCTGCGAACCGGCGTTGGGCTGGAGCGAGACCCGGTCGTAGCCGGTGATCTCGGCGAGGTCGCGCTCGATGTCGCCGATGAGCTCGGCGTAGCCCTCGACCTGGTCGGCTGGGGCGAACGGGTGCACGGCACCGAAGCCGGGCCACGTGATGGGGATCATCTCGGTGGTGGCGTTCAGCTTCATGGTGCACGAGCCCAGGGGGATCATCGTGCGGTCGAGCGCCAGATCGCGGTCGGCGAGGCGGCGGAGGTAGCGCAGCATCGCCGTCTCGGACCGGTGCTGGGAGAAGACCGGATGGGTGAGGATCGGCGAGGTGCGCACCAGGTCGGCCGGTAGCCCGTCGGCGGTGGACCCGTCGAGGTCTTCGACCGACGCCTCGACCCCGAAGGCAGCCCACACCTGCTCGACGGTCGCAACGGTGGAGGTCTCGTCGAGGGTGAGGGAGATCTCGTCGGCATCGTCGAGGCCCCCCAGGTTGAGGCCGAGGGTACGGGCCGCAGCCCGGATGTCGGCACCCCGACCCGGAGCGGAGACCCGCACGGTGTCGAAGACCGGTCCGTCGGCGACGGCGAGGCCGGCGTCGCGCAGGCCAGTGGCGAGCACGACCGTGAGCCGGTGGACCCGTCGGGCGATGCGCTCGAGGCCCTCGGCGCCGTGGTAGGTGGCGTAGAGGCCGGCGATGACCGCGAGCAGCACCTGGGCGGTGCAGATGTTGCTCGTGGCCCGCTCGCGGCGGATGTGCTGCTCACGGGTCTGGAGCGTGAGACGGTAGGCCTGGCGGCCGGCCGCATCGACCGACACCCCCACGAGACGGCCGGGGAGGGTGCGCTTGTAGGCATCGCGCACCGCGATGTAGCCGGCGTGGGGCCCACCGAAGCCGAGCGGGACGCCGAAGCGCTGGGCGGAGCCGACGACCACGTCGGCATCCATCTCGCCGGGGGAGCGCAGCAGCACCAGTGCGAGCAGGTCGGCGGCGACGGCCACCAGGGCCCCCGCCCCGTGGGCAGCCGCGATGAGCGCGGTGTGGTCGGTGACGGCGCCGCTGGCACCGGGGTACTGCACGAGGGCGCCGAACACGCTGTCGACCGCGGCGAACGACTCGGCGTCGAGATCGAGGACCCGCACGTCGATGCCGAGCGGTTCGGCGCGGGTGCGCACCACCTCGACGGTCTGGCGGTGGGTGTCCTCGTCGACGAGGAACACGTCTCCGGCCTTCGGGTTCACCCGGTGCAGCAGGGCCATCGCCTCGGCGGCCGCGGTCGCCTCGTCGAGCAGCGACGCGTTGGCCAGATCCATGCCGGTGAGGTCGGTGACCATGGTCTGGAAGTTCAGGAGCGCCTCGAGCCGACCCTGGGAGATCTCGGGCTGGTACGGCGTGTAGGCCGTGTACCACGCGGGGTTCTCGATCACGTTGCGCAGGATGACCGGCGGCGTGATCGTGTTCGTGTAGCCCGCACCGATGAGCGAGGTGACGACCTCGTTGCGGTCGGCGAGCGCCCGGAGCGACGCCAGGACGTCGGCCTCGGACGCGGCCGCCGGCAGCTCGAGCGGCTTGTCCCAGCGGATCGAGGGCGGCACCACCTCATCGATCAGGTCGTCGATCGAATCGATGCCGAGCGTGGCCAGCATGGCTGCTCGTTCGACCGCATCTGGTCCGATGTGGCGGGCAGGGAACTCGTTGCGACCGTCGAGATCGTGGAGCGGGGGAGAGGGGGACATGCGGGGAACTCCGTGAGATCGTTCGGTCGGGCCCAGCGCGAGCCAGGCGAGTTGGAGCGAGGCGGGTGGGGTGGTGGCAGGAGGGGAGGGTGGGGGAGCACCGGCGTGCGGGCGGCGTACGTCGCCCGCCGCCCGTCAGGCGAGCTGGCGGGCGATGGTTGCGTGGTCGAAGTAGTTCCGCACGCAGGTCAGCTCGTCGTCGTCGAAGACGAAGAACGCGGCCATGGGGAAGTGGACCCCCTTGTTCGTGGGGTCGATCCCCTCGATGCGCCCGAGGTGGGTGCCGGTCACCCACAGCTCGGCGATGACGGCGCTCGCCGAGTGGTACACGCGCAGGATCTCGGCGTGGTAGTCGGGGAAGGCCCCACGGCGTTCCTTGAGGTACGCGACGACGGCATCGAGGCCGTCGTAGACCCGGCCGTTGCCCACCAGCTCGTAGCGGGGGTGGGGGAAGACGGCGGCGAGCGACCCGAGGTCGCCCTGTGATTCCAGTGCCAAGAGGGCACGCACGGTCTTGTCCCGGCTCTCGTCGTTCGACTCTGCGCCGCTCACCGGAGGCCTCCTCGTCGGGGTGTCGAAGGTGACTGCTCCTCGCACTCTACGTGGCTGCCGGGGCCTTGTGTGACGTCGCTCCGTGCTCGCATCGACCCTCGGGCACGGCGTGGACCGCCACCGGGATCGCACCGGAATCGCGCCGGGCGCCCGGTCGGGAACTACCATCGGCCGCTCAGTAGTTGCGTCGTCCCGAGGCGGGGAAGCCGGTTCGAGTCCGGCGCTGACCCGCAACCGTGTACTGGTGCTCTCGAGCACCGGTGAGCCGGAGCACCACCTCGGGACGGAGCTCCGACATGCCGTCGAGGATCGCGGCTGGGGCACACGACGCCACGCGTGCGTGGGCGTCATGTGCTGCAGCCTCCTCCCGGCGGACGAACCCGAGAGGATCTTCTGTGCTAGTCCGAAAGTCGATCGCTGCGCTCGTGGCGATGCTCCTGACCGTGACCGCGATGCTCGGTCTCTCCGCCAACCCGGGTGCCGCCGCGGCGCCTGGGGGCAGCGACGGCCTCGTGAACGCGCAGTTCGCGGCGCAGTGGCTGCTCACGCAATTCGAACCCGAGGGCTACGTCGGTGGACCCGAGGATTCGGCTGCCACCTACGCCTCCACCGCCCAGGCCACGCTGTCGCTGATCGCCAGCTTCCAGGGCGAGGACACCGTGCAGGCCGCGGTGGCATGGCTCGAAGCCGGTGCCGCGGCTCGGGTCCCCGTCGACGGATCGGCTGATCCGGGCCTCATCGGCTACCTCCTGATGGTCAGCTACTCGGTCGGCATCGACCCGACCGATTTCGGCGGCGTCGACCTGATCGCCGCCCTGGACGCGACGCTCACCGACTCCGGCCTCTACGGCACGGCCTCGCCGATCTTCGACGGCGTCTATCGGCAGTCGCTGGCGATCCTCGGCCTGCACGCGTCGGGCATCTTGACGCCGGAGGAGGCCATCGACTGGTTGGTCGACCAGCAGTGCGTCGGGGCACCGACCGAGGCCGCCGGTGGGTGGCTCGCGTTCCGTGCCGACACGTCGGTTCCCTGTCCGGCTCCCGACCCCTCCTCGTTCAGCGGTCCCGACACGAACTCCACGGCGCTGGCGACCCAGGCGCTCACCACCGTGGGCACGACCCCCGGGGCCGATCCGCTGACCTACCTGCACTCGATGCAGGATCCGGTGAGCGGAGGATTCGGCTACATCGGTGGCAGCGACGTCGACCCGAACTCGACCGCGCTCGTGATCCAGGCCATCGCCATCGAGGGGGAGGACCCGACCGAAGGCCGGTGGGTCCGTGACGAAGGCGATCCGCTGCAGTCGCTGGGTTCGTGGCAGCTCGACTGCTCGGCCGCGCCCGACGAGGTCGGCGCCTACCAGGCCAGCTGGAAGCCGGGACCTGACCTGATGGCCACGATCCAGGGGATCTGGGGCGCGAACCAGGCCTTCTTCCCGTTGTGGCCCGAGATGTACACGCCGCGGTCGACGTTCGTCGACGTGTGCGTGAACCATCCGTTCTTCGAGGAGATCGTCGACATCGCGTACTGCGGGATCACCCAGGGCTACGAGGACGGCACGTTCCGGCCTGCGGCGGTCACGAGTCGTCAGGCCTTCGTCGCCTTCATGTACCGCATGAGCGAGATGCCCCCGTTCGTCGCGCCCGAGGTGCCGACGTTCCGCGACGTACCGATCACGCATCCCTTCTACACCGAGATCGAATGGGCTGCGGCCGAGGGCATCACGACGGGCTACGGTGACGACACGTTCCGTCCGTCGGCCGATGTCAGCCGACAGAGCGCGGCGGTCTTCGTCTACCGCACCGAAGGGTCCCCGCCGTTCGTGGCGCCCGAGACCCCGAGCTTCACCGACGTGCCGGCCACCCACGCCTTCTACGACGAGATCGAATGGGCCGCTTCGGAGGGGATCGTCACGGGCTACGGGAACGGCACGTTCGAGCCGACCGCGGTGACGACCCGCCAGGCAGCGGCTGCCTTCGTGGTGCGCACCATGGCTGCGGAGCCGGCCTGGCCGACACGACCCTGATCGGGTCCGGCGGTCACCTCGTTCGCGTCGAGAGGTGATCCCGACGACCGCACTCGCGACCTGCGGGCCACGTCCGATGCCCCTTTGGCCCGGACGTGGCCCGCGTCGCGTTCTCGGAACATCCGCGCCGCCTTCCTCCGCTCGACCGTAATATCGTCACGTGACGATAAACGACGAGCAGGAGCGGTGCCGGTGGTGCGGACGGGCCTTCGCCGTCTCCCCGGGCCGGGGTCGTCCCCGACGGTACTGCCGACAGGGCTGTCGTCAGCAGGCACACCGGGCCCGGAAGTTCGCGGCCTCCCACGGACTCGGCGACGACGACCTCATCGTGTCACGTACGGCGCTCGAGGAGCTGCAGAGCCGGCTGTACGTCTTGCAGGCAGCGCTGGAGGACATCGAGCGGGACCTGGCGGTGTCGAACGAGCTGGACGATCGCAGCGAGGCGCTGGATTGGCTCGTCGAGAACGCCAGACCCTTGGCCAGCACCTGGATCGAGCCCCGAGGCGACACCTCGGCGAGACCGGGATGACCTCACAAGACCTTACATAACGAGGATTATCGGCGCAGTGTGGCAAGCTGGTATGCCGGTTGCGGCTCGCACTCATGGGGTCGAAGCGTCAGCCCGCCGCGGCAGGCGGATCGGTCTCGGTCGACAACTCCCCCTCGAGGTGGCCGGTGTCGTTGAAGCGCCGGAGCGTCCGGCGCTCGCCGTCGGCGATGACGTGGCTGATCGAGGCGTTGTCGGCGGTGACGAACGCCATCGGCCGGCTGCGCGTGACATCCGCGAGGTAGCACCCGATGACCCCGCCGTGGACGACGACCGCGACGGTCTCATCGGGATGCGCGGCGACGATGCGGTCGAAGGCCGGCAGCACCCTGGCGCGCACCGATTCAGCCGACTCGGCGCCGGGGAGCACACCCCAGTCCTCCTTCTCGGCGGCCTCGATCATGAGGGGGTGGCCTTCGGCGGCCATCTTGCGGTACAGCCCGTTGTCCCACTCCCCCAGGTGGACCTCACGGAGGTCGCGCTCCTCGACCGGCGTGAGGCCGAGCCGCGCTGCCAGCGGCGCCGCGGTCTGATGCGTGCGCTGGAGCGAGGTGACGTAGATGGCGTCGATGCGGACCTGCTCGAGGCGATCCGCCAGTCGCTCGGCCTGCCACCGGCCGAACTCGGCGAGCGGCGGATCGCCGTGGCCGTCCTTGGTGGGGAACGGCTTGTCCGCGATCGCGGCCTGCGACTCGCCGTGCCGGATGATCAGCAGTTCGGTGGCGCCGGGCGGTCGCGCGAAGCGGAGTTGGCGGTACTCGGTCGGCCCGGTCTCGTCGATCTCGTCGGTCTCGTGGGTCACGGGTCGGAGGTTACCGAGGTCGGCTCGCCAAGCCGTGCGGACCAGGTCGGGTTCACCTCGTGTTCCGGTGAGCTCACCGGGGTGCCTCGTCGGCGGTGCCGGCCCTGCCTCTGACACGGCACCGAACGGACCCGAGACCGGTCAGACCGCGGTCGGGACCCACGCTCCGTGGAAGCCGTACGGCACGCGAACGGGCAGGTGCACGGTGGCGACCGGACCGGCGGCGACGTCGAGCGCGTCGAGCACGACGAGCTGACCGTTGTTCGTGGTGCGGTCGTAGGCGAACGTGAGGACCCATCCCTCTCCTTCGCCGCCGGCGTCAGGATCGGCGACGAACGTGGGTTCGCCGGCACGGAGGTCGGTTCCCGGGTCCCAGATGTCGGTGGCGCCCGTGACGTGGTCGAGGTGGCAGAGCCCGGCGAACTCGATCCCGTAGGGACCGTCGCGGTCGAGGGTCGCGTACCACGCGTGGCGATGCGGTCGACCGGTGCGGCGGCGGTCGATGGTGGGCAGGTCCATCTGCATCTCGGAGACGACCTGGTCGGAGAAGGTGAGGTCTGCTCCCCCGGTGCCGACCGTCCACCGGTGCAGGGCGGTGGGCGGGTTGTCGCCGTCGGGTCCGAACATCGAGTCGAGCCGGTTGACGTCGAGGATCACGTCGTTGCCGTCGGCATAGGCATTGGTGCCGTGGAAGACGTAGCAGTTCGGGATCTCGACCCAGCGGATGTCGGCCGTGGAACCGCCGAGGGGCATGACCCCGATGCGGGACCCGTACGACGGCTGCCAGGTGAAGGGCATGGTCGATCCGGCGACCGCCGCGTCCATGTCGAACACGACCGGTTGCTCCCAGAACACCGCGTGGCGCTCGGTGATGGCGAAGTCGTGCATCATCGTCGGTCCCGCGACCGCGATCTCCTGGCTCGATCGCAACGTCCCGTCGGGTCCCGCGACGTGGTAGGTGAGGTACGGCGGGACGAACCCGTAGCCGAAGAAGTGCAGATCGCCGGTGTCCGGATCGGTCTTGGGGTGGGCGGTCATCGCCGTGGTGAGCCGACCATCGAAGTCGTGGGGGCCCACGGTGGAGAGGTCGCTCGGATCGATGGCGAAGGGGAAGCCCACCTCGCCCGACGACAGCAGGCGACCCGCATGGGTGAAGACGGACACGTTGCTCTGGTTGTTCGCTCCACCGGGTGCGCCTCCGGCGAGGAAGTCGCCACCCGCGGCGTACACGTCGGTGTGCACGTAGCGGTTGCGGTAGGCCACCGCCGCTCCCCCGCCGACCCACACGCCGTGCAGCATCCCGTCGCCGAAGAACCAATGGGTCGAGGTGCCGGTGGACGGGTTGGATCCGTTGCGCACGTAGAGGCCGTCGAGCGCCGGAGGGAGGGCCCCGGTGACCTCGAGATCGAACGCCTCGACCTCGTCGAAGACGGGTGCGTAGTTGCCCTGGAGCCAATACGGCGTGTCGGGGTCGTAGGCGACGGGCACGAAGGACCGGGGAGCAGGCGCCCCGCTCGTCGGCGGTCCGCCGATCCCCGAGGGGTCAGAGCCACATCCCGGGAGCAGCCCCGCCGCTCCGCCCGTCGCGACGATTGCCGTTCCGACCCCCAGGCCGCGCAGCACGGCGCGCCGTTCGACGAGCGCGTCGAGCGCGAGCGGGTGCGCTCGTCGCCGGTCGGTCGGTTCGTGCCCCAGGTTCCCCACGGGCCGGGACCGTAGTGGATCGACGCCGCCCATCGACGCCGCCCGTCGACGGGGCCGTCGTCGCTGCGGTGCCGTCGTGTCGCGCCGGGGTCGATCCCACCATTCGCCACCCCCTCCGCAGGGCAGTACCTTCTAGCCCCTATGCCGCGCAGGATCGAAGTGGAACTGACGAGTAGCCGTGACGATGGCACCTGGACCTGGCGTGCCGCCGGAGCCAAGCTGCCGAAGGGCGAGCTCGATGGCGCGTTGCTCTATGCCGGCGCCAAGGTCGGCGATGTCGTGCGCGCCGACGCCGACTTCGACGTCGAGGGCATCTCGGTCGTCGCCGTGTTGCCGCCCAAGTCGGACAAGCGCGTCGCCCCTGAGCGTCTGGAGGTCATCGGGACCCGCACGGACGAACCCCTCGTCACCCAGACCCTGGCCAAGCGCGGTCGGGGCGATCGTGGAGATCGCCGCGACCGTGGTGATCGTGGTGATCGTGGTGATCGTCGCCCGCGTCGCGACGGTGATCGTCGCCCGTCCGATCGTGGTGACCGCGGCGACCGCGGACGTCCGGGTGGAGCCCGTGGCGATCGTCCCCGCGGCGACGGCAGCGAGCGTGGTGAACGCCGTCAGCGGCCCGCCCGCCCACCGGTCGATGCCAAGCCCAAGCCCAAGCGGCTCAAGGCCGGGCGTACGCACCGCAACGCCTGGTTGGAGACGCTCCCCGAGGAGCAGAAGCCCATCGCCGAGCAGGTCGTCCGAGGGGGCATCCCCGGTGTGCGCCAGGCGATCGACAAGCAGAACGAAGCGCTCAAGGCCGCGGGCGAGCAGCCCATCAACGCCGAAGCGCTGGTCGGAATAGCGGAGACCCTCCTGCCCGCCGTGCGCGAGGCCGAATGGCGTGATCGCGCCGACGCCGCGCTGCGCTCGATCGACGACCTCGATCTGCGGGATCTCCGCTCGGTCGTGGTGGCGGCGGATGCCGTGGCCCGTGACGACGAGGCCCGCGAGTTGGCCGGTCAGCTCCGCGACGCGCTCACGCGGCGGGTCGAGCAGGAGCACCAGGCGTGGCTCGAGGAGATCGACACCACGCTGAAGGAGGGACGGGTGGTACGGGCCCTCCGCTTGAGCTCACGCCCGCCCAAGGCCGGTTCCCGCTTCCCGGATGATCTCGCGGTCCGTCTCGCCGCTGCCACGTCCGAGGCGCTCACGTCGGAGGTCACCTCGGACCGGTTCGCGACCGTGCTCGACGCGTTGGTGTATGCCCCGGTCCGTGCGAACGTGGCGGCGCAGAGCATTCCTGCCGAGCCGTCCAAGGAGCTCGTGGCCGCGGTCAAGAAGATCGGTGGCCGCATCCCGCTCATCGCCGCCCAGTTCGGCATCGAGCCGTCGGAGGGTCGCCGTCGCCCCAAGGGCAAGGGGCCTGCTTCGGCCCGACCAGTGCCCCCGCCGCCCGCGGCCGCGGCGGCTCCTACGAGCGCTGCGCCACAAGGGCCTGCGGCGAAGATGCCGACCGAGGTGGCGCCCGATGCCGTGCCCGCTACAGAGCCCAGGTCCGACACCGCTCCGACCGACACCGCTCCGACCGACACCGCTTCGGCGGAGTCCCCCGCCGTGCCGGCCGCGCCCGAGCCTGCTTCGACGCCGAGCACGCGGGTCGAGGCCGCGACCTCGCCCGTGACCGAACCGGTGGACCCTGCGGTCGACGAGACCCCGGTCGCCGACGCGAGCTCCGATACGGCCACGGCCACGGATCCGGCGGCCGACGACGCACCCGCGTCCGAGAGCTGACCTCGCCAACCGGCCCCGCGTCGCCCCGCAACGGGACACGACCCGGGCCAGCCTGACGAGAGCCCCGCGAGCATCTCCTCCACGCCCGGATAGGGCTGGACGACCCTCGGGTCGTAGGCGGCCAGGTCGTCGTCGACCGAGATGCCCAAGAGCTCGCACTCGTGCTCGAGCACGCGGCCGAACGTGATGTCCTCGCGCGGGACGCCCAGGTGGACGAGACGCGCGACGAACGCCTCGTCCGAGTCGATGAGGTTCCGTCCAGGTCGAAGCCCGCGAGCGTGCGACGTGAGGTGGCCATCGGTCGAGCCTCGGAGGAGCAAGAGCGTCGACGGATCGTGAGGTTCACGGGCCCTTGGAGGGTCGCGAGCGGGCAGAACTAGGGTTCGGCCATGGTCAACTACGAGGTGAAGGGCCGCGCCGGGATCATCACGATCAACCGGCCGGACAAGAAGAACTCCGTCAACGGTGACGTCGCCCAGGGCATCGAGGACGGCATCGACCAGATCGAGGGCGACCCCGAGGTGTACGTCGGCATCATCACGGGTGCGGGTGGGGTGTTCTGCGCCGGTGCCGACCTGCGGGTGATCAACGAGGGCCGCGGCAACGAGATCAACACCGAGCGGGGCGGCTTCGCCGGCATCACCGAGCGCACGCGCGCCAAGCCGATCATCGCCGCGGTCGACGGCTTCGCCCTCGCCGGCGGGACCGAGATCGTGCTGGCGTGCGACATGGTCGTCGCCTCGATCGAGTCGAGCTTCGGCATCCCCGAGGTCAAGCGATCGCTGCTCCCCGGTGCCGGCGGCCTCTTCCGCCTCGCCCGGGTGCTTCCCCGCAACATCGCCGTCGAGCTGACCGCCACCGGCGATCCCATCACGGCCCAGCGCGCGTTCGACCTCGGCATGGTGAACCAGCTCACCGAGCCCGGAGGTGCCCTGGCGGCGGCGCTCGAGCTCGCCGGCCGGATCGCCTACAACGCGCCGCTTGCCGTCCAGGCCTCGCTGCGCCTCATGGAGGAGTTCGCCGAGATCGACGACCGCGAGGCCTTCCAGAAGAGCCAGACGGAGCTGCTCGAGCTCGTCGGCACCGAGGACTTCGCAGAGGGCATCAACGCCTTCCTCGAGAAGCGGGACCCGGTCTGGAAGGCGCGCTAGCCGCGGGTGCGTCGTGACCCCCAAGTCGTTGTTCCTCGAGGTGGCCCTCCACGCGCACGTGGTCGAGCACGTCAGGCCCACCTGGATGCGCACGCGTCCCGGGCGGTGCTGAGCACAGCACCGCCCGCGTCAGGTGAAGCTGTCGATGTAGCCGTGGTCGTGGAGGAACTCGGCTAGGCCGTCGGTGAGGGCGAGGTCGAGCACGCCGACCAGCGGCACCCAGGCCGCCTCGGCGGCGTCGTCGCCCGCGACCGGTTCGCCCGGGTCGAGGAGGGTCACCTCGAAGTCGAGGACCACGTGGTGCTCGTCGTCGTCGACGATCTCGGTCCAGCCGACGAACGGGCCGATGACGCATTCGAGGCCGGTCTCCTCCCGGACCTCGCGGATGGTGGCCTGGGCGAGCAGCTCGCTGCGCTCGACACGCCCACCGGGGATCGACCACCGTCCCGCCGCGCTCCCGTGGCCCCGCCGGATGAGCAGGATCCGGTCCCGATCGACGGCGATGGCCCCGACGCACAGCTGCGGTCGGTCGGCGCCCGGATCGATCGGCGGCACGGCGGCCCCCCGGTCGGTCACGACGGGACCGCGCCGCCGGGACGTTTCGGCGGGCCGCTGGGCCGGCCCTCGAGCGACTTGTGGACCCGGATGGCCCGTGCGGTGAGGCCGAACCGCTCGAAGAAGTTCTTCGCTTCTCGATGACCGGGGAGGACGAACGAGTCGACGCCGAGGCAGCGTCGGCCACGAGCCCACTCGATGACGCGATCCATCATGGCCTCGCCGACCGAGACGCCGCGGGCTTCCGGCTCGACGTAGATGTCGTCGACGATGGCGAGCCGGCCCTCGTCGCGCAGCACCTCGACGTGGGCGACGGCGTAGCCGACGGGTGCACCGTCGATGGTGCCCACCAGCACGACGTGCTCCGGGAGCTCGAGTGCCGCTTCGAACGATGCCTCGAGCGGTTCGGGACGAGCCTCGCGGCGCGACCACACGGACCCTCCCCGAGTGGGGGTGAGCTCGACGACGGCCTCGCGTGCCAGGCGGGCCAGCGTCGGGACGTCATCTGCTGTGGCCGTTCGCGCACCCTCCATGGCGTCAGCCCGCCTGGAGCTGGGCGACCTTGTTCAGGATGGTCTTGCGGGCGCGGGTGGCCGCTTCGTAGCGGCCCACCGCCTCGAGCTCGACGTTGGTCAGGCCTTCGAGGCGGGGAACGACCTGGAGGGCCGAGAGGCTGTCGTAGTCGGGGATCGCCAGGCTCGACACCTCGACGGGCGGATCGACGGCGTCCCCAGGTTCCTCGGTCCCGTCGTCGGTCGCGCTGGTCGAGGGGTCTGTCGCGGTGTCGGGGGTCGGGGTCACGGGTTCGACCGTGCCGGCGTCGGACGGCGCGACTGGGACCCGTTCGGTACCGATCTCGGCGGCAGCATCGTCGACGTCGTCGGGCGGTCCGGCCATCGAGACGCCGGGGAGCATCGACACCGCTTGTGCGCCGATGTCGACGAAGGCGGTGCGACCCTTGTCGGAGCCCTGCTGGACGGCGAACCGCCCCAGCATCTTCATGACGGTGACCTGGTTGCGCCCCTTGGCGACGAGGTCGGGGAAGAGGTCCCGGGCATCGAAGGCCAACCCCAGCGGCGCATAGACGAGGCAGTCGGCCAGGTGGCTGATCACCGACCGGTCGCCGGACGACTCGGTGGGATCGCCGCCGCCCCCGCCGGCGGAGGTGCCGTCAGACATGCCGGTCGGACCCATGGCGCTACTTCCGGCCCTTGGTGAGCTGCTTGGTGAGCTGGTCGATCGCGGGGCAGATCTCCTCGCCGACGGGGCACTCCATGGCGCCGACAGGACCGAACTGGCCCGGGTTGACGAGCAGGAAGCAGCCGGTGCACATGAACTCGTGGGCCTTCTTCGGCTGCACCCCGTCGGGGGTCTCGGCGGCTGGGCGGGGGGCGGCCACCTCTTCCTCGTCGTCATCGTCGTCGTTCGCCGCGATGCGATCCTTGAGGATCCGGTCGAGGTCGGCCTCGACGTCGTCCGGGTCGACGTCCTCGTCGTCATCGTCCTCTTCCACGGCCTTCTTGCGTGCGGCGACCGGGACCTCGTCGTCTTCCTCGTCGTCCTCGACGACGGCGTCGTCGTCGACGACCTCGACGACCGCGACCTCCAGGTCCTCGTCGCCGAGCGCTTCGTCATCGAGCGCTTCGTCGCCGAGCTCTTCCTCGAGCGCTTCGTTGCCCGGTGCTTCGTCTGCCATGTCTTCCTTCGTGATCCGGTGGCCTGCATCTCGACCCGTGCGGTGTGGTCTGGGCCGTCGCGGCCCGGATCATATGCCGCTCGTGGGTGGGTCGTGCACGTTCAGCGGACAAATTCCTGACGGGAGGACCGGCACCCGGACGGCGACCGATCACTGCGGTGACCGCTCGTCGATGGCCGCTCCCCGGCGACGGGTCGTTGCGCTCCCGTCACCGCGCTCGGTCAGACGCCTGCCTTGCCAGGACCGGCGCGGTCGTCCCGTTCCTGCGCGTCGCGTCGTCGATCCTCGGCACGCCGCTCCGAATCGAGGCGCTCCAGCGCCGGCTCGGGGGTGTGGTCGACGAAGCTCATCATCTCCGCGACCGCACGGTGCCCGGCTTGCTCGGCGATCAGGCGGTGCATGTCCTGGGCCACGGTCCGATACGCGGGGTGGCCCTGCGGCGTGGTCCGGAGCTCGATGAGGTGCATCGCCTCACGGGCGTTCATCTGGACCATGAAGCGGATGTTGTACGCGAGGCAGACGGCGTAGGACGCCTCCTCCGGGAACGGGGTCGCGATGACGTCGTGCAGCGCGGCGCTCCGGGCCATGGCGTCGTCGAAGTCCTCCCGCAGCCCTGCCAGGTCGACCGCCTCGGGGCGTTCGTAGCCGTGGCGGGGCGCGAGCCGCTGCCACTCGACGGTGCACATGCGATGCCGTTGGAGGTCGCGGAAGGCGCCGTAGTCGGCGACGATGTCGAAGCGGTAGTCGGTGCGCTCGAGGGCTCGCCCGGGACGGTGGCGCCGGTTGGCTCGGTCGCCCGTGTAGGCCCGGACGACCGCGAGCCGATCGTCGGTGCCCATGGCCCGCACCTGCGCCTCGACCTGGGTCTCGGGCAGGTGCGTGTAGGGGTAGAGCATCGCGGCGATCAGCTTGACCTCGCCGTCGGGGTCGAAGTCGACGAGGGTCACCTTCGACGACGGCTCGGGATCGGCCGAAGGCGGGAAGAGCTGCTGGGCCAACTCGTCCATCGCGTCTCTGTTGGTGCGCAGGTAGTTGCTCCAGGCGACGCCACGGTCGTCGAGGTCGACCCGTTTGAGGAAGGAGGGGATGACCTTGCGCAGCTCGGTGAGCATGAGGTCCGCGTACGCCTGCGCCTCGGGCAGCGGGTTGGCCTTCATGCGCAGCAGGAGCGCCTCGTAGGCCTGCCCCGTGCCGTAGATGCCCACGTTGGACAGCGACGCCGCCGGGAGGATCCCGCGCAGCGCGTCGAAGGCCTTGGCCCGGATCGCCTGGCGGTAGACGAAGTCGGAGTCGGACGGGTCCTTGGGGAACTGGGTCCGGTAGAAGTCCTGCATGCGGGGCAGGAGCTCGGCGTAGGTGTCGAACATGCGATCCATGTCGCCCACGTACTTGGTGCCGAGCGTCGACATGAGCGCCGGTGGTCGGTAGTAGCGGTAGCGGCCACCGATGCGGGCGTCGTAGGCGATGTAGCGGGTGGACTGCTCGAGGTACGACATGAGCCGCCCCCACTCGAGCACCTTGGTCAGCAGGTTCGACGCCTGCTCGCAAGCGAGGTGGACGCCCCCGAGCTGGGCGACGGAGTCGTCGCCGTACTCGAAGAAGACCCGGTCGTAGAGCTCCTCGGC
>CAZGEF010000036.1:0-26177 GCA_964525005.1 uncultured Rhabdothermincola sp.
GATCCCCACGAAAATCGCGAGTCCGACGGCCGGATTGCTCAGCAGTCTCCTAGATGAGTAGTTCCAAGGGATTCGCGCGGTCCGCGCGATTATCCACCAGGTAACCAGGGAGGGTGTCCAAGATCAGGGGGCTTCAACAGACCCTGATCCCGGAGGACGCAGCGCATGAACCCTGACCTGGACACCCTCGCGACCCGACTGTACGTCACGGTCGACGATCTCCTGATCGAGCACCCAGAGTGGGTGCCGGAACGGCCCAAGGTCGGGATCGCGCCCAAGCTGTCCGACGCGGAGCTGGTCACCTTGGCCGTGTTGCAGGCCCTGCTCGGGTTCACCTCCGAAGCCCGCTTCATCCGCCACGCGCATGCCCACCTGCGGCCCTGGTTCCCGTTCCTGCCCGAACGTCCCGGCTACAACAAGCGGCTCCGCAACGCTGGAGCTCTGATGCGCCACGTCACCGCACATCTCGCCCGGTCGTGCCCGTCGTTCACCGACGACGTTTGGCTCGTGGACTCCACCCCCGTTGAGTGCGGCCGCAGCCGCGAGACCGTCAAACGATCCGACCTCGCCGGGTGGGCCACCTACGGGTACTGCTCATCGCACTCCAGGTTCTTTTGAGGACTACGCCTCCACCTCATCACCACACCATCAGGGCTGCCCGTCGCGTTCGCGCTCACCAGCGCCAAGGCCGACGAACGAGACACCGCCCTCGACATGATCACCCTCGACCCAGCCCTGCACCGCCCCGGCCAGACCCTCATGGCCGACAAGGGCTACCGACGCGCCGACTTCGAAAACCAGCTCACCAACGCGGGCATCACACTGATCCGCCCCACCTACAGCGGCGAGAAGCCCCGACCTCACCAGCAGTACCTCCGACCGTTCCGCCAGATCATCGAGTCCGTCAACCAGACCCTCAAAGCCCAACTCGACCTCGAACGCCACGGCGCACGCACCAAGCCCGGCGTATGCGCCCGAGTCCTACAGCGACTCCTCGCGCTCACCGCCGCGATCTGGCACAACGAGACCACCAACCGACCCGGACCAGCCCGATCCCTCACCCCCTACGACCACTGACCCCTTGGAACCAACCATCTAGCCGTGAGCGAGGTGACCTGGTCCGGGAGATCTTCGGCGTCCTCGACAGCCGGCAGGGCTACTCGTCGAAATCGCCAACTCGATCCGGCCCCAATGCTCAGGAACCGACGCGAACATTCTCGATGAGAGCGAGCACCTCGGAGTCGGTCAGCCCGTCCCCGACGATCTGAACGGAGATCTCAGGAGTGACCGCGTAGGAAACGGAGTTCACAGGAACGTCCGCCATGCCGGCGTCGCCTTGAAGAGCCACATTTCTGCTGAACACATAAGCGGTCATGCCCTCGACTATGACCTGACGGCCCTCGCTCAGATCGGTGCCGAACGCTTCCTCGTCAGGAAGTGGTGGATGGACGGTCACCGTCACCGTCACCCGTCGGCCAAAAGGGCCCCCGGGCCCGATCCAGTCCTTGGCGTCAGCCTCGAACACCTTCGTGGACTGCGCGTAAGCGATGTCCCCGGCGGCGGGGGTAGAGAAGCTCTGCTTGAGCGTGAACTCGGCGGGTAGGTCAGCGGTGAACGAGGCATCACCTGAGGTGGCGCCCGGCTCCGAACCAGGTGCGACGCTGCTCGACACGGCTACAGACCCATCTGGCGATGCTGCGACGTCGGCGCCGACAACGACGTCGCTGTCATTCCCTCCTCGTTCGACCAGCAGAGCGGCCGAAACAACGACCGCGAGAACGACCACGAGAGCACCGACAAGCACACCCCTCGCCGGGACCGCCCTGGGGACGCTCACACGCTCCCTCACCTCCGCAGGACGTACCGGCGCAGCTGCGGACTCGATGGCGCGCCGCAGTTCCTCGTCAATCATCATCGTCACTCCCTTGAAGTTCTGAGCGCAGGCGCGTCCGGCCCCGCTCGAGATGCTTTTGCACCGTGGACCTCCCAGTCCGACGAAGTTCGGCGACTTCGGCGAGCGTCCACCCGAATCCGTCGACGAGAACGACGGCGACTCGCTGAGGTGGTGTCAATCGAGACAGCGCCTCACGAATCGCCCCGTCGCGGGCGAGGTGTTCCGTATCGTCCGACGTGTTCGGCGAACCCCACACCGGGGAGGGCCTTCGAATGCGCCGTGTGCGACTCATGCCCACGCGGTACAGATAGCCAACGGGATTGGTCAGTCCCGATGGCTGCGGCCACCGCTGCCACGCCCATGCAAGGGCCTCAGCAGTGGCCTCGCGGCCGTCGGTGGGACCGAGTCGAGCGACGAGCGCCGGGCGCAAGCGGGGCTCGACCGATCGAACGAACTCGTCGAAGTCAGCACTGACATCTCGACTGTTGACCTCCACGACCCTCACTCTCTAGAGAAGCAACGGCAACACCGCTTGCACGACACCCGCCCAAGATTGCGGTTCGCCGACCCGAATATGGGGCTGGGACGGTTCGCTTCGCTGGCCCGTGCGGACGAACTCGCGGTCTGGTGCGTGTGGTCATCAACCATGGGAGCACAGGCTGAGGAGCAGGACGACACGACGGCCACGGCCGCAGCGCGCTCGACAGCCGCACGTGTCGACGAACACGGCGAGCGACACGTCGACCGGTCATCGCGAGATTGCTGAGATTTGCTCGCGAGAATTCGCGCGATTTCTGGCTTGGTACGTAGAGAAGTCTGGCGACGCGCGGCGTCGCGGCAGTGGGGACGTAAGTAGGCACGTCGAGCGCCCCGTCCACGAACCGAGATCACGGAGAGCGACCAATGGCAACCAGCGAACCCGTCCAGGACCTGCTCGACATCGCCGGCGTGTCCGTGCATCTGAAGGTCCGGAGAGAGACACGTCCGGCGCCCCGTGGACGAGCGCCGGATCTGGCAGCGAACGCCCCGCGACGAACAGGGGTGCTCAGGGGCCTACGGGGTTGAGTCCCAGGCGACCGGGCTGTCGGCCGGCTCGGCAACGAAGGCCCTCGCGACGTTGACCACGCTCGGGCTCCTCACCGCCGACGCTGCACGTGGGCGCGACTCCGCACGTCAGATCGCGGATCGACGAGCGATGCTGACCGCCTACGCCGATGCCGCTGAAGCAGCGACCAAGCCGGTCCTGCTGCGCGTCGGGATCCTCGGCGACCTCGCATCCGAGCTCGTGAAGGTGGGGCGGCGCTGGGACACCGACGGTGTGGCCTGGGCGGCCACGGGCGTCGCCGCGGCGAACGTCGTGGCGCCCTATCTCACCGAGGTCACCGGCGTGGAGGTCTACGTCGACGCACCTACCCCGGCCATGCTCGATGCCCTGGCCGATCGGTCGGGGCTCAAGCCCATCGACGGAGGCCGCCTCGTACTGCGACCGTTCCCCACGCCGGTCACCAAGCGCCTCTCGTCCCTCGCTGGCGATGTGCGCGTCCCGCCATGGCCCCGTGTCTACGCCGACCTGCGCGCCTCCGGAGTCCGCGGCGAAGAAGCCGCCGAACACCTCTGGGAGGTGATCGGTGATGCCTGAGCCCGAACGCTCCCGTGTCGCCGAGCCGCCGGCAAACGGAACCTCTGGGTATGCAGACAGCCTACGGTCGTAGGATGCCCGGCATGGCCTTCGAACGGATTGCCGTAGATCCAGCCCGCATGGGTGGACTGCCGACGATCCGCAACACGCGTGTCACCGTGAGCATGGTTCTCGGCCAGCTCGCCGCTGGACGCGGGATCGACCAGGTGCTCGAGGACTACCCCTACCTCGACCGCGACGACGTGCTCGCCGCGCTCGAGTACGCAGCTGCGCTCGCCGGCGAACGTGAGGTTCCGGTAGCTCGACCGGCATGAAGCTGCTGATCGACGCCAACCTGTCGCCTCACGTCGCCGAGAGGCTGCGCGAGGCGGAGTTCGATGCCACGCATGTCGTCGACCTCGGCCTCATGACCGCCACCGATGAGGAGATCTTCGATCGAGCCGCCAGTGAGAGCCTCGTGGTCGTCACCGCCGACAGCGACTTCGGAATGCTGCTCGCTCTACGACGAGCCTCCAGCCCCTCGGTCGTCCATCTGCGCCAGGTGGCCGAGCTCCCACCCGAGGATCACATCGCCTTGCTGGCTGCAAACCTCCCCGCGATCACCGACGACCTCGATCGCGGCGCGATCGCATCACTGAGCCCCACCCGCCTCGCCATTCGAGATCTACCGATCAACTGACCTCTCGCAGCGCGCTTCTGCCGTGACTGGACCTCCGACGATGCTCTCGTTCAATTGGGTGCAAGATTCGAGCAGATGGGTGTGGTCCATCCGGTGGGCTTGTCGATGCCGTAGGGGTCGTCTGGCAATGCCATAGACGCCGCGATGGTCACCCGGCGCGGACCGGGGTCCTCGGTGGAGCCGGCGACGATCGTCCATCCGTGGACCCGGTCGACCCAGATCCCCACGCAGGTGTCAGCCGGTGTACTGGGGGCGGGTCGTCACCGCGCCATCGGCGGCACCGGTCGGATCGGTTCCCGATGGCGCGGGATCCGGCTTCGGCGCTGGGTCGGCCACCTCGACCGGTCCGGCCAACCCGAGGAACACCACGACCTGGTAGCCGCCGGGGTTCGCCTCGGGCGGTAGCTCCTTCCAGTTGTTCGTGACCCACACGTTGCCCGCCGAATCGGTGGCGGTGGCCGTCGACCGACGCAGCCCGTCGAAGAAGAACCCCTCGTGCGGCGAGAGCGGATCGCCCTTGCCCACGCCGGACGGGCAGTGCGGGGAGTCGTCGCGCCCGCAGAAGCCGGTGAGGCGTTCGCCGCCGAAGTCGGAGACCCAGACGTTGTCGTGGCCGTCCACGCTGACTCCCCACGGGATCGTCAGGCCACCACCCGTGTAGGTCTGACGGTCGCCCGTCGCCGGGTCGATGTAGCCGAGCGACATGGGCGGGACGAACTCGACCGCCTTGCCGGGGCAGGGCATGTCGACGAGTCCCGAGCTCGCGATCCACAGCTCACCTGTGCTGCTCGCCGCGATGCCCATCGGCCGGTGGAACCCGCCGAGCGGCGAGCCGGGGACCGGGGTCCCGTCCGGCGCGACGACCGCGACGTTGTCGCTGTGCAGTCCCGTGACGTACGCGTTGCCGTCAGAGCCGAAGGCCACATCGAAGGGCTTCTCGACGCCGAGGCCGGTCAGGACCTGGGCACGGGCGGGATCGCCATCGCGCAACACCGTCACGCTGTCGTTCCCGCAGTTGGCGATCCACAGGTCACCGGTCGGCGAGAAGTCGATGCCCTGCGGCCAGTCGACGCCGTCGGGCAGGTACCCCTGCGCCGGCGAGACCGGCGCGCCGTCGGCCGTGAACCGCGAAAGGGTGTTGTGAGGCGGCTGAGGATCGCACTCCTCGGCGGCGAACCCGAAGTTCGACAGCCAGATGTCGCCGAAGCGGTCGCGGGCGATCCCGTAGCCCACCCCGCTCAGACCGCCCCCGCGGTAGGGCGCACCGGGGACGTAGGCCCCGTCCGGCGCGAAGCGCAGCACGAGGTCGCTGGCGCACGCCGTCTGCCCGGGCGGTGCATACGTGTAGTTGTTCGCCGCCCACATGGTTCCCTCGTGATCCATCACGAAGTTGCCGGGGCCGTTCATCCGCGAGCTGTCGGGGAGATCCGTGCCTCCCTCGAAGCGCAGGGCGAGGGTCCAGGCCACCGGCGGGAGCTCGCGTGCGGGCACGTACGGGGCCGGTCCGTGCCCGGCGATCCCGTAGACGTCGACCACGCCGAGCGTGGGCTGGCGCACCAGGTTGCGCAGCGCCTGCAGCGAATCGGCCGGTTCGGGACGGTCCGTCGGTGTCGTGGCGGCCCGCAGGGCCCCGCAGTCGATCGACGCGGCGACGCAGGCGGCGACGGCGTTGGCCAACGAGTTGAACGTCGCCCGACTCGACGTCTCGGCACCGTTCGGAGCCTGGTCGAGCACGGTGCCGATCTCCCCGGTGACCGGGTCGGCCAGGTTCTTCGCCATCGATGCACCGTTGGGCACGCCGGGGACGGGACCGACGACGAGGCCGCCGTCGAGGAACTGGGCCGTCGAGTAGGCAAAGGCCACGGTCGTCCGTGGGTTGACGGTTGCCACTCGGCCGGGTTCGGCGCCGAGCATCGTGGCGAGCACGACGTCGCCCGTACCAGGTGAGCGCGCCAGCAGGTAGAAGACCCGATCGGGCTCGGCGGCGACCACGTGGTCGATGGTGAAGCCACCGTCGCCTGCGGACGTCGCGGCGCCGAGCACCTCGGGCGGGGCGCCGGGACGCGTCCCCAACAGCGTCACCGCGTACCCGCCGAGCGGTGTGCCGCCCGACTCCACGGTCCCGGACAAGGCCCCAGAGGCGCCGGCGGTCGATGTCGACGAGACCATCGATGCCGCCACGAGGGCGACCACCACGACGAGCGGAACCAGCCGGACGTGCGGTCGGCGACGTGCTGGCTCGGCGCCGCGGGCCAACGCTCGGCGTGGAACCTCGGTGATGTCATCTCGAGACATGGTCCCGGATCCTATGTGAGGGTCCCCGACGCGCTGAGGCGAACCCGTCCGGCGGCAGGAAGGTCAGCGTCGTGCTCGACGATGCCCAGGGGATCGATCTGCTGTTCCCCGGCTCATCACCGTGGGCCCCACCGAGGGACACGGCATCGTCGACCGATACGACGGCCGACCCGCCGTGACCCATCGCCGCAGGCAACGGCGCACCCCAGCCACAAGGGGTTGGGGTGCGCCGATCTACCTGCGACGACGGGTTGCGATCGTCGATCAGGCTGCGTCGACGGTGAAGCTCAGGTCGTACGGGCCGTAGCCGGCGCTCGTGACGCCGTTGGCCGTGGTTCCCTCGTACGAATCCTCACCGGCCGACACGGTGATCGTCACCTCACCGCCGTCGGCGACGGTGATCACGCCGGCGTGGACTCCCGCGGTGCAGACGGAGGTGTCAGCGGTGTAGGGACCGCTGCCCCAGATCGCACCCGTGCTGCCACCCTTGGCACACTCGACGGTCTCGCTGTCGCCCTCGGCAAGTCCGAGGCTCTTGGCCGACTTGTCCCAGCTGATGTCGGTCACCTCGAAGGTCACGCTCTCCGGAGGCGCGTCGGGGAAGACGAAGCTTCCGTCCCACGGTCCGTAGACGAGCGATGTGACGCCGTTCGCGGTACCACCTTCGTACGCGTCGAGGCCCGCGGCGATCTCGATGGTGACCTCGCCGCCTTCTTCGAGCGTGATCAGCCCCATCTGCACTGCCGCGCTGCACACCGACGAGTCGTCGGTGTAGATCCCGGCACCCCACACCGTGTCGAGCGTGCCGTCGGGGGTGCACTCGTAGTCGAAGGTCTCACCGTCGGCGCCGCGGTGCGCATAGGCATCGGCCGTCCAGGCATCGTCGGCCACGGTGCCGTCGCTGGGATCGGTGGTGCCGTCCGTCGCCGCACCTGCCGTGGACGCGGTGCTCTCGTCCACCTTCTTCGCATCGTCATCGGAGGAGCAGGCGCCCAGCACCATCACCAATCCAGCGGCCGCCCCCGCGACCTTGACGGCGTGACGTGTTCTCCCGGTACCTGTCATGTTGATCATGGGCGCAGATCGTAGGGCGGGGCCCACCGCCCCTCCTGCCCAGGTACGCCACTATGACATACGTCACCTTGTCATGGACCCTTCACCCAGTGTCTGATCTCCAGTAACTTAACACCGATAAGTTACTGGAGATCAGAGACCCAGGAGCTGGGACCTCGGAGGGTCGACATGCGGTTCGTGAAGCTGGGACAGGGCCTCGTCCGCCATCGCAAGCTCGTCGTGGTGCTGTTCGCCATCGGCTTCGTCCTCGCGGGCGTGCTCGGCGCGGGCGTGGCCGAGAAGCTCTCCAACGGCGGCTTCGAGGACCCCCGAGCCGACTCCACCAAGGCGCACCACCTCCTCGACGAGCACTTCGACGCCGGTGAGCCCAACGTGGTGCTCGTCGTCACGGCGAACGGCGGCGACGTCGACGACCCCGCGGTCGCCGATGCCGGCATCGCCATCACCGACCGGCTCACCGCCACCTCGAACGTGAGCGAGGTCGTGTCCTACTGGTCGCTCGGCAACCCTCCCCCGCTGCGCGCCGGCGACAGCTCGTCGGCCATGGTGCTCGGTCGGGTCGATGGCACCGAGGACGAGGTCCACGACCAGGTCGTCGCCATCGTGGAGGACTTCTCCTACGACGACGGCACGGTGACCGTCGGCGTCACGGGACGTGACGCCGTGTTCGCCGAGGTGGGCAGCACCATCGAGCACGACCTGGCGGTGGCCGAGCTCATCGCCTTCCCCATCACCGCCATCCTGCTGCTGATCGTGTTCCGCAGCGTGATCTCGGCGCTCCTCCCGCTCGCCGTCGGCGGCATCGCCATCGTCGGGACCTTCCTCGTGCTCACGGTGCTCTCCGAGCTCACCCTGGTGTCGATCTTCGCCCTGAACCTCACGACCGCCCTCGGGCTCGGCCTGTCGATCGACTACGCGCTGTTCATCGTCTCCCGCTACCGCGAGGAGCGGGGCAACGGGCACGAGAGCGCGCTGGCGGTCGTCCGCACGGTGGCCACCGCCGGTCGGGCCGTGTTCTTCAGCGGGCTCACCGTCGCCATCTCCCTCGGCGCGCTGCTCGTGTTCCCCATCGCCTTCCTGCGCTCGTTCGCCTACGCGGGCATCCCCGTCGTCGGCCTCGCGGTGCTGGGCGCCATCGTGTTCCTCCCCGCGCTCATGGCGCTGCTCGGCGACCGCATCGACAAGCTCTCGCTCCCGCGCCGGAACCGCACCGTCGTCGAGGGAGCCTTCTGGTCGAAGCTGGCCCACGCCGTGATGGCCCGCCCGCTCCCGATCGCGACCGCGGTCATCGTCGTGCTGCTCATCCTCGGATCACCCTTCCTGCACATCGCGTTCGGCCTGCCCGACGACCGCGTGCTCCCGGCCAGCTCCGACGTCCGGCAGGTGTCCGACCAACTCCGCGACGACTACGACTCGAACGACACCGGTGCGCTCGCCGTGGTCCTGCCCGGCAACGATCCGATCACCGAAGAGGGCGCGATCGGCGTCTACGCCGCCGAGCTCTCGCAGCTCGACGGCGCCGCACGCGTCGACTCGGCCTCGGGCATCTACATCGACGGCCAGATGGTGCTGGCCGACGCGCCCAACGCCGACCGGTTCGTGGTCGAGGGCGAAGCCGGCACCTGGCTCTCGGTCGTGCCCTCCGTGGAGCCCGTCTCCGAGGAGGGTGAGCAGCTCGTGGCCGACATCCGAGCCCTGCCGGCACCCGACGGCGAGCACGCGCTCGTCGGTGGTCTCTCCGCCCAGCTCACCGACGTGAAGCAGGGCATCTTCGATCGGCTCCCCTACGCCCTCGGCGTCATCGTCGTCGCCACGTTCATCCTGCTGTTCCTGATGTTCGGCAGCGTGCTCGTACCCGCCAAGGCGCTCGTGGTGAACACCCTCAGCCTCACGGCCACCTTCGGTGCGATGGTCTGGATCTTCCAGGACGGGCACTTCGCCGACTCGCTCGGCTTCACCCCCACGGGGCTCCTCGACACGACCACACCGGTGCTGATGTTCTGCATCGCCTTCGGCATGTCGATGGACTACGAGGTCTTCCTGCTGTCGCGCATCAAGGAGGAGTACGACCGCACCGGCGACAACGCCAGCTCGGTCGCCGCCGGCCTCGCCAAGACGGGGCGCATCATCACCGCCGCCGCCGTGCTCATCTCCGTGGTGTTCCTCGCCTTCGCCACCTCGTCGGTGAGCTTCATCAAGCTCTTCGGCATCGGCCTCACGCTGGCGGTGCTCATGGACGCCACCCTGGTGCGAGCCACGCTCGTCCCCGCCTTCATGGAGCTCGCCGGCGACGCCAACTGGTGGGCGCCCAAGCCCCTCAAGCGCCTCTACGAACGGGCCGGTCTCAGCGAAGCGCACGCCGAGGCCGCGCTGCACGATCTCGAGGACGACGGCGGTCGACCAGAACGGCCCGGCACGGGAGACCCGGGCGAGCACGCCATACTGACCGGGATCGGCAGCTCGTCGAGCACCGATGCACCCGAGGAGCCCTGAGATCACCGCACCCGCCCGCATCCCGAAGCCCGGCGCTCCCACGCCGGGCACCAAGGCCCGGCCCCACCGCGCCAAGCGCGGCGACGGCGAGCTGCTGCGCGACGAGATCCTCGACGAGACCGAACGCCTCATCATCGAGCTGGGCGATGCCGACCGGGTCTCGATCCGCATGGTCGCCGACGCCGTGGGTCGTACCCCACCGTCGATCTACCTCCACTTCGACACCAAGGACGCGCTTATCCACGCGGTCTGCCAGCGGCAGTTCGACGCCCTCGCCGACCTCTTCACCGCCGAGCTCGATGGGGTCACCGATCCAGTCGAGCGCATCGAGGTGATGGCCCGGGCCTACGTCCGCTTCGCCGTCGATCACCCGGAGGAGTACCGGGTGATCTTCATGCAGAACTCGAAGCACCACGACGAGAACATCGACGACCTCCAGATGGTGGCCTGCTTCAGCATGCTCATCGAGGCCGTGCAGGCCTGCATCGATTCGGGACGGTTCGCGCCGGCCGATCCGGCGCTCATCGCCATCTCGATGTGGGCGACGGTCCACGGGGTGGCGTCGCTGTGGATCGCCCACGACGACGGCGAGACCTGGCCGGCCCTCGACGCCCAGGTCGACCAGTGCCTCGCCCAGAACCTCAACGGCCTGCTCGTCCGTCGAGCAGAGCGAACGACCCGCCCATGACGCCGCGAACGCCGGCTTCCCCGCCGGCCGCCGGAGCAGAGCCCGCGCCGGAGGCGCCGTGCGAGCCGTGCAAGGCCGCAGCCGAGGCTCGCCAGTTCTCGCTCAACCCTCCCGTCGCCCCGGCGATCTCCGACCACGCCGTCCCGGTGATCACGCCCGTCGTCACCACCCGGGTGGGCGACGACGGCGTCGACCTGTCCGTCGACGGCAGCGAGCGCAGCTTCTCGCTCAACGCCACGGCCGGGCTCATCTGGCTCACCATCGACGGGCGCCTGGACATCGCCGAGATGATCGCCGAGCTGGCAACCGAGACCGGAGCTCCCGCGGACCTGATCGGACCCGACGTACGACGGTCGATCGCCACCTTCGCCGACCAGGGCCTGATCACCTTGGCCGCTCGCACCTGACCAGGCTTCCGTCAGCTCCTGGCGGGGCTGTCCCGATCGGCGGGTCCGACTCGACCGAGCACCACCGCGGACCACTCGCCCTCGGTTCTGGTACCCGAGACGCCCAGCGGCGCGTAGGCGCGGGCGACCCGATCCGTCTCGGAGGTCAGGAAGCCGCTCAGGACCACCGAGCCCCTGATGCCGACGACACCGCCGACCGTCGATGTGCCGACCACCCCAGGTGCGATCTGCTCCAGGACAGGTGCCTCGATGTTGGCCACGACGACGTCGAACGGCGAACCCGTGCCGCTCCCACCCGAACCGGCCACGGCGACATCACCCGGTTCGGCGATCGACCCCTGACGCACCTCGACGATGTCGTCGACGCGGTTGCGCGCCGCGTTGGCCGAGGTCGCGTCCACGGCCTCGGCCGCCACGTCGAGCGCGAGCACCCGGGACGCACCCAACCGCGCCGCGGCGACGGCGAGCACACCGGACCCGCAGCCGATGTCGAGCACGGCGCGACCGGCCACCCCCACGGCCTGCAGGGCCTCGAGCGCGAGCCGGGTCGTGACGTGGCCGCCGTGGCCGAAGGACCGTCCCGCATCGACCGCCACGACGAGCGTCGTCACATCAGCGGGTGCATCCGCACCCTCGGGCACGACCGTGATGGCGCCGATCGTGTGGGCCACCGCATGATCGCGCCGAGCATCGACCCAGTCGTCGGGCCACGACGACGGCGCAGCATCCACCGTCAGCTCCCGACGGGCGAACGGCAGACCCGCGGCGACCAGGACGCCGACAGCCGAGTCCTCGCCGTCGGCCGTGACGCCGATGACGAGCCGCGTCGACCTCGGGCCGCTTGCTGGCGACGATGCCGTCTCCGGGACGTGATCTCGCATCGGGGATCGATCGGGAGTCTCGCCCCACGCCTCGTCCCGGATCTCGATGCCGCCGACCCCGGCGGCCCACAGCTCACCGCTGAGCACATCGACCTCGTCGGCCGATCGTCCCGCGACGTCGGCGAGGAGTTGGATCCAGGCGGCCATGGCTCCAACGTAGGTTCGCTCGACGTCAGGGGCCTCGACGGGCTCCGTGAGGTGCCTCTCCGGACGGCGCGAGCAGATCGAGCCCGGATCGCACCTGACGACGCGGCCCGCGCGTTCGATCGCCCTTGCCCGCTCCGCGATGGGCGACGATCATGCCGAGATGCATCTGCTCGCTCCCGTATCGGGTCGTTCGGTCGTCGTGCACGCCGACCGGGTGGACCTCGACGAGAGCGACGGTCGGGCGTGGCTCGTCGATGGCGAGACCGGCGAGCGCACCGAGATCAGCCCGTCCGGGGCCCGGCTGTGGGTCGAGCTCGACGGAACCCGCATGCTCGCCGAGCTCGCCGAGGACCTCGGCCTACCGTTGCCCGACACCATCGAGTTCGTCCGGAAGCTACGGGCCAACGGTGTCGCCGGAGATGCTGCACCCGACGGGGCCTGACCGCGGCGAGCCCGTCAGGACCGGTACCCGGTCAGTACGCGCCGTCGCCGCTCATGACGGCGGGAACCGTGCGCCACAGGATCTGGAGATCGAGCATCGGCGACCAGTTCTCGACGTAGGACAGGTCGAGGCGGACCGTCTCGTCCCAGCTGAGGTCGGACCGGCCCGAGACCTGCCAGAGGCCGGTCATGCCAGGCTTGACCAGCAGCCGGCGACGGACGTCGTCGCCGTACTTGGCGACCTCGGACGGCAACGGGGGCCGGGGCCCGACCAGGGACATCTGACCGCAGAGCACGTTGATGAGCTGAGGGAGCTCGTCGAGGGAGTGCTTGCGCAGGAACCGCCCCGGAGCGGTGATGCGCGGGTCGTCCTTCAGCTTGAAGAGCGGGCCGGAGCCATCGTTGCGGTCAGCGAGGTCGATCACGGTGCGGTCCGCGTCGTCGACCATGCTGCGGAACTTCAGCATCTCGAACTCGTCGCCCCGGATCCCGACCCGCCGCTGCCTGTAGAACACCGGCCCCTTCGACGCCACCTTGATCCACACGGAGATCGCCACGACAGCGGGCAGGAGCACGAGCAGACCGAGACCCGCGACCCACCGGTCCATCAACGCCTTGGTCCACCGCGACACGCCGGTGAACTCCGGCTCCTCCACGTAGAGGAGCGGCAGACCACCGATCGGACGGATGACGATGCGGGGACCGGCGACGTCGATGACGGCAGGGGCGACGAGCAGGTCGATGCCGGTGTCTTCCAGCGACCAGGCGAGGTGACGGAGCTCGTCGCCCGAGAGCGTCTCGCTGTCGGTGAGGGCCACGGTGTCGGCACCGACGGCCTCGATCGCGCCGAGCACGCCTTCGGCGGGATCGATGAAGGGGATGTCGCCCTGCCGGGAGGTCAACGGTTCCTCGAGATCGTCGGCGAGTCCACCGACGATCTTGAGACCGGCGTACTGCACGCTGCCGAGGTGGTCGGCGAGCGCCTGCACGTGCGCCGTCGAACCGATGGCGAGCACCTTGCGCAGGTACTGGCCTTTGGCCCGCTTCCGATGCAGTCGCTTGCGAGCCACGTAGCGCAGCAGGAGGCTCCCGACGAGGCAGACGCTGATGGTGTAGGCGATGTAGGCCGGGTAGATCTCGATGTCGAAGAGGAAGACGAGCACGGCGATCCCCGCCAGGAGGCGCACCGCGGCGAGGAAGACGTAGCGGAACTCCTCGGTGCCGAAGCCCAGGTAGCGCAGCTCGTAGGCCCGGCTGGCCGCGAGGATCGCCGGCCAGCCCAGGACGAGGACGATGTCGGCGACCAGCCGGGCGAAGCTCTGGGACCCACGGAAGAAGGCGGTCGTGGAGTGGAGACCGAACAGCAGAGCGGTGAGCACCGCGAAGGTGGATGCCGCGACGTCGAGCGAGAACAGCTTCCAGGCGAACCCGCGTTCCCACGTGGTGCGACCGCCGACCGCCGCCCCGCTCCCCGCGATGCGGGTGGGCGTCAGCGCCGAGGGGCGCTTGGGTGCCACGAGTCGGCGTGTCGCCGGCCCGCCACGTCCCGCTCCCATCACCTTCGCCACAAACCCATTGTGACGTCTAGAACCCCATTGCGAAACAGGCAATTGGACTCAGGTTCTTATCTGTGACCGATGCAACACCGGCGGTGGTCAAGACGGAGGTCGGCGGACCAGAGGACCGACCGCACGGCGGGCTCTCGATCGACGCCCCGATAGCCTCCCGCTTCCATGGCAGACACCGCGGCTCCGGCATCGGCGACGGGCCTCCCACCCGTCGCCATCGCCCACGACTACCTGACCCAGCGGGGCGGCGCCGAGCGAGTCGTGTTGGCGATGCACCGGGCATTTCCGGCCGCGCCGATCGCCACGACGTTGTTCGATCCCGATGGCACGTATCCCGAGCTCTCCTCGCTCGACGTCAGGACGAGCCCGCTGAACCGAGTCCGCCCTCTCCGCAACCACCACCGCCTGGCGCTCCCCGTGCTCGGTCCCGCCGTCGACCACCTCACCATCGATGCCGACGTGGTGCTCGTATCCTCGAGCGGCTGGGCCCACGGCATCCAGACGGTCGGCCGCAAGATCGTCTACTGCCACACCCCGGCGCGCTGGCTCTACGTCGACGAGCAGGAGAACACGACGGGGACGACCGCCCGCCTCGGCCGGGCCGCGATGGCCGTCCTCGGCCCTCGACTGCGCACCTGGGACCGTCGTGCGGCCCACACCGTCGACGTCTACCTCGCCAATTCGAGGGTGACCCAGCAACGGATCCGCGATGCCTACGGCATCGACGCCGAGATCCTGCACCCACCCGTGGCGGTGGACGTCGCCGGACCGCGCGAGGCGCCGGACCTCGCCCGTCCCGGTCGGGAGCGAGAGCTCGAAGCGGGCTACCTCCTCGTCGTGGCCCGACTCATGCCCTACAAGCACATCGACGCGATCGCCGACGCCGTAGCCTCGATGCCCGGCACGCGACTGGTGATCGTGGGATCGGGCCCGGCGGTCGACGACGTGCGCCGGGCGGCGGCACCCGCCGGCGAACGCGTGGTGCTCCTCGACCGGGTGAGCGACTCCCAACTGCGGTGGCTCTACGCCAACGCCTCGGCGTTGGTGTGTGCCGCCCCCGACGACTTCGGGCTCACACCGGTGGAGGCAGCGGCGTTCGGCGTGCCGACCATCGGCATCCGGGCGGCCGGCCTGCTCGAGACGGTGGTCGAAGACGAGACCGGCATCTACTTCGACGAGCCCACGCCGAACGCCGTCGTCGACGCGATCGATCGGATGTCACAGCTGCGTTGGGACTCCGCACGCATCCGCCGCCATGCCGAGACCTTCGCCGAACCCCGCTTCGCCGCCCGACTCCACGCCGCCGTGGCCGATCTCGCCCGGTAGCCCACGGCACCGGGGAGCACGACGCGCTCCGAAGCTCATACCGCTTCCATCGCGACGGTGGCGATCCGGCGTTGTGCTTCGACGCCCTGACGCACGACTCATGTCGTGGCCTCAGATCATCGTTCGCCGAGGACCGATTCGCGGAGCGTCTCGGTCAGGTGGCGGGCCAGGTCAGCCGATCGCCAGACTGACCGTCGCGGTCGGTTGTGCGCCGAACGGACAGCTGAGAGGACCCGTAGGTGCGTTCCACGTGCCCGTGGCGGTGCCTGCGTCGTTGCACGAGGCCGAGATGACGATCGCCCGGTCCCCCGTGTTGCCCGTGTTGTAGTTCACGAGCGACGTCGCGGGCGGCGAGGTCCAGTTGCTCGTTCCTCCGCAGCCACCGAAACCCCGCGACGCGCCCAAGCGCACGGTGATGAAGTTGCTGCTCGGCACGCTGAGCGGGGCCGGAAACGTCGCCGTACCGCCGTTCCCCGTGTTGGTCGCTCCACCCGACCCCGAGATCGCCGAGCCGGCACGAAACGCGGTGCAGGCCGCCCGGAGACCACCAGAGGTGATGCCGTCCGACGAGGTCGTGACGGCTGCGGTGAAGGTACCGGCCGTGAGGTCCGTGGCGACCAGGGTCTTCCAGTAGACGACCACCCGGACCGAGTAGATGTCGGTTCCGCCACCGGTCGTGCTCAGCGGACCGCTCAAGCCGGTGATGCCGGTCGGCGTGTTGATCGTGTCCCCACCCCGGTACGCCGCGATCATCACCCAGACGTCGCCCGCCTGGAGGCCGGTCGGACTCAGGGTGATGCTCCGCGGCGCCGACCCCAGGAACGGTCGGGGCCCGTAGTCGACATCTCGGGCGGTGACGACCTCGTTGGGGCAGATGCTGGCTGCCGCGGCAGGTGTCGTCATGCCGACGATGCTGGGCGCAACCCACAGAGCGCCTGCGCCGACGGCGGCGCCTCCGATCATCCGCCGCCGCGAGAGCGCGCCGCTCGCCGGATCTACCTGCCCATCTTCGGCGCCAGTAGGCCCGTCGGTGGTCGTCGGTGGTTTGATGTCCACCAGGAATCCCCTCACCCGAGAGTAGCCGGTCGGGTCCACTGTGGAACGCCGTTCGTGTTACGTCAAGGCCATAGCGTCGGCGAAGCGCCGTCGCCAGCCCGACGCCGCCGGTCGCCAGGCATCCGTCGTCAGGCAGCAGGAAGGCACTCGCGACGTAGGGTTACGTCGATGCCGAGCGGCCCGCCAACGGACACCACCGAGACGAAACCGAGACCGGCATCTGCCCTGCGCATCGTCCCGATCGGCGAGGGCACCGTCATCTTCGATCGCTCCCGTGGCCTGTCGCACCTGCTCAACGCCAGCGCGGGCCTGGTCTGGTCGCTGATCGACGGGCACCGCTCGACCGATGAGATCGTCGACGCCGTGCACGGAGCGACCGGCGTCGACCCGGAACTGCTCGACCACGACATCCGGTCCGTCGTCGAAGATCTGCGAGCGAGCGGCCTCCTCGCGCCCGACGACGTCGATGAACCTCCGGTGTCGGCCCCCGCCACGCCTGCCGTGGACGCCGGACGCTCCACACCGTGGACCCACGCCCGCCGACGAGTGCTCGACGCCTGGCCGTGGATCGGCCGACCCGTCGTGCGCTCGGCCGGCGGCACCCGAGTCCTCGTCCGGACCGACGACGCCGAGCTCGCGGCACGGTTGTCCGCGATCCTCGCACCGCTCCCCGTCGCCGCCGACGGGCCCACCCACTCGATCTCGATCGTCGACCGGTCGGGCCGACGAGCCGACGCCCTCGACCTTCGCCTCTACGTCGACGGCGACGCGCTCGGACGGACGTCGACGATCGACGGGGCGATCGAGACCGCCCTCACCCGGGTGAACCTGCTCGCCATCGACAACACACCCGACCGGATCCTCCTGCACGCCGGCGCGGTCGAACGCGACGGCAAGGTGGTCGTGATCGCCGGGGTGAGCGGACGCGGCAAGTCGACCCTCACCGCCGCGCTCGTACAAGCCGGCTGGGCCTACCTCACCGACGAGATGGTGGCCATCGAGCCCGAGACGTGGAAGGTGGAGCCGTTCACCAAAGCACTCGACCTCAGCGCCCGGTCGCTCGAGCTGCTCGGCCTCGACGCCGACGCCGACTTCACGGGCCACAAGCGCCCGATCCCGCCCACCGAGCTCGGCTCCGTGTCGGCCGGCGGCCACCTCAGCGCCATCGTGCTCCTCGTGGCCGACGATGCCGATCCCGGCGACGCGCCCGGCGATGGCGATGGCGATGGCGATGGCGATGGCGATGGCGATGGCGATGGCGATGGCGTGGTAGACGAACGCGCGGACGACGGGCCGTCCCCGACGAGCGCCGTGGTCCGGCGGCTCGAGCCCGTCGACGCCGTCATCGAGGTGCTGCGCAACACGTTCGATCAGACCATGGACCTCGACGACGGACTCGAGCACCTCGCGGCGATGTGCCAAGCGGTGCCGGTGTTCGCCGCGACGCGAGCAGACCTCGGTGCCACCGTCCCCGCGGTCATCCAAGCCACGAGCGCCTGACGGTCCGCCTCCAGCAGGGATCAGGGTCAGCCAGCGAAGGTGACGGCCTGGCAGCTGGCGAGACCGTCCACACCGCGCCGAGGCGCAGCTCGCCGGCGTACTCTGCCACGAGCCGATCGCGTGCTCGGTGTGCCGCGTCTTCCGTTCACGGGCGTAGAGTGCGCTCGCAGCAATCCTCGCCGGCGGACAGCATCACGGAAGGCACGAGCAGCACCCCCATGGATCGAACGGGCAGACCCGGAGCACCCCGGCGATGACCGCACCTCCTTCTGGATCGCCCGGGCCGACGCCGACGATCCGACCCCGCAAGAGTTGGATCCCGGCGCATCCCGGCAGGCTCTGGGAGCTCCGCTGAACACGACCAACGGCCCAGAGACCACGGGCGACGACCCACGAGTCGGCGACACCTCGGCGATGAGTGTGCGGCACAGCCTGCTCTCGCTCTACCGAGTCTGCTCGCCCGCCGAACGTCGACGGGCGCGGTTCTCGGTCGTGGCGGCGATCGGCGTGGCGTCGCTCGACCTCATGGGCCTCGTGCTCTTCGTCCCGCTCATGTCGCTCCTCGTCGATCCCGACAACCCGACCTCGTTCGCCTCCGACATCGGTGAGCTCCTCGGCACGAGCACCGACCGGCTCACCCTTTGGCTCGCCATCGGGGTCGGGGCCCTGTTCCTCCTCCGAGCGGTGTCGGCTCTGGCCTACCAATGGTGGGCGTCAGGGTTCGTGCACCAGCTCCAGGTGGACATCGCCGGCCGACTCATCCGCTCCTATCTGAGCGCGCCGTACAGCTTCCACCTCGACCACTCGTCCGCCGAGCTGGTTCGCAACGTCAGGGACAACACGGTGCAAGGGATCTCGGGCGGACTGCTCGCGTTCACGGTCGTGATGGTGGAATCCTTCACGCTTGCCGCGACCGCGACGTTCCTCCTCCTGGTGGACCCGGTGATCATGGCGTTGGTCGCGGTGTACTTCGCCGCCGTGGTGTGGATCTACCAACGCATCATCCGACCGAAGATCCAGCGGAGGGTCGAGCGCCTGCAAGAGCTGATCGTGCTCCAGTATCGAGTCCTCTCGCATTCCTTCGCCGGCGTGAAGCAGATCTACGCGAGTCGGCGACAAGACTTCTTCGAACGTGAGCTCGTTCGGGTCGGCGAGGACATGGCCGTCGAGCGGCGCCAACTCGCCGTCTTCGCGCAGTTCCCGAAGTACTACCTCGAAGGGGCCGTCCTCCTCGGCTTGGCGACAGCCAGCGCTGCCCTGTTCGCGAGTCGACCTCGTGAATCGGCCCTGACCGCCATCGGCGTCCTCGCCGCCGCGGGTTTCAGAGCGATGCCGAGCCTGGTGCGGTTGACAGGCTCCATGCAGACGCTGGTGGAGACGCTGCCCCCAACCCAGACCGTGCTCGCGGACCTCAACCGGTTCTCCCGACGCGAACCGACCGAGCAACAGATCGACTTCGACGCGACGGACCAGATCATGGAGCTCCGCGACGTCTGCTTCGAGTACCCAACAGGTGGGGAGGTGCTCATCGATGTCTCGGTCGGCTTGAAGCGAGGCGAATCCCTCGGCATCGTCGGACTCTCGGGAGCAGGGAAGTCGACGCTCCTCGACATCATCCTGGGGCTCCAAGAGCCGACCCGCGGCGCTATCCGGATCGGTGACGATGCGTTCGACGACGTGACCGAGGCCTGGCTCGACGCCATCGGGTTCGTCGCCCAGGACATCTACATCCTCGAAGCACCGATTCGCGACAACGTCGCGTTCGGCCTGGACGCCGGTTCCATCGACGATGCCCGAGTCTGGCTCGCGCTCGAGAAGGCCGAGCTCGCCGACGTCATCCGACGTCTCCCGAACGGCCTCGACGAGGAGATCGGTGAGCGCGGTGTCCGACTCTCGGGCGGCCAGCGCCAACGCCTGGGGATCGCACGCGCCTTGTACCGAGAGCCCCAGGTCCTGATCCTCGACGAGGCGACCTCGTCTCTCGACGTCGAGACCGAGGCACGCATCACCGAGACCGTGCAGAAGCTGGCGGGGTCCGTCACCGTCATCGTCGTCACCCACCGCATATCGACGATCAAGCCGTGTGACAGGATCCTCGTGCTCAGCGAAGGCAGGGTTGCGGGTCTCGGCTCGTTCTCCAGCCTCGCCGACAACGAGATCATGGAACGCCTGGTGGCGCTCTCGTCCATGACCGAGCCCCAGCCGCCCGAACCGCCGACCGACCACGGAGCTGGCATCGGATGACACCGATGCCTCGACACCGCGGTGAGCCCTCGGACACCAGACCGAGGCGCAACGAACGATCTAGAGCTTCGAGCTCCTCCCCAGAACTCGAGTAGGGCCGATGGAAGACCACCTCTCGATATCCGTCATCATCGCCACGATCGCACGACCGGATGTCCTCCGGACCTGCCTCGAGCACGTGATGACCCAAGACCACCCACCGGAGGAGGTGATCGTCGTCGACGCGTCAGCGGACGTGCGAAGCCGAACCGTGGCCGGCGATTTTCCCCACGTGGTCTACCTGCGGAACGAGTCCGGTCTCGGGTCTCTCACCGAATCCCGCCAGATCGGGTTCAACCATGCGACCAGCGACATCGTCGCCTACATCGACGACGACGCGTTCCCCGAGCCGCAATGGTCCCGAGAGCTCGTGGCCGCCTACGACGCGCCCGACGTGGGGGCCGTCTGCGGGCGGGTGAAGACCCCGAACCCCTTCCCGCCCGACGTGGAGCCCGACCAGATCGGCCGCCTCGGCGACGACGGCCGCATGACGGGCAACTTCTTCGCCGGCTCAGACGGCCTGATCGACGTCGACCATGCGATGGGGGCGAACATGTCCTATCGACGCGAGGTGCTCCAGTGGATCGGGGGTGTCCCGGGCATCACGGGAGGCAACTCGAACCATCACGAAGACCTTGCCATCTCGCTCGCCGTCCGGAACGAGGGGTTCCGCATCCGCTTCGCCGCGAAGGCGGCGGTGTTCCACCTGGGGGCGCCGCAGCCGAAGGGTCGTCGGTTCGACCTGCGATACGACTACTTCGCCTCGAGGAACCTGGTCCTCGTCCTCCGGCAGGCCTTTGGCCGGAGCGACCGGCAAACGAGATCGGTGGTCCGCCGGTACTCGCTCCTGGCTTGCCAGGGCACCGCGAGATCGGTCGTCGGAGCGATCACGCACTTCGTTGCCGCCATCGCGGGCCTCCTCGTCGGTCTGCTCAAACCCGTCGAACGGACCGCGCGAGGGGGGACGCCGCACCGCGACGCGCCGAACACCGACCAGCGCCCACACACCCGGTGAGCACCCACAGGCCGTCACGCCCGAGAGACGCAGATGTCTAGCCCGACCCCCCTCGTTTCGATCGTTCTTCCGGCCTTCAACCCCGGGCCCTTCCTCGAGGCGTCCGTGCTGTCCGTCATCGCCCAGAGCGAGACGAGCTGGGAGCTCATCGTCGTCGACGACGGTGGCGCCGAGGACGTCTCGTGGGTCGTCGAGCTCGATCCGCGGATCCGACTCGTCCGGGAACGGCCAGGCGGGGTCTCCGTGGCACGAAACCACGGCATCGCCGCGTCCCGCGGACAGTTCGTCGCCTTCATCGACCAGGACGACCAGTGGCGAACTGAGAAGCTCGGCAGCCAGACCGAGGCGATCGAGCGCTCCGAGCTGGCGTTCTCCTACTCGCAGTTCGACCTCCTCTTCGACGGCACCGGTGAGCGCCGACGGGGATATGGGCGAGAGGTGCAGTACCTCGATGTGATCCGAGGCGAGATGGGGGTTCTGCTCAGCAGCCTGCTCGTACGGAGGTCCGCGCTCGACCGGGTCGGGGGGTTCCACCCGCTCCTACGGATGCAGCAAGACCTCGATCTCACCCTTCGGTTGCTTCGTGACGGTCCTGGTTCCTACCTGGAGGACCCGCTCGTGACCTACCGGCTCCACGAGCTGAACGCGAGCAAGGACTGCTGGCAAGCTGCTCGGGAGATGGCGGTCGTGCTCTCGCTCCAAGGCCTGGGGATCGGGCCCCACGACGAGCGAGCAGGCAACGCTCTGAAGGAGGGCCGAGCGAGGACCCGACGCACCTACGCCGAGCAGGCCCTCGATCTCGCCCGTGAGCGCTGGCGCGCGGGCGCACGCTCCGATGCCGTGGCTGCCTTGGCGAGCGCGGCCCGCCTCGACAAGGCCGCTCCGTTCCGATTCGTCGAGCGAGCCGTCCGAGCGCGGCTGGGAGGCAGGTGAGTCCATGAGCGTCGAGGCACACCCGTACGGGGACTGGGAACGCCCAGAGATGGTTCCATTCGTACCCGAACCCGCGACGCGGATCCTCGACGTCGGTTGCTCGACCGGCTCGTTCGGTGCCCTGCTCCGACGGCAGCGACCCGACGCCGAGGTGTGGGGTGTCGAACCGAACGAGGAAGCGGCGGCGAAGGCGGGCGAGCGCCTCACGGGCGTCGTGTGCGGGCGGTTCCCCGAGGCCGTCGAGGGGCAGGACTTCGACTGCATCGTGTTCAACGACGTACTCGAGCACATGCCCGATCCATGGACCGCGCTCAACGAGGCAACTTCGCTCCTCGCTCCCGGGGGTTGCGTCGTGGCGTCGCTGCCCAACGTGAGGAACGCCCGGGTGATCCTGAACCTCGCGGTGCGCGGACGATGGACCTACGAGAAGACGGGGATCCTCGACCGAACACACCTCCGGTTCTTCACCCGCCGGTCCGCGATCGCTCTGTTCGAGGAGAGCGGCTACCACGTGGAGACCGCGGAGATGATCGCCCTCGAGTCCCACGGCAAGGCACACCGCCTCCTCTCCCTCCTCGGCCACCGGGTGGACGAGTTCCGTGCGCTCCAGATCGCCATCCGAGCCGTCCCTCGATGACGATGGGGTGCACCCATCACCCACCTCCGGGTCAGGCCCACGTACAGATCAAGACCGAGAGCGGCCACCGAACTTCTCGATGAACACCCCGATGTCCGGTGAGCACAGGTCATCGACCCGCTCGGCGATGTCCTCCATCGGCCAGTTCCACCAGGCGATCGACAGAAGCGCTTCGATCACGTCAGGCTCGAAGCGATAGCGGCGGACCTCGGCGGGATTCCCGGCCACGACCGCGTAGGGGGGAACATCCCGCGTCACCACGCTCATCCCGCCGACGACGGCCCCGTCTCCGATCGACACGCCGCTCATGACCGTTGCCCCCCTGGCGATCCAGACGTCGTTGCCCACGGCGATGTCGCCGCGGGAGGCGGGGTGCCCGTCCTCATAGGCGCCAGGGAGGTCGAGCACCGCCCGTGCAGGCCACGTGGTCACCCAGTCGGTGCGGTGGTTGCCACCCGGTATGAACACGACGCCTTCGGCGATGGAGCAGAAGTTCCCGATCCGGACGACCCGGGCATCCCCTTCGTAGCGGACGACCGACGGATCGCCGTACGATCCCACCCCCATGGTCAAGAGGCCCCGCTCCTGTGCGGTCGCCGGAGTTGGTCCGTGCAACGCCCGCCGAACACCCCCGAGCATCCGACGCCTGATCCGACCTGCCAGATCCCTGCGCTGGCTCACGAGACGTCCCTCGCACTCATCGTCGGCCTCACCCGAGCGCTTCGCTCGTTCCGCAGACCGATCGATTCGTAGACCTGGCGATACCGGCCGACCACGACATCCCATCCGAACCCCTTCGAATGCTCGAGCCCCTTTCGGCCCGTCGTTCGCCTCCTGCCTTCGTCGCAGAGGTTCGCCACCAACGTCGAGCCGAGGTCATCGTCGCCGACGACGTCACCGGCGACACCCCCTTCGAGAACCTCGAGGCTCCCCGGGTTCGGCGTGGCGACGACCGGGCATCCGGCGGCCATGGCCTCGACATAGGGGATCCCGAACCCCTCGTAGGTGCTCGGCAGGCAGAACACCCATGCACGGCGATACCGGTCGGCCAGCTCCTCATCCGTGAGCCGACCAAGCACCTCGACGGCTGTCCGATCACCGGGTGCGTCCTGGCACACCATCCACAGTCGCGCATCGGGCACCCGGGGCAGGACCTCCCGCTCGAACACCTCCACGAGCAGCCGACCCCGCTTGCGGTTCTCGTAGGTCCCCACGAAGAGGATCGTGGGTTCGTCGGACTCGACGCGCCGACCGGCGAAGCGATCGAGGTCGATCCCGTTCGGAACGACGTCGTGGATCCACGGATACACCCGCTTCGTCGCCGCTGAGACGGCGACCGATCGATCGGCCACCACCATCGTCGAGAACACCTCTGCCACACCGAGCAGGGTCATGCGCAGCTTTGCCTTCCACCCCCGGATGTGCCCGGCCTCCGCGAAGCACGAACCGTGGACCGTCCGCACATGAGGCGGCCGCGGCACTCCCACCAAGAAGTGATCGTCCCCGTGGGCATGGAGCAGATCGAACTCGCTCCAGTCGACCTGACGAAGCGCCCAAGCGAACCCGAAGGTGCGCAGCCGGCGACCGGGATCCACCCACCGATGCTCGTAGCGGGCACCTTCCCCGGGCTGATCCGGGCTGAAGACCGTCACCCGCTGGCCCCGAGCCACGAGCGCGTTGGCGAACGAATGCACCTGATGGCCGACGCCGATCTTGCTCGATCCCGGAAGGTACAGCGAGGTCATGGCGATGCGAAGCGGATCGCCCATGCCGGAGCTCATCGCAGGACGTCTCGATAGACCGATCGGTACTGCGCCGCGACGACCGACCAGTCGTGTCCCGCGGCCACCTCCGCTTCGTGTTGCACCAATCGGCTCCGCAACCCGGCGTCACATAGGGCCGTCCGCATGGTCCGAGCGAGCGCGCCCGGGTCATCCGGCGCCACGAGCAACCCACTCACCCCGTCCCGTACGAACTCGGACACGCCACCGACATCGGTCGCCACGACCGCGACCCCGGCCGCCATCGCCTCGAGGTTCACGATGCCGAACGGTTCGTGACGAGACGGCATGACGAACACGTCTGCGCCCCGGAACAACGACGCGGTGCGCGGCCTGTCCGTCGGTCCCACGAACGTGACCCGCTCATCAAGTCCGAGGTCCCGGGCACGTCGTTCGAGCGCTGATCGCTCGGGGCCGTCACCCGCAATCACCAACCTGTGGTGGAACGACGGGTCGGCCACCAGCCGCGCGAAGGCGTCGAGCAGGACGTCGAAGCCCTTCTGGGGGACGTGCCTGCCGATCGCGAAGATGTACGGCTCGGCGGAGGCACTCGGACTCGCCCCGCTGAAGTCGGACACCCGCACGCCGTTGTGGATCACCGTCCCGCGATCTCCAAGCGATTGACCGAACCAAGCCTCGGCCTCACGAAGGGTGGCCTGCGAACAAGCCGTGACGTGGTCCGCATGGCGGAGCACGCCACGCAACACGTGCCGGGCGGTCGCCGAACGCTGATAGAGCCCGGTGGCATCCATGGTCAGCTCGCCCTGCAGGGTGACCACCAACGGGATACGAAGTATCCGAGATGCCTGAAGGGCGAACCACGCGCTCGGGCTCACGCATTGGACGTGGATCAGCTCGGCTCGAGCCCGCCGCAAGGAACGTATGAATTGCGCGAGGGTACGCGGGTTGAGTGCCGACGCAGCCACGAGCCGAAGTGGTGACGGGCCCGGGGTGCGAAACACGTACCGTTCGACGAGCGTGCCATCGATGACCTCCGCGGCCGGCAACGACTTCGGCCACCGCATCGTGTACACGGTCGTACTGATGCCTGCCTCACGCTGGGAGATGGACAGCTGCCGGACCAGCTCCTCGACGCCCCCCTTGTGGGGAGCATAGGAGCTCGCCAGTACCGCTACCCGTGACGGAACCGCTCTGACCTTCACCGGGGATCCGCCGACGACGAACCAGGCGACCGCTCGAAGCCCGCCACCCAGCGCAGACGACGGGCCGGGACACCTCCGACGATCTCGCCTGGCCGCACCTCGCTCCGCACGACTGCCCCAGCGGCGACGACCGCGCGATCGCCGATGTGAACGCCCCGGGTCACGGTCGCCTTCGATGCGATCCAGACGTCTGCTCCGATGGTGACCGGGGTCGAGATCATCTCCCCCGAGGACGGCGGTCGGTCCGGATCGTGGTCGTGGTCGCGCAGCGAGACGA
>CAZGEF010000037.1:0-25483 GCA_964525005.1 uncultured Rhabdothermincola sp.
CATCCGGTGGCTCGGCACCGTCGACTACCGGGACGCGCACGCCCTCCAGCAGGCGCTGTTCTCCGCTCCCGATGTGGGGATCGCCCGTGAGGGCGCGGGTGCCGGTCGCCCCGACAATTGGTTGCTGCTCCTCGAGCACCTGCACGTGTACACGGCCGGGATCAACGCGGACCTCGACCACATGCTCATCGCACCCGAACGTGTTGGCGCCGAGCTGATCCAGACCGATCGCGGGGGCGACATCACCTACCACGGACCCGGTCAGTTGGTCGGCTACCCGATCCTGACCGTGCCGGGCCGCCGCGGCGGGGGGCTCACCGACACGGTGGCCTACGTCCGAGCCGTCGAACAGCTCGTGATCGACACGCTGGCCGATCTCGGACTGCCCAACGCCGGTCGCCTGCGCGACCACCCGGGTGTGTGGATCGATCCCGACTCCGACGACCCGCGCAAGATCGCCGCCATCGGCGTCCGGCTGTCGCGTGGTCGGTCGATGCACGGCTTCGCCCTCAACGTCGACCCCGACATGACCTTCTTCGACCACATCGTGCCGTGCGGCATCCCGGACAAGGGGGTCACGTCGATCGCCGCGGAAGGCATCGACGTCACGATGCAGCACGTCGTCGACGTGCTGTCGGCGCGGGCCGCTGGGCCGTCGTTCTGGGGTGTGCTCGGCGGTGGCACGCCCGACGGGCCGGGACCGTCCGGCTCGACGGGTCGATCAGGCTCCACGGGTCCGTCCGGCTCGACCCCTGCGGCAGGTACGACCGGCTCAGCAGATCCATCCGGTCCACCAGGTCGGTCCCGTCCCGCTGGTTCGTCCGGGACCGATGGTCGGGCCGTCGTCGAGCGATCCGACGTCGTGTGGCGTCAGCGGTCCGAGGATCTGTCCGCGTTCTCCCGTGGCGAGGGTCCGGGACAGACCGAAGCCGAGGTCCGCCGATCGCAACGCTCGCGGCGGCGTTCCGACCCGGGGGGAGCACCTGAGCCCGACAGCTCCACCCACGCCACGGGGACCTCGGTCCGCCTTCGCGGTCGCCTGGCCGAGGCCGGCGTCACCTCGGGGATCGCCATCGCCGAACGCAAGCCGGACTGGATGCGGGCCACGCTGCGCATGGGGGAGGGCTACACGGCTCTGCGGTCCACGGTCCGCGACCTCGGACTCGTGACCGTGTGCGAGGAGGCGGGCTGCCCCAACATCTCCGAGTGCTGGTCGGACGGAACGGCCACCTTCATGATCAACGGCGAGCGCTGCACGCGGGCGTGCGGGTTCTGCCTCGTCGACACCCGCCACCCCGAGGCGCCCGACCCCACCGAGCCGGCCCGCGTCGCCGAAGCGGTCCAGCGCATGGGGCTCGAGTTCGCCGTGATCACCACGGTCGCCCGTGACGACCTCGCCGACGGCGGCGCCGGCGCCTTCGCCGAGACCATCCACGCCATCCGACAGGTGAGGCCGGCGACGTCGATCGAGGTGCTGATCTCGGACTGCAAGGGCGACCCGGCCTCGCTCGACCTGATCTTCAGCGCCCGTCCCGAGGTGCTCAACCACAACATCGAGACCGTCGCCCGCCTCCAGCGCGCCGCCCGTCCGTCGGCATCGTACGCCCGCAGCCTGGCGGTGCTTGCCCGGGCCAAGGCGGCGGGGCTCACGACCAAGTCGGGCATGGTGCTGGGCATGGGGGAGACCTTCGACGAGATCGTGGCCACGATGGCCGACCTGCACGGGGTGGGCGTCGACATCGTCACCCTCGGCCAGTACCTGCGGCCGACCACGAACCACCTCCCGGTGGAGCGCTGGTGGACGCCCGCCGACTTCGATGAGCTCGCTCGCATCGGTGAGGCGATGGGCATCGGCCACGTCGAGGCCAGCCCGCTCACCAGGTCCAGCTACCACGCCAAGCAGGCGGCTGAGGAAGCCGTCACGACCACCCTGGTCGCGCTGTCATCCACCCGACTCGCCAGCTGAGCGGAGCGGCGTCCGCGTCTCACCGCCGAACTGGCTGGGAGCGTTCGTCGTATGCGACGGGTTTGGCCTGCCAGTTCGGGAACGGGGCGAACTGGCTGGGAGCGTTCGTCGTATGCGACGGGTTTGGCCTGCCAGTTCGGGAACGGGGCGAACTGGCTGGGAGCGTTCGTCGTATGCGACGGGTTTGGCCTGCCAGTTCGCTCGAGTGCGACGGACCAGACTCAGGCGCAGGTCGGGCAGATCCCGACGACGTCGAGTCGGTGGTCGGCCTGGGTGTAGCCCGCCCGCTCCGCGACGCGGGCGAGGGCCACGTCGAGCTCTCGCTCGGCGTCGTCACCCAGCGTGAAGTCGGTGACGGTGCCGCACACCTGGCACACGAGGTGGTGGTGGTGCCCGGTGTAGGAGCCGTCGAGCTCGAAGTGGGCGTGCTCGTTGTTGGTGACGATGCGCGCGAGCACGCCGGCTTCGACGAGGATGCCGAGGTTCCGGTAGGCGGAGCTGGCTGGGATCGAAGGGTCGGATGCCAGGATCTCGGGAACGGTCAGGGGCCGGTCGGTGTTGAGCAGCACGTGGACGATGCGCTGTCGCCCGCTCGTGTAGCGCTGGTCGACGGCACGGAGCCGGTCGCCGATGCGGGTGTCGAGGTCGCTCGTCACGGCTCCACCGTACTGCGCGCCCCGCCGACCCCGGGTTTGAGAACCGTTCTCAGCTGGGCTACAAATGAGGCTCGTTCTCATTTCGACCCACCCATCCCCATCCCCATCCCCATCCCCATCCCCATTCCCCATCCCCGTCCCCGTCCCCAGGCACACCCCAACCCCGGTCCCGTTCTCAGGAGCATCCGTGCACACTCGCCGCAGCCTTGCCGCCCTCGTCCTGGTCACCGTCCTCGTCCCGCTCGCCGTGGGCGCCTGCTCCTCCGGCGATGCGTCGTCCGACAAGACCACGGCGGGACCATCGCAGGCCACCGTCGTGGCCGACACGCCGGCCTGTCCGAGCGATCCCATCGAGATCGTGGTGTCGGTCGGTCAGTGGACCGACCTCGTCCAGACCCTCGCCGGAGCCTGCGGCGAGGTGACCACCGTGATCACCGGCGACGCCGGTGACCCCCACGACTTCGAGCCGAGGCCGTCGGATCTCGCGGCGTTCGAAGGCGCTGACCTCGTCGTGCTGAACGGTGCCGACTTCGACCACTGGGCCGAGGACGCGCTGGAGGCATCAAGGAGCTCGGCGGCGGTGCTCGAGATCGCCGACGCGGTGGGCGTCGCCGAGGGTGACAACCCCCACATCTGGCACAGCCCGACGGCCGTCGATCTCGCGGCCTCGGCGGTCACGAGCGAGCTCTCGAGCCTGGTGCCCGGTGCCGACGAGTACTTCGCGGCGCGGGCCGAGCAGTGGGCCGACGAGCTCGTCGCCTACCGCGAGCGGGTCGACCGCCTGGACGATCTGGTCGAAGGCAAGACCTACGCCGCGACCGAGTCGGTCTTCGATCCGATGGCCCTGGCGTTGGGGATGGACGACGTGACCCCGGAGGGCTACCGCATCGCGGCGGCCAACGAGTCCGAGCCGTCGCCCGGGGATCTCGCCGCGTTCGAAGCGATCCTGAAGGGAGGCACCGTCGCGGTGCTCGTCTTCAACGCGCAGACCGAGAGCGCGCTGACCGCGCAGATCCGAGCCGTCGCCGTCGAGGCCGGGGTTCCGGTGGTCGAGGTCACCGAGACCCAGCCCGACGGCACGACCTTCGTCGAGTGGCAGGTCGCGCAGCTCGATGCGCTCGAAGCTGCCCTCGGGGTGCATGCTGTCGGATCGTGACCTCCGCCGTCGGCGCACCTGACGCCATCACCTTCGAGCGCGCCGCGGTGCGGCGACGGGATCGCACCGTGTGGTCCCATGGCACCTTCTCGATCCCGAGCGGCGACGTGGTGGTCGTGATCGGCCCCAACGGTTCGGGCAAGACGACGATGCTCGAGGTCATCCTCGGGCTGGTCCCGCTGTCGGACGGGCGTGTCGAGGTGCTCGGCGACGTGCCCCGCCGCGGGTCGACCCGGGTCGGCTACGTGCCCCAGAACTACACCGCCACGGTCGGTGACGCCGTGCGTGCCCGCGACCTCGTGGCGCTCGGCCTGCTCGGCACCCGGTGGGGGCTCGGCACGGCACGGCCCGACGACAGGGAGCGCGTCGAGCGTGCGCTCGCCTCGGTTGGGGCCGCCGGCTTCGCCGACCAGCGCATGTCGACCCTGTCGGGGGGCCAGCAGCAACGGGTCGCCATCGCCCAGGCGCTCGTCGACGATCCCGAGATCGTGCTGCTCGACGAGCCGCTCGCCAACCTCGACGTGCGCAACCAGCACGAGATCGTCGATCTGCTCGGCGATCTCCGCGACCGCGGCGATGTGACGGTCGTCGTCGTCGCCCACGACCTCAACCCGCTCCTGCCGGTGCTGAGCGGCGCCATCTACCTGCTCGACGGCCATCCCCACTACGACGCCATCGGCGAGGTCGTCGACGGTTCGCTGCTCACCCACCTCTACGGCACGCCCATCCGGGTCATCCGCACGGCCCAGGGTGACCTGTTCACCCGGAGCGACCGACAACCGCCGCCGAGCGACGGGCCATGACCGCGATCTCCGTCTTCGCCGACGTTCGCTGGCAACCCCAGTGGTGGGACGTCTTGCAGACGACCTTCATGCGCCACGCCTTCCTGGCCGGAGCGCTCGTCGCCGTCGCCGCCGGCCTTCTGGGCTACTTCGTCGTCGTGCGCCAGCACGCGTTCGCGGCGCATGCCCTCGCCCACATCGGCTTCCCCGGTGCCACGCTCGCCGTGCTGCTGGGCCTGCCGGTCACGCTCGGCCTCGCCGTGTTCTGCGTGGGCGGCGGGCTCGCCATCGGTGCGCTGGGCAAGCGGGTGTCGGAGCGGGAGATCGCGACGGGCACGATCCTCGCGTTCGCGACCGGTCTGGGGGTGCTGTTCAACTCCATGACGAGCCGCAACACCGGCACGCTCACCTCGATCCTGTTCGGCAACCTGCTGGCCGTGTCGCACGATCAGCTGCTGATCTTCGCCGGGTTCACGGTCGTCCTCGCCGTCGCGCTCGCCGTCGTCGCCCGACCGCTCATGTTCGCCTCGGTCAACCCCGCGGTCGCCGAGGCCAAGGGCGTGCCGGTCCGGGCGCTGAGCGTCGTGTTCCTCCTCCTGCTCGCGTTGGTCGTGACGATGGCGGTCCAGGTGGTCGGCACGTTGCTGATCTTCGCCCTCGTCGTCACCCCGGCGGCCACGGCCTTGGCCATCACGGCCCGGCCGGGCCGGGTGTGCCTGCTCAGCGGCGTGATCGCGCTGAGCTCGACCTGGGCGGGGCTCGTGGTGGCCACGATGTTCGACCTGCCGCCCAGCTTCGTGGTGGTGACGATCGTGGTGGTCGTATGGGCCGTCACGCTGGTGGTCACCCGGGAACGTCGGCGCCGTCCCGACGACGCCCCGCTCGACCCGGCACACCACCACCACGATCACGACCGCTGAGGCGACCGCTCGGCGTCCAGGCGGCCCTCCTCACATGGGCCAGGGTTCGATGGGCCAGGGTTCGATGGGGCAGGCGGGAAGCGTCAGGGCGTGTCGTCGTCGGTGGCGTCGTCTCGAGCCGCGGCACGTGCCTGGGCTCGGGAGGTGGCTTCGGCGGCCTTGCGGCGGGCGAACCAGACGAGGAACGCGATGCCGACCAGTGGCAGCGCGATCGCGGCGGCGAAGATCACGATCTGGCCGCCGTCGGTCGAGGAGGTGCCCTCGTCGGCCGTCCCGGATGCGCTGACATCGGGGCTGAGCTCGATGACCGGTGCGGTCTCGGTGGTCGGATCGAACGTGGTCGACGTCGTGCTGGTCGACGTCGTGCTGGTCGACGACGGTGGAGTCGCCGCGTCGTCGGACGCGGGCGCGACGGTCGTCGATGCCGGTTCCTGCGCGGGGCTGGCGTGCACGGGTGCGGTCGCGCCGAGCCCGATCAGGCCGAGGGTGGACGCGACCACGACGGCGACGGCCCGGGTGGCCCGAACCGTGCGTTCGGCCGTGGATCGGACCCGGCGCGGCGGGGCCTCGTGGGTGGGCGCCGGTGTCAAGGCAGCAGCGCCCGGATCTTCGCGTACACGCGGCGGGGGAAGGCCACGGCCCGCATGGTGCGACTGTTGTGGAGCGCCTGGATCTCCTCGTGGGCGCGGGCGATCTGCTCGTCGAGCTCGCCGATGCGGTGACGGAGGTCCGCGTCGGACCCACGGAGCCGTTCGGCCTCGGCCAACGCGGCCTCCTTGTCGGCGAGCTCCTCGTCGGCGATGGCGACCTTGCGCTCGGCGGCATCAGCCCGTGCCGTCTCGTTGGCCAGCTCGCGCTCGGCCTCGGCGACACGGGCGTAGAAGGCGCGCAGCGCGTCCTCGGCGTCCCGGAGGCGTTCGGCGTCGTCGGTGGGGGCGACGCGGTCGGGGTCGGGGGTCGTCATGGTTGCTCCACGGGCCAGGGTAGGTCGGGGTGCTCGGAACGGAGGAGCTCCTGGACAGGGCGGTGGTCGAGCGAATCGATCGCACCACCCGACGTGTCGGTGTGCAGCCGGTACCGCCCGACGATCTGGGGGACCCACTCGGGCGCCTTGCCGGCCGCGGCCAGCGCGACGTAGAAGCGGTAGTCCTCGAGCCCGAGCACGTCGTCGGGGAACCCGCCGACCAGGTCGAGCGCCCGACGGGTGACGAGCGCCATGTTGTCGATGTATGGGCGGCGGACCAGCGATTCGATGCTCCACGGCATGGACGACACCAGGCCCGAGCTGTCACCGAACACCTCGAGGATGCCGTAGGCGACGGGGGCGTCGGTCCTGTCGATGGCGTCGAGCAGGCGACGGAGGCCGTCGGGGTACAGCTCGTTGTCGGCGTCGAGCAGGAAGAGGCGATCGGTGCGGGCCGCCTCGGCGGCCAGGTTCCGAGCCGCGGACGGACCCGCGTTGGCGGCCCGGAACAGGGCCAGGATCGGGCGGTGCGGATGCGCCTCGAGGTAGGCGCGCAGGACATCGGCCGAGGCGTCGGTGGAGGCGTCGTCGACGATCACGACCTCGGCGTCGACCCCCCGGGAGGCGAACACCGAGTCGAGTGCCTCGGGGACCACGGCTGCGTAGTCGTGGAGCGGCACGAGGACCGAGACGTCGCGTGGCACCGCCGTGTCGTCCCAGGCCGGCGTGGCCAGCGAGTCGACCCGGTCGGGATCGTCTCCCGCCAGTTGGAGCTCGGCGCGCGCCAGCGCCCGCCCGCGGGAGCGGGATTCGACGAGCGCGGCGCGCAGACGAGCGCGGGTCTGCGAGAGCGCGGTGCGCAGATCGTCGTCCTCGGCGTCGGGCGGCGCGTGGTGGGTGCCCGGATCGAGACGGGTGAACTCGGTCTGGGTCACGAGCACCGGGGTGGTGCGCGAGGCCTGGTCCTCGAGCAGCGGGACGATGTCGGCTCGGACGTGCTCGGTCATGCGCAGATCTGATCGCACGAGGTCGTAGGCGGCGCTCGCCATGGCGACACGGCGGGTCTCGTCGGCGAGCAGCGCGGTGAGGTGGGCGGGGAACAGCTCGGGGTCGGACATCGCGAAGTGGGTGAAGGCTTCGAACGGCCCGTAGTCGATCGACGTCTCGGTGAGCAGGAGTGCCCCGTTGCAGATGGCCTCGATGGCCCGGATCCACTCGAAGTAGCCGTTGTCGCCGTTGTGGACGTTGAGCACGATCCTCGACCGGCGGAGCAGCTCGGCCTTGGCGAGTCCGGCGACGAACCACGGCGTGGTGTCGCGGACCGGGACGAGCGGGTCGTGGAACAGCAGGCGGGTCGAGCGGTGCGACAGCACGCGGGCCGACGGGCCGAGCGCGTCGAGGCGTCGACCGCTGGCACCGCCGAGGAAGGCGACGTCGATGTCGCGTCCCTGGTCGGTGCCTTCGGTGGGGCCACCCCACAGATCGAGGGACGGGTGGTAGCCCAGCCGCAGCCGATGGGCGGTCACTCCCTCGCGGCGGAACGCCTCGACGGCGGTGTCGCTGATGTCGATGGTGACCGGGGCGGCCCCGCAGATCAGACGTTGCAGGGTCCAGAACGGCGAACCGGGCTGCTCGGTGGTGAGCAGCACCGACGCCGACGCGATCTCCTGGCGTCGCTCGAGCGGGAGGTCGGTGTCGATGACGAAGTACTCGTGCGGGCCGACGATGACGTCGGCCACGCCCGGCTCGCCGGTCGGGATGCCGTCGGTGACGACGGTGGTGACGATGCCGAGGTCCGTGAGCACGTTGCGCAGGAGGTCGGCGAGGTCGCGGAGGAACAGGTTCCCCCGGCTGGTGATGTGGAGCCTGCAGGTGAGTGCCATGACGAAGAGACCCGGCGAGTCCCCCGTGCGCCCGCAGCGGTCCAGAGGCTCGCAAGGGCGTCACCCTATCCCGAGCGGGTCGGTTGGGCCGACGGCCGGGAGCGTGACCGGCCGGGAGCGAGACGGCCGGGAGCGTGACCGGTCGGGAGTGTGACCGGTCGGGAGTGTGACCGGTCGGGAGTGTGACCGGCCGGGTGCGGAACCCGATGGCACCTGGTGCGCCTCGAGCTCCGGTACCGTCGGCGTCTGGCCGTGGGACGTCCACGACGCATCCCGCATCCACGACTCATCCCACCAGCACACGGAGCACCCCAGGCGTGGCACGTCTCGAGATCCATGAGCCCGCAGGCCGCTATGCCGACGGCGCCGAACAGGAGCTGTACGACCTCATCACGAGCGTCGACGACCGGTCGGTCGGCTCCCTGGCGCTGCGGGGCCTCGTCCACGACTGGCCGACGCACTACCACCTGTCGCACCGCCGGGGTGAGCTGCTGCGCCCGTTGCAGCTCGCGCCCGGTTCCCGGGTGCTCGAGATCGGGGCCGGCGCCGGGGCGATGACCCGGTGGCTGGGGGAGCGGGGCTTGGAGGTGGTCGCGGTCGAGGGTGCGCGGGCCCGGGCCGAGATCGCCGCGGCCCGCTGCGCGGACCTCGACGACGTGCGTGTGCTGTGCGGCAGCGCCACCGACGTGGTCGACGAGCCGCCGTTCGACGCCGTGCTGCTCATCGGGGTCGTCGAGTACGGCGGCGTGGGCGGGTTCCCGGAGCCCGAGGAGCTGCTGGCGACCGCCGCCGGTCTGGTGTCCCCCGACGGCGTCCTCGTCATGGCCATCGAGAACCAGCTGGGCCTCGAGTACCTCGCGGGGGCTCCCGAGGACCATCGGCTGTCTGCGTGGTCGGGCGTCGAGGGATATCGCCGGCCGGGCCCGCGCACGTGGAGTCGCAAGGTGCTGCGCCGCATGCTGGCCGATGCCGGCGTCGCGGAGCAACGCTGGTTGTTCCCGTTCCCGGACTACAAGCTGCCCGTCGCCGTGCTCGCCGAGGGGGGATTCGACGCGCTCGCGGAGCTCGGCGAGGGACCGGGTGCCGTCACGACGGTGGCCCGGGCGATGGCGAGCCCGCACCACAACGGCGCGTGGCGCTACCCCTACGACCTCCAGCTCGCCCACGAGGCGATGGTCGAGGCCGGTCTCGGGCCGGACGTCGCCAACTCCTTCCTCGTGGTCGCGGGTCGCACGCCCGATGCCGTGGACGAGGTCGCGGATCCCGACGCGCTGGCGTGGATCCTGGGCGACGAGCGCCGGCCCGGATGGATCGCGCCGCGGGCCGTCGTGGCCACACCGTCGGGCACCGTCGTGCGGTCGCTCACGGGTCCGATCGATCGGTCCGACGGCTGGCTCGCCCAGTCGGTGGACGAGGAGTCGCCCTACCTCACCGGCACCGACCTGTCGCGCCTCGCGGCGGCGGCGTGCTTCGTCCACGACGGCGGCGGCCTCGATGCCGTGCTGCGCGACTGGGTCGCCGCGGTCGACCGCCACATCACCCCGAGCGGTGCCCCGGCGACCGGCGACGTGCCCACCGAGGAGGTTGCGGCCCGCGGCGGCCCTGACGTCGAGCACCCGTTCGCGGCGCGCCCCGGCGAGACGGCGCTGGAGCCCGATTGCCTCGACATCGATCTCGGCAACTTCATCCGTCGTCCCGAGGGCTCGATCGAGCGCATCGATCGTGAATGGCGCACGAGCGGTCCCGTGAGCCGGGACCTGGTCATGGTCCGGGCGCTGTGGAACTTCGCGAGGGGGCTCACCGGGCGGTGCATCACCTTCCCGGGTGCCCCCGATGCCGCGGTGGACGACATCGCTGTCGACCTGGCTCGCCGGGCCGGGCTTCGGGTCGTGCCCAACACCCTCCACCGCTGGCGCGAGGCCGAGCGCGAGCTGCAGGTCGTCGCCATCGGCGCCCGACCCGACCAGAGCGCGGGGTGGCTCGACGGGGGCCTCACGGTGCTGCGCCTCGCCGCCGAGGGCCAGATGCCGCGGACGCGGGCGGCCGAGCTCGGACTTCCCTGACATGGCGAGCCCGTCATGGCCGACCCGATGACCGATCGGCCGGTCGACGACCGAACCGCGATCCTGGGGCGGGTCCGAGCCGAGATCCACGAGGTCGTCGACACCCACCTGCCGGCGGGGGCCCGCGTCGCTTTCCTGAACTTCCCGAACCACCGCAACGCCGGGGACGACGCCATCTGGCTCGGGGGCGAGGAGGTGCTCGCCCGCCAGGGACGGCGGATCGCGTACCGCGCCGCGTGGAACTCGCTGTCGCCGAGGCGGCTCGACAAGGCGCTCGGCTCCGACGGCTGGATCGTGCTCAGCGGCGGCGGCAACTTCGGTGATCTCTACCCCGGCGGACAGCAGGCCCTGCGTGCCCGGGTGCTGCACGAGTGGCGCGACCGACCGATCCTCCAACTCCCGCAGTCGATCCACTTCGGCGATCCCGCCGCCCGCGAGGCCATGGGCACGCTCGTGGGGGACCACGGCGGCATGACGATCCTGTGCCGGGACCAGGCGAGCCTCGACATCGCCCGGGAGTGGGATGCGACGGTCGCGTTCTGCCCTGACCTCGCGTTCCTCGTCGGGCCGTTCGACCGGCCCGAGCCGAAGGTCGACGTCGTCTGGCTCGGTCGTGGCGACGGCGAGCGTCTCTTCGACCGCCCCGATCCGGCGGACGACCTGTGGATCGACGACTGGCTCGGCGACACCGACGTCGATGGCGACCTGCCGGTCAGCCGCGACCTCGCCCGGGCGCGGCGCCGCGTCGGCAAGTACGTGGGCTTCGATCCCGCCGGCACCCACTACGTGGACCACCCGTTGTACTCGCGCCTCGGGTCGTCGGGGTTCCGGGCGGTTGCCGAGGGCTGGGTCGATCGGGGCGTGGCCATCCTCGGCCGCGGTCGGGTCGTGGTCACCGACCGGCTCCACGCCCACGTGCTCGCCTGGCTCGCGGGCGTGCCGAGCGTCGTCCTCGACAACTCCTATGGCAAGGTGCGCGGTGTGATCTCGACGACGACGGCCGACAGCGCACTCACCTACTTCGCCGACTCCACCGACCAGGCGCTCGCGCTCGCCCGGAGGCTCGCTGCCGTGCAGGCGGGAGCGGAGGCGTCGTGACGATCGTGCTCACGCTGCTCGTGCGGGACGAGATCGACACGATCGCCGCGGTCGTCGACCACCACCTGGCCAACGGCGTCGACTTCGTGATCGCCACCGACAACCGGTCGATCGACGGGACCCGCGAGGTGCTCGCCGACTACGAGCGAGCGGGGAAGGTCCTCCTGATCGACGAACCCGACGACGACTACGCGCAGTCGAGGTGGGTCACCCGCATGGCCCGCCTCGCGGCCACCGACCACGGTGCGGACTGGGTCATCAACGGCGACGGCGACGAGTTCTGGTGGCCTCGCGAGGGCACGCTGGCGTCGACGCTCGCGGCGGTGCCCGACGACGTCGACAAGGTGGTGGCCTGGCGGTACAACTTCGTCCCCCGCCCCGAGGTCCTCGGGGCCGACGGGGAGGCTGAGTCGTTCCACGCTCGCATGCGGTGGCGCCAGACCCGGTCGGAGACCTGGGACGGCAAGCCGATGGCCCGCAAGATCTGCCATCGGGCCGGGCCCGAGGTGGTCGTCGCCATGGGCAACCACGACGCAGAGGGTCTCGACGGCGCCACTGTCGACGACGGCGCCATCGAGGTGCTGCACTTCCCGTGGCGTCGACGGGCCCAGATCGAGGCCAAGGCCGTCAACGGCGGCCGGGCGTTGTCGTCCAACGAGGAGCTGAGTCCCGAGGTGGGTTGGCACTGGCGGGCGTTGCTGCGGACCTACGAGTCCGACGGCACCCTGGACGGGGTGTGGGCCGAGATGTGCGTCGACGACGAGCGCCTCGCCGCACTGCTCGCCGCGGGTGAGGTGGTGGCCGACGACCGCGTGCACGAGGAGCTGGTCCGGCTCGGCCGAGGCGCGTCGGATGCCGGTACGACCGGGGGCGGCGCGGTGGCCTCGGGCTCCGAGCCCGAAGGCCGTCGTGGCGGCCGGGGACGGCTCCGCCGGTTCTTCGCTCGCGGGTGACGGCCGGTCGTTCAGCCGGGCCGTTCAGCCGGGCCGTTCAGCCGGGTCGACCTGGGTGGTAGGTGGGCCTTACATTAGGTGTCTCGTGCCGTTGTCGACATCCGTTCGACCCACGATGTGGACCCGTGCACCAAGATCCCCCTCCGAACGAGCCACCGAACGCCGGCGCCTCGACGCCTGCCGCGCCCCCGACGTCGCCGCCCACGTCATCTCGCCGAGGCGGATCGTCCCCCCGACGGGGAGCTGCGAGCGGCGCAGGCCCGGCGGTGCGGGCCCGCGGCGTCGAGCTGCGCCACGGCCGGCGGGTCATCGTCGCCGACCTCGATCTCGAGGTCGGGACGGGCCGGCTCACCTCGCTCGTGGGCCCGAACGGATCGGGGAAGTCGACGGTCCTGCGCGCCATCGCCGGACTCCACCCACCGGCCGCGGGCTCCATCGAGATCGGCGGCCGTCCGATCGAGGGGCTCAAGCCCAAGGAGCGGGCGACGCGCCTGAGCTTGCTCCCGCAGGATCCTGCCGTGCCCGCCGGCCTGACCGTGCGCGAGGTGGTCGAGCTCGGACGGCACCCGCACCGCGGGCTTCTCCGGTCGCACGCGGACGATCCCGAGATCGTCGAACGCTCGCTCGCCGACTCCGACGTCGCCCACCTGGCCGATCGCCGCATCGAGCAGATCTCGGGCGGTGAGCGGCAGCGGGTCTGGTTGGCCACCGCGCTCGCCCAGGACACCGCGCTGCTCCTGCTCGACGAACCGACGACGTTCCTCGACCTGCGCCACCAGCTCGACCTGCTCGCCCTGCTCCGTCATCAGGTCGAGGTCCGAGGCCGCAGCGTGATCGTCGTGCTGCACGACCTGAACCTCGCCGCCGACCACGCCGACGAGCTCGTGGTGCTGCACGCGGGTGCGATCGTCGCGCAGGGCTCGTCCGAGGAGGTGCTCGCCGATCCGGCCATCGGCACCACCTTCGGGGTCGAGGTGACGGTCGGGCGGAACCCCGTCACCGGCCTTGCGGTGTGCTTCTTCGAACGGCGCCCGGCCGTCGCCGAGGCCCGAGGCCGGTGAGCGCGCCGTCCGGCCTGGCGAGCGACGCCGAGGTCGCTCGACCGTCGCCGGGGTCACGGGGCGCGCCGGGGAGCCCGGGGGAGCGGGTCGGCCCACGGGCGATGCCCACGGCGTCGGTGGGGCAGCGGATCTCCCGGGTCACCGGTCCGTGGCTGGCGCTCGGCGTCGGCCTCGTCGCCCTCGTGCTCGCGTCGGCCTACATGCTCGGGCGGGGACCGGCGCCGGTGCACCTGGCGGATCTCGCCGACTGGTTCCGGGGTACGGCGTCTCCGCCGGTGGCTGCGGTCATCGAGGGGAGCCGGCTGCCGCGCTGGGAGGCGGGGATCTTCGCCGGCGCGGCGCTCGGCGCGGCCGGTGTCCTGCTCCAGGGTGCAACCCGCAACCCTCTGGCCGAGCCCGGTCTGCTGGGCATCGGGGCCGGGGCCCAGGTGGCGTTGGCCGTCGTGGCCATCACGGGGTGGGACGCCGCTGGCTACCCACGCGGGTTCGTGGCGCTCGCCGGGGCGCTCGTCGCTGCCGCGCTCACCTTCCTCGTCGCATCGAGCACCGGCGCCGGACCGGCGCGGCTGATCCTGGCCGGCACCGCGGTCGCCCTGCTGTTCGGGTCCGTCGCGGCCACGCTGCAGCTCGTCGACGAGCAGGCGACCGCCGGGCTGTTCTTCTGGGGGCAGGGGTCGCTGGCGCCGAGCACGTCCGCCCGCCTGTTCAGCGCGCTGCCCTTCCTGGTCGCGGGGGCGGCGCTCGCCGTGGCGTTGTCCCGCCGGCTCGACCTGCTCGCGCTCGGCGACCAGCGCTCGACGGCCATGGGTGCGACCGCCGGCCGGACGCGCCTGTTCGCCACGCTCGCCGGCGTGCTGCTCACCGCGGCGGCGGTCACCGTGACCGGGCCCATCGGGTTCGTCGGGCTGCTCGCACCGCACGCGGCGCGGGCGCTGGGGGCCCGACGCCATGCGGCGCTGCTCCCGGCCTCGGCGCTCCTCGGTGCCGCGCTCGTCCTCGTCGCCGACGGGCTCACCCGCGAGGTGGGCCGTGCCGCGGGGCTCGGTGAGCTCCCGGTCGGTGTGCTCACCGCGCTCGTCGGTGCCCCCTTCCTCCTGCTGCTCGCCTGGAGGGTCGCCGGGGGCGCGCCTCCACGTGATGTGGGGCACCTCGACGTGGGACACGTGCCCTTCCCAGCCGCGATGGCGGGGACCCTCGTCGCCGCGGTCCTGGTGTGGCTGGCCTGCCTGTGCCTGGGGTCCAGGTCGGTCAGCCCGGCCGATCTCGCGGCGGTGCTCACGGGGGGCGGATCGGACGGGCTGCGCAGCGTCGTCGTCGACGGCCGTCTGCCTCGGTCGGTCGTGGCGGCCGCCGCCGGCGCCGCGCTCGCCGTGGCGGGCTGCCTGCTCCAGGGCGTGACCCGGAACCCGCTGGCCGCGCCGTCGACGTTGGGCATCGTGGCCGGCGGGACGGCCGGTGCCCTGACCCTGGCCCTCGCCTTCCCGGCTGCGCCCATCGAGCTCATGCCGTGGGCCGCGTTCGTCGGAGCGGTGATCGCCATCGGCGTGGTGCTGCTCGTCGCCCGGACGGGCGACCCGAACCGGTTGGTCCTCGTCGGCGTGGCCGTCACGGCGTTCGCCACCGCGATCGTCAGCCTCGTGGTGGTCAGCCACCAGCTGCGCCTGGCACAGGCGCTCAGCTGGCTGTCGGGCAGCACCTACGGACGGGGCTGGTCGGATCTCGTGGTGCTGGCGCCGTTCCTCGTGGTGCTGATCCCGCTGGCATGGACCCTCGGGCGCCGGGCCGACCTGCTCGCCATCGACGACGACGTCGCCGCCGCCTTGGGGGTGCGGCCCCGACGAACGCGGCTCGTGCTGATCGGCGTCGCCACGCTGCTCGCCGCCGCGGCGGTGTCGGTCGTCGGCGCCATCGCCTTCATCGGCCTGATCGCGCCGCAGCTGGCCCGCTTGGTCTCCGGGCCGGTGCACCGCCGCTCGATCCTGCTGTCGGCCGTGGTGGGCGCGACGTTGCTCGTGGTCGCGGACGCGCTGGGCCGGTGGGTGCTCGCTCCGCGCGAGCTACCGGCCGGTCTGGTGGTGGCGCTGCTGGGCACGCCGGTGTTCTTGGGCCTGCTGCTCGCGACGCGCCGGCACACCGCCGACGAGCGCTGACGGTTTGGCCGGAATCGCGTTCGGAGCTGCCGCCGGTCCGAACGACAGCGTCGAACGCGAGCGACGGGCGAGGGGTCAGGTGTCCGACGCGGTGTCGTTCGCGTCGTCGTCGCGCTCGGCCTCGCGGTGCCCCTCACGGTCGTGGGTCGGTGTGGCTCGTCGGCTGACGACGTACCAGACGGCACCGCCGACGACCAGGATCGCCACGACGACCCCGATGATCAGGCCCGGGCTGCTCCCGGCCTCGGAGTCCTCCTCGACGGGAGCCGTCGTCGTGGGTTCGGACGGCGGCGGTGAGGCGAGGAGCGATTCGGTGGTGGTGCTCGCCTCGGCCTCGGTGGCCGGCGTCGCGACGCCCGCCTCGACGACGTCGAACGGTGCTGCCTCGGCGGCGATGAAGGTCTCGCCGCGGGTGGCGGCGTCGTACTCGCCGGGCTGGCAGTCCAGGTCGAAGGTCAGCGTGGCGAGCTGCGCGCTGATGAACGCGGACCCCTGCGGGGTGAGGTCCTGGCCCTCGGGTCCGGCGCCGGAAAGGACCGGCAGCGTGGCTCCACCAGCCTGGCGGAGCTCGATGGGAGCGCCGGTCGACGTCCACGTCGTGGCCGGGAGCTCGACCTCGACGGCGGGCGGCGTGCCCCCCTCGTCGCCGGTGCCGGGTGTCCCGTCGGGGTCGTCGACGATGGTGAGGGCGTCGACGTCGACGCTCACGACCTGGATGCCCTCGACGGACCCGATGCCTTCGATCGCCACCCAGATCGTGGTGGGGATGCGGTTCTCGCCCACCTCGAGCAGCCCGTAGCTCCGCCCGTACTGGGGTAGCCAGGCGGGCATCGACCCGCTGAAGGTGGCCGTGAGGGTCGCGGTCTCACCGGGGGCGAGCGGGTTGGGGATCGCTGCTCCTTCGAGGGTGATGTCGAGGTCGCGGTAGTAGTTGTCGAAGCTGTAGTAGCACGCGTTGCCCGTCTCGACGGAACCCGCGGCGGCGGGACGGATCCCGGGGCCGAGGGCGACGATCGAGGTGCCGATGGCGGCGAGCGCGACGCGGCGGGCAGGAGTTGGTCGGGACCGGGGGGAGGGGTGGCGGTTCAGCACGGTTGGCGAACCTATCGGCGCCCTGGTAGCGATATAAAGTCACCCTAACGTCTGACGGGAACCCGCCCGATCTCAGATCGTGACCCGCCCCCGGAGGAACCACCCCATGCGCCGTCGCGCCGTCCCGCTGGTCATGCTCGTCATCGTGGTCGCCACCGCCCTCGCGGGCGCGTGCGGCGGCAACGCCGGTGGATCGGCCCGATCGACCACGGGTGCAGGAGGCGAGGGGGGAGCGCGCACGTCGGGGGACGGACTGGGGGAGGCCGAGGGGATCACGATCGTCACCGCGACCGGTGAGGTCTCGCTTCCCTCTCCGGCCACCCGGGTGGTGGCGCTCGAATGGGTCTACGCCGAGGACGCCCTGCTCCTCGGCGTCGAGCCCGTCGGCGTCGCCGATCGCAAGGGCTATGTGGGCTACGTCGGGGCACCGCCGCCCCTGCCCTCCGACATCACCGACGTGGGGACCCGCCAGGAACCGAGCCTGGAGGAGATCCGGGCCCTCGATCCCGACCTCATCATCGGTGTGACCATGCGGCACGATGGCATCCTCGGCGAGCTCGAGGCCATCGCCCCGACCGCTCTGTTCGATCCCTACGGCGGGCCCGAGAGCCAGCTGGCGGAGATGCGCACCACCTTCGCTCAGATCGCCATGGCGACGGGCAAGGTCGCCGAGGGCGAGCAGGTGTTGGCGGATCTCGACGCGTCGATCGCCGCGGCGGCCGACGCGCTGGCCTCGCTGTCCGGCGACGAGCGCAACATCCTCGTCGTGCAGCCCTACGTCGCCAACGACGTGCCGGTCATCCGGGCCTTCACGGGCGACTCCCTCACCGTCGAGCTGTTCGAGGAGATCGGCCTGGTCAACGTCTGGACCGGGCCGGGCGACGAACACGGGTTCACCACGACAGATCTCGAGGGGCTCACGACCGTCTCGGACGTCTCGGTGCTCTACACCGCGGAGGCCGACGACATCGCCAGGGGCGGCTTCATCGGCAACCCCCTGTGGGAGCGGTGGCAGCCGGTGGTCGACCATCGTCTCCACCCGCTCGGGGCCAAGGCCTGGACCTACGGAGGGCCGGCCTCGGCCGGGTACCTCCTCGACCAGGTCGTGACTCGACTGGGCCCGCAGGGCTGATCCCGTCCCCGTGTGCGGGCGGGTGCCGGAGCGCTGACGATGTCCGAACGGTCGACAGCTATTGATAGGTATGCCGAACAGAGCTAGAACACCTAGCCTTCTACCCGTCAGGAGATCACCCGTGGAACGTTCGTCCCCCCGACCACTCCGAAAGGTCGCCGCTGCTGCGCTGGCCGTGGCTGCCCTCGCCGGTACGGCGCTCGTCGGTGCCCCCAGCGCAGGTGCCGGTCAGGTCACCCAGGTCAGCGCGTGCTCGTGGCCCGACACCGCCGTCCGGGCGGTCACCTTCGACCTCGGCGGTGAGGCGATGCCGGCCGACGCCGTACCCGGCGACACGATCACGCTCGACGGCACGACGATCGCGAGCACGCTGCCGTGGTGGACCATCGAGGAGGCGGCCCAGTTCGAGATCCTCGGCAACTACCCCGTGGTCGAGGGCACGAACGTCATCGACGTGAACGTCGACCTCACCATCCAGGCCACGAACGTCACGCCGGGCCAGCGGACGGTGACGATCCCCGCGCAGGTCACGGTGGACTACACCCCCGACCTGCCCTACACCGAGGAAGGCCAGCAGCCGCACCTCGTCAGCGTGGACCTCGACGTGCCCGACACGACGTGGACCCGCACGGGAACGGGCGCGGTGAGCTTCTCGCAGCGGGCCATCACCGTGAAAGCCCGATTCGCGCCCTTCGCCGGGTTCGGGTTCATCTCGGTCTTCGCGGACTGCCGCACCGCGACCTTCACCCCGACCTACGACCCCGTCTACGCCACGCCGCTGGTGTTCGCGTCGGTCGGCGCCGTGCCCGAGCCCCGGTTCTCGGACGTGCCGTACACCCATGCGTTCCACGCCGACGTCGAGTGGCTGGCCGAGTCCGGCATCACCTCGGGCTACGAGGACGGCACGTTCCGACCGGCGAACCCGGTGACCCGTCAGGCCTTCGCCTCGTTCCTCTACAAGGCGGCCGGATCTCCCGCGTTCGACGTGCCCACGACCGCGTCGTTCCGGGATGTGCCGACCACGCACGCGTTCTTCAAGGCCGTCGAGTGGGCCCGGGCCGAGGGCATCGTGAGGGGCTACGCCGACGGCACCTTCGGGCCGACCGTCGAGGTCTCGCGCCAGGCGGCGGCGCAGTGGCTGTACAAGCTCTTCGGCGAGGATGCTCCGGCGCCCGCTGTCGCCAGCTTCGGCGACGTGCCGACGTCGCACCCCTTCTTCGTCGCCGTCGAGTGGATGGCAGCGGAGGGGATCTCCACCGGTTACGGAGGCGGGATCTTCGGCCCGACCCGGACCACGACGCGCCAGGCCGTCGCCGCGTGGTTTCACAAGGCGGACTCGGGCCACGCCGGCGCCTGATCGCCGGGGACCGAACCCGCGGCGCGGCCGGGCTCGCCCGGCGCGGTCTCGTCGCTCCAGCACGGTCTGTCGAGAGGCGCCGACCCGCGCGGTCGGTGCCTCTCGCTGCGCCGGGCGGGGGGGTTCGGGCGTGCCGCCCGGACAGGTTTCCCGACGACCTGTCAGCGGGTTCGGACACCCTGTCAACTGATGTCGCGCTCGCATCCATCAGACGATCAGATAATGCGGCATAAATTGTAAGGCTTGCTTGACACAACGCCGGTATGCGTCCATCCTGCTGCGGTCCCCGGCCGGTCGCGCCTGGGCATCCCCCTGCAGAAGGAGAGCCACTTGCAAGCACGGACGAGACGAAGGACGGCCGCACTGACGGCGTTCGCGATCATGGGCACGGTCGTGTCCACCGGGGTGGTGGCGCTGACCGGTGCCGCCCCTGCCGGTGCTGGGGTACCCCCGGCCACGACGCCCAACGACTGCATCAACAACCTCGGCGGATTCGTCAGCCAGGAGATCACGACGAATTCGTTCGGCCTGTCCGCCACCGGGCAGCCGACCGGGATCGAGGGCGTGCCCGTCGCGCTCTCCCAGGCACGCCTCAACGTGAACATCCCCGGCTCGGAGCTCGTGAAGCTCTACCAGGGTCGTTCGTCGGGCAACTACAGCCTGCTGAACCGCGGGGCCAACACCCTGCCGGTCGAGTACTGGGTGTCGATCAAGGCCTCGAACACGGTCGAGGGCACGCAGACGGTCTACGTGAAGACCACCTACACCACGACGGTCACCGATCCGACGCCCAACAGCGATCCGACGATCACCGACGTGACCGACTACGCGGGCCGCACCAGCGGCGACGAGTCCGCCACGGACTTCACCGCGACGGTGACCCTGCCCGCCACCACCTGGACGCCCACGGGCGACGGTCCCGTCTCGTTCAGCCAGGGCGACCCAGGCACCATCTCCCAGCCGGTCGATGCTCTCCCCGTACCTGCCCCCGCCCTGCCGGACCCGTTCGATCCTGATGCGCAGTACATCTCGCAGCCCGACGGCACGATCCGCATCGACGGCACCTCGACGCACAACATGAGCATCAACCCGTACTGGGTGAAGCCGTTCGGGTCCGTGTTCGTGCGCGTCGGCATGACGAGCAACCTCGAGCGTCCCCAGACCGGTTCGAACACGAACGGCTACGGCCTCAGCCTCGACTGCGTCGCGGGCGACATCGCCGTCAACGCGGACCCCGATGGTGCGGGTCCGCTGACGGTGCCGGGTCGCAACGCGCACGGCGCCTTCGATCCTGACGTCGACGACCTGTACGGCTGGGTCACCAAGTCGACCGCAGGCGTCCCGTCCACCGGCTGGGACCTGATGGTCAACGGCGGTGCCGCGGGTCGCTATGCGATCACCGCGGATCCGGCGGTCAACATCCCGTTCGCGGAGGCGCTCCTCACGCCGCAGGGCAACTACGACTGCATCAACTCGCTCGGCGCCTACGCCGGCCAGGAGCTCTCCCCGTTCACGTTCGACCTGACCGCGAGCGGCAACCCGTCGGCACCGGCGGGTGCGGCGTTCGACCTCGACACCGCCGAGCTCGAGGTCAACATCCCCGCCGAGTGGGCGCTGCAGCTGTATCGCGGTCGTGCCCAGGGCAACTACAGCCTCCTGAACCGCGGTGAGAACTCGGTGTCCACCACCTTCTGGGTGGCCATCGAGGGCACGAACACGGTGGAGGGCACGCAGACGGTCAAGGTCCCCGTGACCTACACGCCGACGATCACCGACCCGACGCCGAACAGCGATCCGACGATCACGGACGTCACGAACTTCGCCGGACGCAACTCGCTCGACGAGGCGGCGACGGACTTCACCGCAACGGTGTCGCTCCCGGCCACGACGTGGACGCCGAACGGCAACGGCCCGGTCACCTTCAACGGCGGTGCCCCGGGTTCGATCTCGTACGTGGACGACGTGCTCCCCACGCCGACCCCGGCCCTACCCGATCCGTTCGATCCTGATGCGCAGTACATCTCGCAGCCCGAGGGCACCGTGCGCGTCGACGGCACCTCGACGCACAACATGAGCATCAACCCGTACTGGGTGAAGCCGTTCGGTTCGGTGTTCGTGCGCGTCGACACCAAGAGCAACCCGGAGCGGGCCGAGACCGGGGTCAACGTGAACGGCTACGGCGTCAACCTCGACTGCGTCCTGGGCGACCTCGAGGTCAAAGCCGATCCTGATGGCGCGGGTCCGCTGACGGTGCCGGGTCGCAACGCGCACGGCGCGTTCGCCCCTGACGTCGCCGACCTGTACGGCTGGGTCACCAAGTCGACCGCGGGCGTGCCGTCGACGGGCTGGGACCTGATGGTCAACGGCGGTGCCGACGGCCGCTACGACATCACCCCTGCCACCGCCCCCACGTTCGCTGAGCTCCAGGTGCCGGTCACCTTCTCCGACGTGCCGTCCGGTCACACCTTCGCCACGCAGATCGACGCGCTGGCGGCGGACGGCATCGTGTCGGGCTACGAGGACGGCACGTTCCGCCCCGCGGGCATCGTCAGCCGTCAGGCCTACGCCTCGTTCCTGTACAAGGCAGCGGGCTCGCCCGCGGTGACGTTGCCGTCGACCCCGTCGTTCTCGGACGTCCCTGCGGGCCACACCTTCGCCAAGGCGATCGAGTGGGCCAAGGCCGAGGGGATCGTCGGCGGCTACGGCGACGGCACCTTCCAGCCGAGCGCCACGGTGAGCCGTCAGGCTGCCGCCGCGTTCCTCTACCGCTTCGCCGGTGAGCCCACCTTCGCCGATCCGGCAGCGGCGTCGTTCGCCGACGTGCCCACCGGGCACACCTTCTTCACGGAGGTCGAGTGGGCCAGGGCGAACGATGTGGTCCGCGGCTACGAGGACGGAACCTTCGGCCCGTCCCGCACCGTCACCCGTCAGGCCGCCGCGGCGTTCATCTACGCCTACCTGCAGCTGCCCTGACCCTCCGAGGTCGCCGGGGTGACCCGGCGACCTCGATCAGTGGATGCCCGATGGGGCCGGGCGGGATCTCCCGCCCGACCCCATCGGAGTCGATCCGGTCTCGTCCCGGACACGGGCCGTCGCTCGTCGCTCACCCCCACCCACCTCTCTGGAGCCCGAGAACCTTGCCGCACCGCCGTCGCCTCGCCACCCTGCTCGCCGTCGCCCTGGCACTGCCGATGGTGCTGGTGCCCAACGCCATCTCGCCGGACATCGCGGGCGCAGCGCGCACGTCCACCGAAAACGGATGCTTCTGGAGCTTCGACAGCACCGATCGCAACCTGGCGGTCACCCTCGCCGGCCAGGCCTCACCGCGCAAAGCGGCTCCGGGTGAGACCGTGACCCTGTCGAACGCGACCATCAGCGCGTCGTTGCAGGCCTGGTTGGGCGCGTACGGCTACAACTTCCACATCCTCCGGGCGGGGCGCAACGAGATCCCGGCGACGATCTGGGTGGCGATCGAGGCCTCCAACACGGTGGAGCGCACGCAGGTCGTCAAGGCCGAGGTGATCGCGACGACCGTGGTGACGCCCCGCAACCCCGACGTGGCGGGCAGCGAGACGACGGCCACGCCGATATCGGTCACGAACCTCGCGCTCCCCGAGACCACGTGGAAGGCCACCGGGGGCTCGATCGAGCTCCGCCAGGGTCGGCCTGGTTCGTTGGTCGGTAGCGGCGCGGGCGCCGCCGCGGGCAGCGTCCTCATCGAGGCCGAGTTCGGCAGCTTCGACATCACCTTCGACTGCCGCCCGGGCACGGTCGACATCGTCAACCCGCCGTACCCGTTCACCCCGGCCTCGAGCTGGGCGCCGTTCGACACCGTGGCCGGTCCCGTCCCGATGTCCACGACGTGCGGGGGAGCGGCGACGTCGTCGTCGTCGTGGTTCGGGTCGGCCCGACCGTCGCCGGCGGTGCTCGGCCGTGATGTCGAGGTGGCGAACGGGGCGGTATCGGTCGACCTGGTCGACGCCGTGCTCGTCGACGCCTATCGGGCCGGTCACCTCGGTGCGGGCGACGTGTCGGTGCCGGTCGAGGTCTCGGGGTCGATCACCGCCTCGCGACCTGCAGGAGCCGAGCGGGCGTTCACGGTGACAGGAACGCTCACGGGGACGATCGTGGACGGGCCCGAGGAGGGAACCGCCGACACGACCGCGGAGGGCGGCGTCGTCACCGCCGACCTCCCGGGTACGAGCTTCACACCCGACCGGATCGGCGCGGTCACGTTCTCGCCGGGCACGCGGCTCGCACTCCGGACCCGCGAGGCCGGATGGCTCGATCTCACCTGCACCGTGTCGCCCGCCATCTTCGAACGGGTCGACGTCGTCGCCCCGACCACGACGACGACCCCGCCGCCAGCGAGCACCACACCCCCGGCGACGGCCGCGCCCCTCTCCGGAGGCGAGCCGGACCCGACCCCGAAGACCGGCAGCACCCGCTACCCGCTGGCGTGCTCCTACGTCTACGACCTGCCGGGGAGCGGGCCGGCAACGGTGAACTACACCCTGACCGCCACGGGCACGGTGCCGACGCGGGTCGCGGCCGGCGATGCCGTCACGCTCGGCGGTCAGTCGTGGACGATCGACATCCCCTGGGAGCTGCGCGGGCCGCTCCAGACCGGCTTCAACGTCGGCGCGATCGACGACGGCGACATCCTCGCGGGTCAGGTGAGCACGACGCTGTTCGCCTCGAACACGGTGGAGGGCACGGTCGTGTCGTCGAACATCCCGGCTCGCCTCGGTCCGGTGGTCAAGGGGCAGCCGACGACGCTGCGGTTCGCACCCCCCGACCAGACCGTCACCGCGGTGGGCGGCGGTCCGGTCGGCTTCGAGGTGCGCGCCGTCACCTTCGACGTCACCATCGACGCCGCGCAGTGGGGTCGCGTGCTCGTGTCGTTCGACTGCCTCGCCACGGCACCGGCAGGCACCGCCATCGTCACCGCAGACGTGGTCGGCGTGTCCGAGCTCGTGGCCGCCCAGGACCCGGGCGACAACAGCACCGTCGGCCGTACCGGGATCCTCCCGAAGACGGGCCGCGCCTCGCGCATGGCCGCCACGGTCGCCCTCGCGCTCATCGCCGGAGGAGCACTGCTCGCGTCGACCTCCAGGTTCGTCCTCCGTGGGCCCGCCGGTCGTCGCCGAGCCGGATAGGGGAGCGATCCGGTCATACCCGGTGGTCCCGTGCTCTACACCTAGCGGTTGCGGGTCTGCTGCTGGTCGTTGCCCTCGCCGCGTCCTGCTCGACCGATTCGAGTGATGCCAAGCGGGCTATAGAAGCCATCCTGGCCGAGTGCCTCGTGATCTCGGGGTGGCCCGAGGTCGACCTCTGCTGAGGCGGTAGCTCAGCTGGCGTTGGTCCAGCGGCGTGCTTCGATGACGTCTTTGACGGTGGCTTGTTCGTCGGGGTCGAGGTGGTTGCCTTCGGTGCTGTGGGGCAGCGTTGGCCTGTGCTCGGGCACCCGTCGGCTACCGACGACTTGCTGGATCGGGGTCTTCGCTCAGCCGTGATGGCTCTTCCGGACGTGTCCAGATAGCCGGCTAGTTAGCTGGCGTTGGCCCAGCGCCGTGATTCTTGGCGGAGGATGACGGCTTCGAGGGGTGCTTTGACGAGGGCTTTGCCTTCGGTGTCGAGGTGGGTGGTGGCTTCGAAATGGAGGCGGAGCTCGTCATCGGGTTGGCGTTCGTGGTTGTCGAAGACGAGCGAGTCGGTGGTCACCGCGAGGGCGAGGGCGAGGTTGCGGAGCACGTCGAGGGTGGGTGTGGAGCTGCTCGCTTCGTAGCGTCGGATCTGGGAGACGTTGACGCCGACTCGGTCCGCGAGTGCTTGTTGGGTGAGTCCACGCTCGTGGCGTGCGTTGGCGAGTCGTTCGGCGAAGTCCGTGATTGTCCCGCTGGTCGTCTGGTCGGCAGCGTCTGGTCAGCGGAGCATGACGGCTGTCCGGCTCAGCGGATGGTGGTGACCCGGCGGCGTGCTGTGAGGCGTTCGAAGTCGGCCCGCTTGCACACCATGAAGGCCGCTCGCTTGTCGGGGAGGTCGACCTCGCCCTCCTTGCGGTAGCCGAGGAACGCGAGCAGCGAGAGGAAGTTGTGGTTGCGCACGTCGGGTTCGCCCACGATGCGCAGGTTCTCGGGACGCCGGAACAAGAACCGGGTGCAGGCCATGCCCATGGCGATGCTGATGCGACCCAGCTGGTCCTCGTCGCCGATGAGCACGTGGGCGCCCACGTCGCCCTGCTGGATGG
>CAZGEF010000038.1:0-25187 GCA_964525005.1 uncultured Rhabdothermincola sp.
ACACGATGCCGAACGCGGCGAGCAGGCCCCCGCCGCCGAAGTCGCCGACCAGGTTCAGCGGGGGCAGCGGCTTGTCACCCGCCCGGCCGATCGGGTCGAGGGCGCCGGCCAGGGCGATGTAGTTGATGTCGTGGCCGGCCCGATCGGCATAGGGACCGTCCTGGCCCCAACCGGTCATGCGGGCGAACACCAGGCGGGGGTTGCGCTCGAGGCACACGTCGGGGCCGATGCCGATCCGCTCGCACACGCCGGGCCGGTAGCCCTCGAGCAGCGCGTCGGCCTCGCCCACCAGGTCGAGCAGCGCCTCGAGGCCCTCCGGCGTCTTGAGGTCGAGGGCGACCGACCGTCGACCTCGGTTGAGCGTGTCGGCAGGGGGGACGTCGGGCGTGCCGTACACGGCGCTGGTGCGGTCGACGCGGATGACGTCGGCGCCCATGTCGGAGAGGACCATGGCGCAGAACGGTCCCGGACCGATGCCCGCGAGCTCGACCACCTTGACGCCGACGAGGGGTCCGGTGGGGGTGCCGACGGGCGAGGTCGTCGTGGCGGGATCAGTCATGGGAGGAGCTCCTGTGCTGGGAGAGGACGAACGATCGCGACGCGGTTGCCGCCGTCACCGACGTGCCGTCGGGCCGCGTCGGCGTGCTCGCCGGCGACGACGTGGTCGCCGGCGTCAGGCCTGTTGGTCGATGGCCGCCTGGGCAGGGGTTTCGGCGAGGTCCGCGGTCCGAGCCTCGCCACGGGCGGCGACCGCGACGACGGCGCTGATGACACCGGCCCAGAACTCGTGGGGGATGTCGTGGCCCATGCGCTCGATGAGGAGCAGCTCGGAGCCCCGCAGGCACTCGGCCGTGCGTTCGCCACCCGACACGTCGATCAGCGGATCGATGGTGCCGTGGATGACCAGCGACTCGATGTCGAGGGCTCGCAGCTGCTCGGACCGAGGCGGTGAGCTCAAGATGGCGAGCAGCTGGTGCGCCACGCCCTCAGGGCGGAAGGCGCGGTCGTAGGTCGCGGCGCACCGGGCCCGGGCGTAGTCCTCGTCGAAGAAGTCGGGGCTCCCGACCGCCCGGTCGCCGGCGACGCCGTGCTCGATGGCTGCCTCGCGCTCGGCCGGAGTCGCTTCGAGCAGCACCGGGAGGACCTCCGGGTGCGGGTAGCCGACGTCGGGGTCCCCCGTGGTCGACATGATCGACGTGAGGGAGACGACGCGCGCCGGCTGCTGGATGGCCATCGTCTGGACGATCATGCCACCCATCGACGGTCCGAGGAGGTGCACCCGATCCAGGCCGAGGTGGTCGACGAGGCCCCAGGCATCGCGGGCCATGTCCTCGAGGAGGTACGGGGCACGGACCTCGCCGCCCCCGAGCACGGTGGTGACCGCCTGGACCAGGTCGAGGTCCGACGCGTCCACGGTGCTGGACAGCCCGACGTCGCGGTTGTCGAACCGGACCACGAAGAAGCCCCGGTCGACGAAGCCCTGGCAGAACTCGTCGTCCCAGCTGATGAGCTGGGAGCCGAGCCCGCCCACGAGGACCAGGGCGGGGTCATCCCGGTCGCCCGACGTCTCGTACTCGATCTCGATCCCGTTGGTTGCGACGCGCGGCATCGGCCGATCCTTTCGGAGCTCGACCGGGCGGTCAAGCAGGCACGTCGGCCCCGAGGTGCGACGTCAGCCCACGCTGGTCGTGGTGGCACCGTCGACCGCGGCCTGGACCCGCGCCCGGAGGCCGTCGACCATGCCCTGCATCTCGCTCGGGAGGCTCCCCTCGGGCAGGGCGTCCAGGTCGGTCAGCGCGTCGGCGGGACGGCCCTGGCCCTCGGCGATGATCGCCCGGAACACCAGAGCGTCGGCGTAGGCGGGGTCGATCGCCAACGCGTCGTCGATCGACGCGAGCGCACCCTGTTCGAACTGCTCGGCCTGGGCACCGCCCTCGCTCCCACCGGCGACCAGGTAGAGGTTGTGCAGCAACCACCCGCGATAGGTGAGCGCCTCCGCGTTGTTGGGATCGATGTCGAGCGCGGCCCGGTAGGCGGCGATCGCCTGCTGGAACAGCTCGACGGCCTGCTGCGAGTCGCCCTCGCTCAGCGCCTGCTGGGCTTGGCCGGTGAAGGCCTTCGCCTTCTGGATCTCGCCGAGCGAGCTGGAGCGGATGTCGCCCGAGGCCGAACCGCCCGGGTCGCGTCGGCCCGACGAGTCGGCCACGAGCCAGCCGACCACCCCGGCGAACACGGCGACGACGGCGAGGACCGCCGCGATCTTCGGCCACGACCGCTCGCGGCGCGACGAGGACATGACCGCCGCGTGCTGGTCGAGCGCCCGGATGGCCGCCGCGGCTCGCGCCGTGTAGTCGTCGCGCAGCTCGGCGTAGTCCACGTCGTCGACGTCGCCCACGTCGTGCTCGCGCTCGAGGTCGTCGAGCGACGTCAGCAAGAAGTCGCGCTCTTCCTCGAGGGCGACGAGCGCGTCAGGGTCGAGCGCACCGGACCGCCGGGGCGACGTCGCACCCTTCGTCGGTGCTGCCGAGGACCTGGTCGCGGGACCGGGCCCGGGCGGGGGCGTGCCGGGCGATGCCGGCGCCTCCCCCTTGGCCTCGTTCCTGCCGTCCGACTCCTTCGCGGCCTGGCGGGCCCGCGTCCCGCCACCGGTCGGTCCGCTCGCCGTGGGGCTCACGACTGCGCCCCGGCATCGCCCGGCGCTGTGCCGCCGGGACGAGCGCCGCCGGAGCCCGATGCCTCGCCGTCTGCTTCCCCGACCCTGGCGGCCGCCACCAGGTCGCGGTCGGCGTCGGTGGCGTGCATGGTGGGCTGGCGTCGCCAGCGCACGAAGGCGAGCACCAGCCCGGCGCCGGCGAGAGCGAGGAACACGACCGGCAGGATCCACACCAGCCCGACGAGACCCGACGAGGTCGGGATGAGCAGGGCGTCGTCGCCGAACCGCTCGAGGTAGGAGTCGAGGATCTGCCGATCGGTGCGACCCGCCGCGATGGCGTCGGCCATCTCGACCCGGATGGCCTTGGCCGTGGTCGAGTTCGAGTCCGCCGCCGATTCGCCGCTGCACGTCGGGCACTTGACCTGCCGGGCCAACGCGGTCACGCGGTCCTGTGCCGTCTGGGGACCGTCGTCGCGCGACACCCCGACGAGCAGCGCGGCAGCGACGACGACGGCCATCGCCGTCCACGGCAGCCACCAGGGCAGAGGCCGGCGAGAGGAGGTGTCGCTCATGTCCCCGCCCCCGACGGCGCGCCGCTTCCTGCTGCGGCGGTGCTCGTGGGGCTCGATCCATCGGACGGGTCCGACCCGCCTGACGGGTCCGATCCGCCGGTGTACCGGGCGATGACCTCCTCGAGCCCTTCGGCCGTGACGCCCTCGAACTTGGCCACCACCATGCCCGACGGGCTGATGACGTAGCTCTCGGGCACACCCGTGACGCCGAACGCCAGCGAGATCTGGGCGTTCTCATCGGTGATGACCGGCCAGTCGCCGCCGTGGTCGTCGAAGAAGCGCTGGACGATCCTCGCATCCTGGCCGTAGGACACGCTGACCACCGAGACGTCGGCGTCGCCGGCGTGGTCCTCGGTGAAGCGCACGAGCTCGGGGTGCTCCCTCACGCACGGGGTGCACCACGTGGCGAAGAAGTTGACCACGACCCAGCGACCGCGCTGCCCGTCGATGTCGTAGGTCTGGCCGTCGAGCGTCTCGCCCTGGACGGCAGGGACGGGTTGCCCGATGAGCCGGGCCGATGCGCCCTTCTCGTCGACGGTCTTGCGGGTGGCGAGCACGGCGATGAACACGATGAGCACGATGCCCACCCCGATGGCGGCCCAGCGGGCGGTGTGCGACGTCACCCGGGTGGAGGCGACCTCGACGCCGTCGCCAGTCGGTTCGCTCATGACGACGCTCCTACAGGATCCGTCGAGTCCGCCGGTCCCGGCCCGGCGACCACGAGGTCGGTGTCGGCGGATTCGACACCGATGCCGTCACCTTCGGATGGCGCACGGCGGGGTGCGGCACCGGCCAAGGGCGCCGACACCGGGTCGGTCGGGCGTCGACGACGGCCGGGGAACGCGGCGAGGACCGTCCCGAACGCCATGACCCCGCCTCCGATCCACAGCCACACGATGAGCGGCTGGACGGTGACGCGGATGGTGACGGCGTCGGAGCCCTCCGACGGCAGGGCGAGGAGCGTGAGCGCCACGTCGTTGGTGGGCGTGGACCTCACCGACGGCACGCCGATGATCTGGCTACCGAACGAGAACTGCTGGAGACCGGGTGCCCAGGGACCCGTGCCGTCGATCTCGACGAGCGCCTGGGTGACCGTCTTGGCGCCGTCGACCTTGGTGGCCGTCTTGACGAAGGTGAGCTCGTGGCCGGCGAAGGTCGCGGTCTGGCCCGGTTCGAGGGTGAACTCGGCCTGGCGCACGTACGACGAGCTCGCGGCGAAGGCCACGGCGATCATGATGACGCCGAGGTGCACGATCATCCCCCCGTTGGCCCGCCCCACGAACCCCCGCCACCCTTGGCGACGGGTGGCGAGCGCGATCTGGCGGACCGCCGAGCCGGCCGCGAAGCCGGCGAGCCCGAAGGCGATGATGGGAGCGAAGCCCGAGGCACCGAGCAGCACCGACAGCACGACCGCGCCCACTCCCGCCCACGCCGGCCACAGGAGGCGATGGCGGAGCAGCTCCCCCGACGCCTTGCGCCACGGCAGCACCGGGGCGACACCCATGAGGAACAGCAGGGTGAGCCCGATGGGCATCGTCATGCGGTTGAAGTACGGGGTGCCGACGGTGGTGCGGCTGTCGTTGAGCGCCTCGATCAGCAGCGGGAAGACCGTGCCGAGCAGCACCACGAACGCGAACGCGCCGAACAGGACGTTGTTGGCCAGGAAGGCGGCCTCCCGTGACAACGGGGAGTCGATGCGACCCGGAGACCGGAGCCGATCGCCCCGCCACGCGATGAGCCCCACGGAGGCGACGACGATGAGCGCGAAGAAGGTCAGGATCGACGGCCCGATGGCGCTCTCGGTGAACGCGTGCACCGAGTCCAGCACGCCGGACCGGGTGATGAACGTGCCGAGGATGGTGAGGGCGAACGTGGCGCACAACAGCGAGAGGTTCCACACGCGCAGCATGCCGCGCCGCTCCTGGACCATCACCGAGTGGATGTAGGCCGTGCCGGTGAGCCACGGGAGGAACGACGCGTTCTCGACGGGGTCCCACGCCCAGTAGCCACCCCAGCCGAGCACCTCGTAGGACCACCACGACCCGAGGATGATGCCGACGGTGAGGAACCCCCAGGCGAACAGCGTCCACCGCCGGGTGGCGACGAGCCAGCCCTCGCCCAGCCGGCCGGTGGCCAGCGCGGCCACGGCGAACGCGAAGGGCACGGTGAAGCCGACGTAGCCCAGGTAGAGCATGGGCGGGTGGAAGGCCATCAACGGATGGTTCTGCAGCAGCGGGTTGGGTCCCGGACCGTCGTAGCCCGGTGGCGGCGAGAAGCCGTGGAACGGGTTGGCCGGCCCCGCCATGAGGAAGAAGAAGAAGATGCAGACCGCGAGCATCGTCAGCATCGCCCACCCGACGAGCGGGTCGCTCAAGCGCGTTCGGAACTTGACGACGACGAGGGTCGTGTAGCCGGCGAGGATGAACGCCCACAGGATGATCGAACCCTCGAGAGCCGACCACAGCGTCGAGACGTTGTACAGGCCGGGGGTCTTCGACGAGCCGTTCTCGGCGACGAACTTCAACGTGAAGTCGCGGGTGATGAGGCCACGCTCCATGGCGACGAACGCGGCGAGCGCGCCGGCCATGACGAGCACCGTGTACGGAAGTGCCAGCCACTGGAGGTCGGTGCGCTTCTTGAGCAGCGCGTAGGCGAGGGTGGCGACCCCGAGGATCGAGGCCGACAGCCCCAACATGACCCCGGCGACGCCAAGTGTCTGGTTCATGGGATCTGGTTCATGGGACCTGGTTCATGGCGCGACGTCGGGGTCGGACGGATCGACGGGGACCCGGCCACCCTCCTCCGCCTCCTTGATCCGCTCGCCGTTGTCCTCCTCGTAGCTCTCGTCGTGCTTCACGAGCATGCGATCGCTGAGGAAGACCTCACCGGCCTCGTTCCAGTGCCCTTCGAGGACCACTGGTGTACCGGCCTCGAACAGCTCCGGCGGGTCGCCCCGGTGGGAGACCGAGACCTCGACCCCGTTGAACTGCACGTCGAAGTCGACCGTGTCGGCGGTCTCGACGATGGTGCCCGATTCGACGGTGCCCTGGAGGCGGAACCGGTCGGTGCCGAGCTGATCGCGCATGGCGACCGCCTCGTCGGCGTTGTAGAAGAACAGCGTGGCGTCGCTGAGCGCCTTCACGGCGACGAAGCCGACCGCGGCGATGATGACGGCGAGCAGCGCGAACGCCCACCACTGGCGCTTCTTGGGCGGCGCCGCCTGACGCGGCGTGAGGTCGAGACCGTCGCGGCCGGGCGCGGTCGTCACGGCGGTGGTGCTCGCGCTCGCCGCCCGGCCGGCACCGATCGACTCGCGGGACCCTGCATCGCCGGTGGTGGCGTCCGCGCTCTCCTCGTCGTCGCCGAAGCGGTTCACATCCATCGTCGCTCCTCGGGGGGGACCTTCTTGCTGAGGGCTCGACCCCGCAGGACGATGACGGCGATGTAGGCGACGATGACGACCGCAGCGACGCCCCATCCGAGCCACACGTAGGCCCACTGGGTGCCGGACGGATCGCCCGACGGGATGCGGTCGACGCCCTGGGCGAGCACGCCGAGGACGTACGAGACAGCGACGACCATCAGGGCCTCCCCTCGGCGCGGCGCTCGACGAGGGCGTCGTCGAGCCCCTCGGCCTCGACGCGGTCCTGCAGCCACGCCAGGCGGAACCGGTGGATCAGCAGCCAGAGGAACAGCGCGCACGCCACCGCGATGCCGAAGACCAGGGTGAACATCTGCATGTCGGAGATGGTGGGGTCGACGCGGAACAGCGTCGGGTCCTGGTGCAGCGAGCGCCACCACTCGACCGACCGGTTCACGATGATGACGTTGGGCAGCAACAGCAGGCCGACGATGGCCGAGCGCTTGCCCCGGACCTGGGGGTCATCGCTGGTGCGGCGCACCGCGAGGTAGCCGAGCAGGAGGAGCAAGAGCATCGCCGTCGACGTGAGCCGGGCGTCCCACACCCACCACACGCCCCACGTGGGCTTGCCCCACACGGCCCCCAGGAAGAGGGTGAGCGCGATGAACAGGGCGCTCACCTCGGCGGCCGACGCGGCGACCAGGTCCCACCACTGCGACCGCTTCCACAGGAACATCACGCTGCCGAAGGTCGTGGCCATGATGCCCAGGTAGGCGGCGATGACCACCGGTACGTGGGCGTACATGAGGCGCATCGTCTCGCCCAGCGACGTGTCGGGCTTGGTGCCGACGAAGGCCAGGAACAGGAGCAGAGCGAGTCCGGCGAGGATGGCCGCCCCGAAGATCAGCGTGCCGGTCGAACCGGTGCCCCGCGGTCCGGGGGCGACCGAGCCACCCGGATCGGTGCGCGGCGAGCCGGGCGAACCGGTCCGGTCCCCGACCGAGGTCGCCGAGCCAGCGGGCGACGACTCCCGTTCTGGTTGCGATGTCGGAGCGGTCACGATTCCTCCAGGAGGGGCCCGAAGCCGAAGATCCCGGCTCCAAGGTAGAGAAGTGCGAACCCGGCGAGTAATCCGGCCCAAGGCCAGCCCTCGCCCGGCGTCGCGTCCATGGCGGCCTCGAAGGCACGGGTGGACGCGATGAGCACGGGCGCCAGCACCGGGAGGAGCAGGAGCGGGAGGAGGGTCTCCCGCACCCGCACACCTGCGGCGAGGACGCCGTAGAGGGTACCGGCGGATGCGATTCCCGCGGTCGCGGCCAACGAGGTGGCCGCCAGCAGGCCCAGTCCACCGAGATCGGCGTCGTAGAGGATCCACACCCCGACCAGCAGGAGCACCTCGAGGGCGAGCAGCTGCACCATCACGGCTGCGGTCTTGCCGAGGAAGATCCCCCCGGGATCGAGCCCGGACATGCGCAGCGCGTCGCGGGTGCCGTCGGTGGCCTCGATGGCGAACGTGCGCTGAACCGCGAGCAGGGCGCAGAACAGGACAGCGATCCAGTACAGCCCTGGCGTCGCGGCCAGGAGCACGCCCCGATCGGGATCGAGCGCGAAGGCGAAGAGGACCAGCATGAGGATGGCGAACGGGGCGATCTGGTTGATCGCGACGCGCGACCGGCCCTCGATGCGGAGGTCCTTGCCCGCGACCAGCACGGCGTCACGCCACATCGGAGTCGTCCTCGCTGCTCGGCGCTCGCTCGGTCGCCTCGTTCGGCGAAATTGCGTCGATCTTGTTCGGAAACCGGTGAGGATCTACGCCAGAAGGGGCGGCTGTCGCGCCGCCGGTGTCGGCGGTGACGACGCCGCCGCCGATGGTGACGATGCGCTCGGCCAGGGCGAGCGCCCGCTCGTGTTCGTGGGATGCCACGAGCACGGTGGCGCCCGACGCGGCGGCGGCGCGGACGAGGCTGTCGACCAGGTCCCGGGCGTCGGCATCAAGGCCGGCGTGAGGTTCGTCGAGCAGCCACAGCTCGGGGCGGCGGGCGAGCATCGACGCCAGCGAGGTCCGTCGGCGCTGGCCCATCGAGAGCTTCGACACCGGAGCGTCGCGCAGCCGACCGACGAGTCCCAGGCGCTCCATGGCGACGTCGGCGTCGGCGAGGTCGGCACCCGCGGCGCGAGTCCAGAAGCGCACGTTGTCGACGACGGTGAGCTCGTCGTACAGGCCCGTGGCATGGGCGAGGTACCCCACGCGGCGCCGCACCGCGACCCGGTCCTCGCCGAGGTCGTGGCCGAGGACCACGCCCGTCCCCTCGGCCAGCGGCAGCAGACCGGCGCAGAGGCGCAGCAGCGAGGTCTTCCCCGCGCCGTTCGAGCCCTGGAGCAGGACGATCTCCCCGTGGTCGACGGTGAGGTCCACGCCCGCCAGCGCGGGGAAGCGGCCAAGGAGCGCGACCGCGGCACGGAGGTGGACGACAGGCTCCATGGGCTAGCGCTCCACGCTACCGGTGGCCCTGTTCGCCGACCAAGCCTGCCCGGCGGCGACCCCCCGCCCGCTGGTCGTCGCTGATCGTCGCGGCGACCGGGTTCGGAGCGACCGGACTTGTAGTGTTCCCGCCCGTGCAGGTCCTCGCCGCAGTCGGAGCCATCGGCCGGATGATGATCCGCGCCGGCGTGCTGCTGCTCCTGTTCGTGGCCTACCAGCTGTGGGGCACCGGGCTGCACACCGATCGGGCCCAGTCGTCGCTCGAGAACGAGTTCAAGATCCAGCAGGAGGCGATCGGGTCGGCATCGCTGCCGGGCGACTCCGCGACGACCGACGTCACCCTCCCTCCCGGCCAGGCAGACCAGTCGACATCCACGACGGCACCGCAGACCGCCAGCACCGACATACCGGTGCCCGCCGAGGGTGACCCGGTCGGGTTCATCTCCATCCCCGACATCGGCTCGGAGTTCTACATCGTCGAGGGCACCGCGCTGCGGTGGCTCGAGGAGGGCCCGGGCCACTTCGAGGGCACCCCGCTGCCCGGTCAGCCCGGCAACTCGGCCATCGCCGGGCACCGCACCACCTACAAGGCACCGTTCAACCGCGTCGACGAGCTCCAGCCCGGCGCGCACATCACCGTCACCACGCTGCAGGGCGAGTTCACCTACGAGGTCCTCCCCCAACCGGTCGCCGACGGCGAACCCCCGGTCGGGCACTACATCGTCGGCCCCGGTGCCGTCGAGATCCTCGACGACAAGGGCGACAACCGCCTGACGCTCATGGCGTGCCACCCGAAGTACAGCGCAGCGCAGCGCATCATCGTCGAGGCCGAGCTCATCACGCCGCCGGCACCTCCGACGCCGAGGCCCGACGTCACCGCGACCGCCACGCTCCCGGGGGACCTGGTCGGCGGCAACGACTCGGCGCGGCTGTGGGCGGCGGTGTTCAGCATGCTCGCCGTCGCCCTGTGGTTCGGGGCGTGGTTCGTGGGCCACCGGTACAAGACCTGGCGGTGGCCAGCCTACGCCATCGCCTTCCCGTTCTTCGCCGTGAGCCTGTTCTTCGCCTTCGACTTCATCAACCAACTGCTTCCCGGGGCCTACTAGCGCGGTGGTGCGCTCGACGGGGTCACGACGACCGATGGCCACGGCGCTCATGGGCGTGACGGCGCTCGCGCTCGTGGCCGGCGCGGTCGGGTGCTCCGGCGACGACGACACGTCGTCGGCCACCACCACCTCGACCGTTGCGATCGAGACGACGACCACCACCGAGGTCGCGATCGACGGCGAGGGAACCGAGCAGATCTTCGTGTACGAACCACAGGTCGGCGACTGCTTCGACCGGCGCCAACTCGACCCCGACGACAAGGCCACCCGCGCCAAGCGCGACATCGTCCTCAGGATCGACTGCGACCTGGCCCACCGGTTCGAGGTGTTCGACGTGCTCACCTTCGACAACGCCTTCGGCATCTACCCCGGCGACCAGGCGCTCCAGCAGTTCGCCAACGAGCGCTGCACGACCAACTTCGACGGCTACATCGGCCAGCGGTACGAGCTCTCCGCCATCGAGATCAGCTTCTGGGCACCTTCATCTCAGGACTGGGACCGCGACCCGCAACCCTTCGCGTGCACGCTCTACGACCCGAAGGCCGGTCTCACCGTCGGCACGCTCGCCGGCTCCGCCCGCTGACCCGAACGCGCCGTGGCGCTCAGCGGCCGCGGAACTCCGGGGAGCGTCGCTCGTGGAAGGCGGCGAGCCCCTCTTGGAGGTCCTCGCTGGCCCACGCCCGGTCGAAGGCCTCCCGGTAGGCTTCGGGCACCGCCGAGCCCACGGCCTCGACCGCGTTCAAGCCCACCTTGAGCCCCTCGATGGTGATGGGTGCCAGCGTGGCGACGCGCTCGGCCCACTCGACGGCATCGCTCAGCGCGCCGATGCGCTGCACCAGGCCGAGGGCGAACGCCCGCTCACCGGTGATCTGGTCGGTGGTGAGGAGCAGCTCACGCGCCGCACCCTGGCCCATCGCGGAGGCGACCCGCTCGACCGTCCACCAGTCGATCTGCACCCCGAGCTTGCCGGCGGGCACGCCGAACCGGCTGCTCGCGGTCGCCATGCGGAGATCGCACGCCACCGCGAGCTGGGCACCCGCGCCAAGGCAGAAGCCCTCGACCCACGCGATGGTGGGCATCGGCAGGTCGCGGATGCGGCGCAGCACCCCGCCGAGCCGGGATACGAAGTCGGTGTCCTCGACCCCCGAGATGTCGGCACCGCTGCAGAAGTTGCCCTCGGCACCGGTGAGCACCACCGCACGGGCGCGCCCGGCCTCGACCGCGTCGAGGGCGGCCTCGAAACCGGCGAGCGCCTCGTGGTCGAGGGCGTTGCGCCGCTCGGGGCGGTCGATCGTCACGACCGCGACGCGACCTCGATCATCGAGGTGGATCATGGCTTGGTCCACGCCGGTGCGCGCTTGTCGAGGAAGGCGCTGATGCCCTCGGCGGCCTCGGCGCCCTCGGCGGTGGCCGACAGCATGGGGTGGAGGCGGGCCAGCGCCTCGCCGGCCGGGAGGTCCCACGTGGCGTAGAACGCATCGCGTCCCGCCCGCATGGCTCCCGGCGGTTTGGCCGCGAGGGTCGCGGCGAGCTCGTCGACCTCGGCGTCGATCTGATCGGCACCGACCACGCGGGTCACGAAGCCCAACCGGTCGGCTTCGGCGGCGTCGACCTTGCGACCGGTCATCATGAGCTCGAGCGCCTTCTTGGGTGGCATCGACCGGTTGAGCGGAACCCCGATCATGAAGGGCCAGAGGCCGACGTCGATCTCGGGGGTGCCGAACACGGCGTCGTCGGAGGCGACGACGATGTCGCAGGAGAGGGCGAGTCCCATGCCTCCGGCGAGCGCGAACCCCCGGACCTTGGCGACGGTGGGCTTGCCCAGCGCCCACAGGTCCTCGAAGAGGTGAGCCAGCTGCCCTCGCTTGTCGTGTCGCTCGTCGGCCTCTCGCCGAGCGACGTCGGGGTCCGCACCGTTCGCCGTCGCGCCGCCCATGCCCTCGAGGTCGGCGCCGGCGCAGAAGGCCTTGGTGCCCGAGCCGGTGAGCACCACGACCCGCACCGCGTCGTCGTCCCCGAGGTCGGCCAACGCCGCGCGGATCTCGCCGACCAACGCCCACGACAGCGCGTTGCGCCGCTGCGGGCGGTTGAGGGTGATGGTCGCCACGGGGCCGTCGTGCTCGACGATCAGCTCCGCATCCGTCGATCCGTCGCCGGGGGTCTTCTCCGCTTCGTTCGTCACGTCGCAGACCCTAACGCCCGCCGATCTCCCACCGATCGGGGGCCGGGCATCGAGCACCCGGCAACGGTTCGGGCACCGCCGACGCAGACCGTGGGGATCCCCCACCCGGCCGTGCGATCCCCCTAGCGTTCACCCCGTGTTCGGAGAGCTGAGCCCCCTCTTGACCGGCATCGTCGTCTTCGTGGTCCTCGCCGCGTCCATCATCGTGGTGGTCTCGCTCGCGCTGAGCCACCGGGGGATCCACCTGCCCCACCTGCCGCACCTGCCGACGCACCACAAGTCGTCCGACTACGCGCTTCCCGCCGGCGCCGACGCCGCATTGTGGTCCATCGTCGAAGCTGCCCCCGACCCTCGCAACCACCTCGCGCTCACGCGCGACCTGTCCGGCGAGGTCCACCTGACCACCGCCGACCGCGAGGCCGTCGCCGCGCTCTACGCCGATGGCCCCACCAAGCAACGGATCGCCTCCGCTCCCGAGCCCTCCCGTGCCCAGAGCACGCCTGGCGGCGAGCCCGACGAGGGGTTCCGCATCTGGGCCCGGGACGACGATGACGAGGTCGACACGGCATCGGACGACCTGATCCGCACGAGCGAGCTCTTCTTCGCCGGCGAACCTCGCCTGAACCGGTTCTGACGCACTGCAGGGCCGTCGGGTGACTGCACCGACCAGCGATCCGACCGACGACGGCGCTCCTGGCAGCCGGCTTCGCTACCCCCGCGGCACCGAGGAGTTCGGTCGGTTCCTGTCGTTCACCGACGGGGTCGTCGCCATCGCGCTGACCTTGCTCATCTTGGGCATCGACGTGCCCGTGCCGACGGCGGGGACGCCCGACCCGGCGATCCTCACCATGTTGGGCGATCTGTGGCCGCAGATCTTCGCCTACCTCCTGAGCTTCGCGATCATCGCGGTCTACTGGTTGCAGCACCACCGGTTCATCGCAGCGCTCGTCGCCATCGACACGCCGATCATGGTCTGGAACTTCGCCTTCCTCCTGCTGATCGGGTTCATGCCGCTCATCGCCGACGTGATGGGCTTCTACGGTGACGACGAGGGCGCCGTGGTGCTCTACGCCCTGTGGTTCGTGTGCTTCGGCATCGTCGACATCGCGGGCTACCTCGTTGCCTGGCGGCGGCGACTGATCGAGCACGAGCCGTCGGGGGCGATGGTCTCCTACATGATCCGGGTCCGCCTCGGTGCCCCCCTCGTGTTCCTGTCCTCGATCCCGGTCGCGTACTTCGTGTCGGTCCAGGTCGCGACGTGGTCGTGGCTCCTGATCTGGCCCGTGTCCGCTCTGCTGACCAGGAACCGCCCCGAGCGCTGACGGCCAGATCGGTCAGGCCAGATCGGTCAGGCCAGATCGGTCAGGCCAGATCGGTCAGGCTGTCCGCCGCGAGAGACCAGGGCGGCGAGCGTCGCCCACGACTGAGGACGCGCCCCGAGCCCTTCGCCGGTGTCGGCGTTCCAGTACTCGGCGAAGCCCGAGGACCAAGCCCCGTCCACCAGCGCCCGACCGAGCTGCCCGCTCGCCTCGTCCCGCCGGTGCCGCTGCGCCGCGATCCACATGAGGTACGTGAGCTGGGGCCAGGCAGGACCTCGCCAGTAGGTGTTCGCGCCGTAGACCGGCTCGGATCGGTGCACCCCGCGCGGACCGAACCGAGCACCGTGCGCGTCGGGATCGACAAGGTCGCCGAGCACCCGGTCGACCCGAGCGGCGTCGGTCGCCACCAGGAGCGGGAGCAGCCCTTCGAGGGTGCGCGTCCGGCCCGATGTCGCTGCGGACGGGCCGGCGTCGACCCAGGTGCCGAGGAGGTCGTCCCACCGCTCGTCGAGGGCGGCTTCGATCTCCTCGGCCCCGCGGACCAGGTCGTCGCCGCCGAAGGCCGTCGCCAGCTCGCGGGCGTTGAACGCGACCAGCGCGTTGAACCCCACGGGAGCCGCACCGAAGTCCCGGTTGGCGGTCGGCGAGCCCTCCGCCGACCGGTCGATCGATGCGACCAGCTCCCCCTTGCGGTCGTACCACCGCGACAGCTCCCAGCCACCCCCCGACCAGTGGTCCCACCGCGGGCTGTCGTCGGCGCCCGACTCCCACGGGTGGACGATCGTGATGAGCCCGGACCGCTCGTCGCGCGCCCGGTCGCGGAGCAAGAACCGGAGTCCTGCTCCCGCGGCATCGACGAGATCGGGTGGCACCTCGATGGCCCGACGGGCGAGCTCGGCGAGGGCATGGCCGTACAGCGGCGGTTGGGTGATCGACGAGGACCCGCTCCGCCCCCAGAACCCGGCCTGCACCTCGGGTGCGACCTCGTAGTCGACGTGGGGCACGAACCCCGCGCCGTCCTGGGTCCGGAACAGGTGCCCGAGCTCGCTGAGCGCCCGGTCCGCCTCGCCGAGGTGCGCCCACACGATGGCGTGGAAGCACGAGTCCCACAGCCACTGGTACGGATAGGTCGCGAGGTTGGGAACCGTGTAGCCGCTCCGGTACCAGTTCGCCTCGAGCACGCTGCGGCACGCTCGGTCGAGCGCGTCGGCCGCTCGGTTCGGCTCCACCCGGCCCGACGCTCCGGCCGGACCCACGTCGACCGGTAGCGTTCGCTTCGCGTGCGGACCACCCGTCCCCGCCACGCTCACCGACTGGCCCCCCACGTGCCCACCTGCGCCTTCCTCTCGTTCCGCCTCGGTCTGACCGACGGCGTGTCCATCGTGGCCGACACGTGGATCGAGGCGTTCCGCTCGTTCGGCTTCGACGTGTTCACCGTCGCGGGCGAGGGACCCGTCGACCACCAGGTAGCCGGCCTCGCCCTCGACGCACCGGGCGGCCTCGACGGGGAGGCGCTCGTCCGCGACGTGGATGCGGCGCTCGGCGATGCCGACGTGGTCGTGGTCGAGAACCTGCTCACGATCCCGATGAACCTACCCGCCTCGCGGGCGGTCGCCCGCGCCCTGCGCGGTCGGGCTGCGCTGCTCCACCACCACGATCCTCCGTGGCAGCGAGCGCGCTACCACCACATCGACGAGCTGCCCGCCACCGACCCGGCGTGGCGCCACGTGACGATCAACCGCCTGACCGAGCACGAGCTCGCCGTCCGCGGCATCCCGGCCACCACGGTCTACAACGGCTTCGACGTCACCGGGCGACCGGGCGACCGCCACGGCACGCGCACCCGGCTGGGGGTCGACGAGGACACCGTGCTCGTCGCCCACCCGGTCCGGGCCATCGCCCGCAAGGGGATCCCGGAGGCCCTCGAGGCCGCGGCCCGGCTCGGTGGCACCTACTGGCTCACGGGCCCCGCCGAGGAGGACTACGCCCCGACCCTCGACGCCCTCCTCGCCGACCCGCCGTGCCCGGTCGTCCATCGTCCCGTCCAGATGCTCGCCGACCTCTACGCCGCGGCCGACGTCGTCGTCTTCCCGTCCACGTGGGAAGGCTTCGGCAACCCCCCCGTCGAGGCGTCGCTGCACCGGCGACCGGTCGCGGTGGGGCCCTACCCGATCGGGGCGGAGCTGCGCGCACTCGGCTTCGAGTGGTTCGACGTCGCCGACCTCGAACCGCTCGAGCGCTGGCTCGCCGACCCGGACCCCTCGCTCCTCGACCGCAATCGGGCCCTCGTCGAGGAGCACCTGTCGATCGACGCGATGCGCCGACGTCTCCACGCGCTCGTCGTTGAGGCAGGCTGGAACCCGTGACGTCGCCCCGCGAGCCCACCCGTCGTGGGCCACCTGTCGATCCGGACCCGAGCGATCCCGTCCTCGTCCGGCGGGCGAAGTGGAACGCGCTGGCCAAGACCGGCTGCCGCATCGGCTACCTGCTGTACGCGATCGCGCTCGTCGCCTTCTTCGCGGGGTTCTTCACCGACTTCTCCTCACCGATCATCCTGACCGTCGAGATCGGCCTCGTCGCCGGTTCGCTGGTCCTCGCCCCGGCGATGCTCCTGCTCTACATGGTGAAGGCCGCCGTGCGAGACGACGCCGACCCGGGACGCCAATCTTGACCTGGTGGCCGGATCGCACGGCGGGTCGCCCCACGAACCTCCCGGTCGAGCGTGACCATCGACGCACCCACCGACCGCGAGCCGGCCAGGCCGTGTCGTTAGGCTCGGGGGAACCATGACCGACCTGGCACGAGGACCTCGCACGGTCCGGCTCCCCGCCGCCCAGCGCCGCGCCCAGCTGCTCGACGCGGCCCTCCGGGTCTTCGGTGAGCAAGGGTTCCACCTGGCGTCGATGAACGACATCGCGGATGCCGCCGGGGTGACCAAGCCCGTGCTCTACCAGCACTTCTCGTCCAAGCGCGACCTCTACCTCGAGGTGCTCCACGAGGTCGGCGACCGCCTGCTCGGCGAGGTCGCCAAGGGCGTCGCCGCGGCGTCGACGCCCCGGGAGCAGGTGCAGATGGGCATCACCGCCTACTTCCGCTGGGTCGACGGATCGCCGTTGAGCTTCTCGGTGCTGTTCGTGGGCGACACGCGCCGCGACCCCGAGTTCATCGCCGAGGCCCAACGGGTCGAGTCCGAGATCGCCGACTTCATCGCCGAGCTCATCATCGTCGACGGCCTCGACGCGGAGCGCCGACGGTTGCTCGCCTACGGCGTGGTCGGCCTCGCCGAGACCACCTGCCGCCACTGGCTCACCGACGACCTCGAGCTGTCGGCCGACACGCTGGCGACCGGCGTGGCCCAACTGGCGTGGACGGGGCTGCGCGGCCTCGATGCTGCGCCGACCACCTGACCACCGTCGGACCCTCGACCACCCGACAGGACGTCATGCGCCAGGACGTCATGAGCCAGGACGTCATGCGGCAGGCCGCGGTCCGGCTGGATCCGGCCGTGTGGGCGACGCCGGGGCCCTGTGGGCGACGCCGGGGCCGGGTCAGCGGCGCCGCGGCCGTGGGCGGCTGCGGGTTGCCACGTCGGGAGCGGTGGCCTCGTCCACGCCGGTGAGCCCGAGCAGCGCCCGGGCCGCGGGCGACACCGGCCCGGTGCGCCACACGACACCGACGCGACGACTGATGGCGGGGGCGATCTTGCGGATGATCGCCCCGTCGCGCTCGGCCTGGTCGGCAAGCGGGCGCGGTAGCAGCGCGGCACCTGCTCCCGCCAGGACGAGCGGGACGATCGTCTCGCGATGGTCGGTCTCCACCGCGATCGTGGGGTCGAGACCGGCACCGCTGAACGCCTCGTCGAGCAACCGGCGTGACGACGTCCCCACCGGGGTCGTGATCAGCGGAAGGTCGGCGAGCTCGTGCACCGGCACGCTCGGGCCTTCCTCGGCCCTGCCGGGAGGGAGCACCGCGACGTACTCGTGACGACCGACCTCGAAGGACTCGAGACCGTCGCCGCGGACGGGCAGCTCGGTGAAGCCCACCTCGCTGGCGCCCGAGCGCAACGTCCGCACGAGGTCGTCGAGGCCCTCGGGCTGCACGAGCTCGACGGCCACGCCGGGATGGCGACGCCGGAGCTCGCCGACGAGCCGGGCGACGGGGTGCACGGCGAGCGTCGGCAGGCAGACCAGGTCCAGCCGACCGCGGCGCAGCGATGCGGCGTCGTCGACCGCGGCCCTCGCCAGCTCGAGGTCGAAGATGACCTGTCGGGCCGGTGCGAGCAGGGACTCGCCCGCCGCGGTCAGGTTCACCGAACGCCCGAGGCGGTCGAACAGCGCGACGCCGAGCTCGGCCTCGAGCCCGGCCACGGACTGCGACAGCGCCGACTGCGAGACGTGGAGCGCCTTGGCCGCGGCGGTGAACCCGCCGTGATCCGCGATGGCGACGACGTACTCGAGCTGGCGGGCATCCATCGGTCTATCTTATGGAAGACATTGACGATCCGTGTTGGACTTATCCATCGAGGAGGCGCTCAATGGTCTCGTGATGACCCCCCTGATCACCGCGGCCGGCTGCGTCGTCGGGCTCCTCTACGGCTTGTTCGGCGTCGGGTCGTCCTTCGCCACGCCAGCCCTCGTCCTGCTCGGCGTGCCCGGCATGTCCGCCGTCGTCGGACCGCTCCCCGCGATGCTCCCGGGTTCGGCGGCGGGCGCGTGGTCCTACCACCGCGCCGGCCGCATCGATCGCACCCTGGCCCGGCGGGTGATCCTCGCCGCGCTCCCGGCTGCCACCATCGGTGCCGTCGCGAGCCGCTGGGTCGGCGGCACGGCACTCGTCGCGATGTCCGGCCTCATCGCCTTGCTCGTCGGGATCCGCATCGTGCGCGAGGCCTACCGCACGCGGGCGAGACCCGATCTCCACGTCGACAGAAAGCAGGTCGACGGAAAGCAGGTCGACAGAGAGCAGGTCGACAGAAGGCACGTCGACGCGGGCCGGCACGACGCGAACCGGCTCGGGCGGCGACGTGACAACGTCGTGCTGGTGACCGCCATGGCCGTCGGCGTCGGCTTCGCCTCGGGACTGCTGGCCAACGGGGGCGGCTTCTTGCTCGTGCCCCTCTTCCTGGTCGTCCTCGGCTTGGGCCTCGACGAGGCTGCGGGCACGAGCATGGTGGTGGCCACCGTCCTCACGGTGCCGATCCTCGTCACGCACCTGCTCTTCGGGCAGTTCGAGTGGCTGGTGGCCATCCCGTTCGCGGTCGGGCTCGTCCCCGGGGCCCTGCTCGGCGGGCGCCTCGCCGTGCGCCTCCCGACCCATCGGATGCAGGGCGTGTTCGGGCTCCTCATGATCGGCCTGGCGGCCTACGTCGTCGTCAAGCTCGTCGCCTTGTGAGATCGCCCGGCCCGAGCCGTTCCCCGGCCTCCTTCCCGCCCGGCCCTCAGTGCCCGGCCCTCACCCCCCGGCCCTCACCCCCCCGGGCGGGTCAGCTCTTGACGAGGCGCTCGATCGCCTTCATCGCCTCGTCGACCATCTGGTCCGCATGGGCGTCGTCGCCGCCCACCGCGGCGTCTCGCACGCAGTGGCGGACGTGCTCGTCCAGCAGGCCGACCGCCACGCTCTCGAGCGCCTTGGTCACCGCGCTCACCTGGGTGAGCACGTCGATGCAGTAGGTGTCCTCCTCGATGAGGCGCTGAAGCCCGCGCACCTGGCCCTCGATGCGCTTCAGCCGCTTGAGGTAGTCGTCCTTCTCGAGTGTGTACCCACGCATGGCGCCACCTTCCGACTCGACCTGCACGACTCGCCCTCGCGGGCCCGATGGTGCTCGATCCGATCACTTCGTCACGTCGGCGAGCATACCGGTATGGGGTATGTGATCCCGGGTGGAGGCACGGTTCATCTACGGTCGTGAGCGATCTCTCCACGGGTGGACCGCCACGATGACGACGACCTGCCCGCGGTGCCGGGCGACGACGACCCCGGACCAGGGCCACTGCTGCGAGTGCGGCGCCGTGCTCACGTTGACCGCCCTCACGGCACCTCCCCAGTCCTGGCCCGAGCCGGCCGTCGGCCTCGGACCGTCGCCGGCACCCGGCACAGCCCCGCCCCCGGCACCGAAGCGAGAGGCCAACCGCACACGGGCAGCCCTCGTCGCGGTCGGTGCCGCGCTGGTCGCGCTCGTGATCGTCGGGGTCCTCGCCATCGGCGGCGACGGCTCCGATGCCGACGACGGCGCGCTCAGCGGGCCGACCTCGACGCTGCCGCGTCCTTCGACCACGGCCACCGCTCCACCGACGACGCCGCCGCAGGGCGAGCCCGCCGACCTCCTCGGTGCGGTCCTGCCCGCCAACGAGCAGGTCGTCTGGCGCGACGGAGGCCGCTCATGGGACCCCGACGCGTTCGACTCGTCCATCCGCGAGCTCGGTCTGGTCCCGACCGCGGTCGAGCGGATGGTGGGATTGCCGATCCACCCCGATGGACCCACCCTCGCCGTGGTCGCCGTGCAGGTCGTCACACCCGAGGACGTGCGGACACGCGACTTCATGCGGTGGGGCATCACCCCGGGGACCCGCTACCTCACCTTCGACGTCGCAGGCCGACCCGCCGTCTACGGATCGCCCGACGAGAACATCATGTACCTCTTCGGCGTGCGTCGCGACGTGCTGCTCGTCGTCATCGACGTGAGCGACTCCGGCCCCGGCCCCATCACCGAGGTCAGCGAGGCGATCGTCGAGGCCAACCCGTGACGGCCGACGCGATCGCCACCGCTACCGCGGGCGCCGCCTGACGCGATCGCGTCGGCGAGCCGTGGCAAGGTTGTTGCCCCGCGGCTCGGACGAAGGGCTGCTGCGGCGAGAGAACGGCCATGTACGACACCTGCCCGAACTGCCATGCGATCGCCCAGCCCGAGTGGGAGCGATGCCGCATCTGCGGAGCCGACCTCAGCCCCGAGGCGCGAGCCGCGGCTCATCCTCCCGCGCTCGCGGCGGGTCCTCCCCCACGCTCGCCCGACGACGAACGCGACCGCAGGATCGCCTTCAGGGCCATCGCCATCACCGGCGTCGTCCTGACGATCGGCTTCGTCGCCTGGCTCGTCGCGAGCAACCAGGAAGATGCCGATCCCGCCCTCGAGGAGGCGAAGCGACGGGTCACCTCGACGCTGCCGCCCGTTCCCACCACGGTCCCGGCGTCGACCACGACGCTTCCCCAGAGCGACGAGGTCGAGGCCCTCGGTGTCGTCCTGCCGGCCAACCCGCACGTCACCTGGGCGCGCAGCGAGGATCCCGACCGCGAGGCCCAGATCCATGCGGAGCTCAACGACGCCGGTCTGCGGCCCGGCGCTGTCGAGCTCTGGTACGGACAGCCCCGCGAGAGCGACGGCCCCGCGGTCGAGGTCGTCGTCTTCACGAGCAACGCCGGTCGCGATGTCCGCACGTCGGCCTACATGAAGTTCGGGTTCGCCCCGCCGGGATGGCGCGTGCTCAACATCGACATCGCGGGCCGACCCGTGGCGTGGGTCCCCGAGAGCTGGGGTCCGCTCACCTACATCTTCGGGGTGCACCGCAACGCGATGATCGTGTTGAGCGACACCAACGATGGAGGCGCGGGTGGCATGAACAGGGTCGCCGAATCGATCATCACGGCCAACCCCTGATCGCCGCGGCGCCGCACGATCGAGGTCGGGTCGTCCGACCGCCGGGCGTCCGGTTCCGACCAGGACCGAATTGCGTCGATCTTGCGCTCCCAGCGAGCGAACAGCACGCCAGAAGGGCAATGAGGGGCCACGATGGACGTCACCGTGTGGACCGATGACGGGACAAGGGTTCTCGAAGTCCCGTGCTACTCGATCCTCAACCCCGAGATCGCTCGGGCGATGACCAGCTGCTGGATCTGCTCGGTGCCTTCGAAGATGTCGAAGATCTTGGCGTCGCGGTAGAAGCGCTCCACCGGGTACTCCTTGACGTAGCCGTAGCCGCCGAGGATCTGGATGGCCCGCTCGGACGCCCACACCGCGGTGCGACCGGCCTTGAGCTTGCTCATCGAACCTTCGGCGTTCTTGTAGGTGCCGTTCTTCGACAGCCACGCAGCACGCCACACGAGCAGGCGGGCGGCGTCGATCTCGGTGGCCATGTCGGCGAGCATGAACGAGATGCCCTGGTTCTGGATGATGGGCTTGCCGAACGCCGAGCGGTCCTTGGCGTACTGGAGGGCGTACTCGTAGGCAGCGCGGGCGATGCCGATGGCCTGGGCGGCGACGGCCGGGCGGGTGGCCTCGAAGGTGGCCATGGCGGGCTGCTTGCCCGAGGGAGCCGGAACCGGGTTGGTCTTGGCCTCGCGTGCCCGGGCCAGCTTCTCGTCGAGCGCGTCCTTGCCCCCGAGCAGGCAGTGCCCCGGGACGCGGACGTCGTCGAGCACCACCTCAGCGGTGTGCGAGGCCCGGATGCCGAGCTTGGAGTACTTCTGGCCCTGGCTGAGCCCGGGGGTGTTGGGAGGGATGATGAAGCTGGCCTGGCCACGGCCCTTGAGCTCGGAGTCGACCGAGGCGACGACCACGTGGATGTCGGCGATGCCGCCGTTGGTGATCCACGCCTTGGTGCCGTTGAGGACCCACTCGTCCTTGGCCTCGTCGTAGACCGCCCTGGTGCGCAGCGATGACACGTCGGAGCCGGCGTCGGGCTCGCTCACGCAGAAGGCGCCGAGCTGGATCTTCTCCGGGGTGCCGTAGCACTGGGGCACCCACTCGCCCACCTGCTCCGGGGTGCCGTTGCCGAGGATGCCCGCCGCGGCGAGCGAGGTGCCGAAGATGGCGAGGCCGATCCCGGCGTCGCCCCAGAACAGCTCCTCGAGCGCGACCGGCATGGTGAGGCCGGTGGGGTCGCCGAGCATGGCCTGGGCGACGAAGTCCATGCCGTACAGCCCGATCTTGGCGGCCTCCTCGACGACCGGCCACGGGAACTCCTCCTTCTCGTCCCACTCGTGGGCCGCGGGACGCACGACGTCCTCGGCGAAGTCGTGGATCCACTTCTTGATCTGCAGCTGATCCTCGTTGAGCTGGAAGGACACGTCCGACATGGCAGGCTCCGGTTCTGAGGGGAAGACGGGCGAAAGGATGTTACCGATCGGTAACTTCACCGTACCCAACCACGATCGAGCCAACAACCACTTGGCTCTCGGACGACGACGAGGTCAGTGGCGCCGAGGTGGTGCGTCGAGGCCATCGGCGGCCTTGGGCACCAACGACAGCGCGAGCAACGCGAGCACCGCTCCCACGACGTACGGCGCGCCGATGCCGACGTGGTCGAACGCGAGGCCCGCCGAGATCGGTCCGATCACCCGTGCCACACCGCCCGCGGACTGCTGCCAGCCGAGCCACTCACCCCGTCGGGTTCCGGCGAGACCCGACACCGCCGACGACAGGGTCGGGGTCAGCAGTCCCTGGCCGAGCACGAGGAGGCCCAGCGCGCCGATGAGCAGCACCCAGCCGGCATCGACCGCGAGCAGCCCGAGACCGAGCGCGTTGCAGACCAGCGCCATGCGCAACGTGGAACCTGTCCCGATGCTCTCGGCCGTCGGGCCCACCACCCCCACCTGCACGGCGACCAAGGCGATGCCGATGGCGGTGAACACGAACGCCGTCGAACTGAGGTGGAGGCCGAACCGGCGCTCGACCAGCAAGGAGAAGGTCACCTCGAAGCCGCTGAAGGCGATCATGCCCACGAACGCCACGAGGATGAGCCGCAGGATCGCCTTGCGCTGCGGTGCATCGACCGAACCGGCATCGGGGGCCTCGGGGTTGGCGAGGTGAGCGGGCTCGGCGATCCCCGGACCGTCGAGCGCCGGGAGCTCCGCGATGCCCTCGCCGTCGGCCTCGGCCCGGTCGTGGCTCGGGGCCTGCTGGTGGGGGGTCGCCCCCGACGACACCCTCCTCGGCGACGTCTCCGGCAGGCGCTTGATCGCCACGAGGCCGTTCACGAACGACAGCGCGGCTGCGACGTAGAAGGGGACGTGCGGCCCACCGAGCCCGGCCAGGGCACCGAGGGCGGGACCGACCACGAACCCCAGCCCGAACGCGGCACCGAGAAGCCCCATGAGCCGGGGGCGCTGGTCGGGAGGAGCGATGTCGGCCACCGACGCCTGGGCCACCGACACGCTGGCGCCGGACGCCCCGTCGAGGATGCGTCCCGCGAACAGGATCCCGATCGTGGGGGCGAGACCGGTGAGCAGGCTCCCCAGGGCGGTGCCGAACAGCGAGATGAGGATGACGGGCTTGCGGCCGATCCGGTCCGAGAGCCGACCCCACAGCGGGGCGAAGGCCAGTTGCGCGAGCGAGAACGAGGCGAACAGGAAGCCGATGACCGTCGGCGAGACGCCGAAGCGGTCGGCGTACTGCGGCAGGATCGGCACCACGATGCCGAAGCCGACGAGGTCGATGGCAACCGTCGACCACAAGATGCCGAACCCCGGAGGCAGCGGTTGCCGACCTTCGCGGCTGCGACTCCTGCGGGGCACGGCCCGTGAGGCTACGACCGGCCGTCGCAGCTGAGGAAATCTTCCCGCCTGGCAGGGGCCGACCTCACCGGTGGCGGCTCGCTCCAGCCAGGACGCCGTCGTGCTGGCGCCCCGGCGGCGCTCGCGTCTCAGCTCGGACGGAGACGGGGGCCTTCGGTGGTGTCCTCCACCATGAAGCCGAGGGCGATGATGTCGCTGCGGATCTGATCGGACCGCGCGAAGTCGCGCGCCGCCTTGGCCTCGACGTAAGACCCGAGCAGTTCGGCCACCTTCGAGGGCAGCGGCGTGTCGCCCATGCCCTCGCGCAGCTCGAGGCCGACGGCCCCGCAGATCTCCCGGGCGGCCGCGGCGAGAGGTGCGGCCTCGGCCGCGCTCTCGACGTCGAGCGCCTGGTTGACCCGACGCACCAGGGTGAAGACGAGATCGACCACGCCCTGGGTCTTGAGGTCGTCGTCCATGAGCCGACGGAACTCGACGAGCGCATCGGCGTCGGGTTCCACAGCGGCCAGGTCGGCGGTGCGGCGTGCGAAGGCATCGAGCCGCTCGAGCGCCGCCGACGCCGCCTCGGTCGTCTTCTTGTTGACCTCGATCGGGCTCCGGTAGTGCGACTGGAGCACCAGCAGGCGGTACGACCGGGGGTCGCTCGACTCGACGAGGTCGACCAGGTTCGTGAAGTTGCCGAGCGACTTGGACATCTTCTCGCCACCCACCTCCACGAAGCCGTTGTGCATCCAGTGGCGGGCGAAGTCGTGGCCGGCGGCCACCGCCTGGGCCCGCTCGTTCTCGTGGTGGGGGAAGGCGAGGTCCTGCCCGCCACCGTGGATGTCGAAGCCGTCGCCGAGCAGATCGAGCGACATGACGACGCACTCGGTGTGCCAGCCCGGTCGCCCGTCGCCCCACGGCGACGACCACGACGGCTCGCCGGGCTTGGCCCTCTTCCACAGCGCGAAATCCGTCGGTGCGCGCTTGTCGTCGTCGACCCCCACCCGGGCACCGGCACGCAGCG
>CAZGEF010000039.1:0-3120 GCA_964525005.1 uncultured Rhabdothermincola sp.
GAGCCAACGCGGTGTGCCCCGGCTTCATCGAGACCGAGCTGACCGGCGGGAAGGGATCGGCCGAGCGGTTCCCCGATGTCGTCGGCGGCTGCCCCATGAAGCGCGCCGGCCAACCCGAAGAGGTCGCCGAGCTCGCCGTGTTCTTGTCGAGCGACGCGTCGTCGTACATCAACGGCGCCATCATCCCCATCGACGGAGGCGTCACCGCCGCCCTCGCCTGACGGGGTGCCCGATGCACCGGCGGGCGACCAGCGCTACGGGGCGATCCCCGTCCGAGCGGCCTCGACCAGCGCTTCCCACTGGGCAACGGTCTTCTCGCCGCTCGTGCGGTGCACGACGTGCCCGCCGCCGTCCACGACCAGCATGTAGGGGAACCCGGCGAGACCGAGCGCCTGCGCTGCCGTACCGCCCTGGTCGTCGACCAGCGTCGGGACCGTCCAACCTTCGCCGATGAGCCAGTCGTCGGCCGGCCAGTTGCCGCGCTCCTCGACAGCGGCCGTGGACACCGCGAGGAGGTCCACGTCGTCGGGCATCCCGTTGGCGTCCAGCCAGCCCTGGATCAGGGGAACCTCCTTCTGGCAGTGGGGGCACCAGTGGGCCACACCGATGATCACCGCCGGCTTGCCGCTGGTGCTCGTGCCGCCGATGGTGATCGGTGTCCCGTCGAACTGCTGACCGCTGATGGTCGGCACGCATTCACCGACCGCGAGGTCCTTGCCCGACGGAAGGGGCGTGAGCGGATCGCCCTCGACCGACACCGTGCCGTAGTCGAGGTCGCCTGGTTCGACGACCGTCATGTCCGTGTTGACCGGTGCGGTAGCCGCCGAGGGCGGGCACGCCTCCAGCACCTTCTCCTCCTCGTCACCACCGCCGGTCGACAGCACGAGGGCGACGACCAGTGCGAACACGACCACCGCGGCGACACCGGCACCGATCCAGATGGTGCGGCTCCGCTGCGCCTGGTCGCGCGCCGCGTTGACGCGCTGCGAGGACAATGGCTTCTTGGACGGACGGTTGCTCACGAATCGCTCCTGGGTCGGGATCGGTCGGGGTTCGGACCGGCGGCAACCATCATGGCGATGATGAAGGCGAAGCCGCACAGCGCCATGAACGGGATGGAGACGAAACCGAGCTCCCACACGTAGCGCTCCGTGCACGGCGCATCGAGCGTGCAGAACGACGAGCCGCCCTCCGGCGGGAACGCCTGGATCCACGAGTGGTACACGGCGATCACGGCGCCGATGCCGGCCAGGGCCATGACGTAGGTGCGGATGCCCAGGTCGCGCCGAACCGCGGCGATGCCGAGGAGCACGACGAGCGGGTACATGCAGATGCGCTGGTACCAGCACAGGGGACACGGGGTGAAGTCGGCGACCTCGGAGAGCCACAGGCTCCCGGCCGTGCACGACGCCGCGACGAGCAGTGCCAACCACAGCGAGGCGCGACGGAGATCGTCTCGCCACAGGACGAGGCTGCTGCCACCGGTCGCCCGGCGGGCCGCGACGAGGACGACCACGGCGACGACCGTGCCCGCCAGGGCGGCCAGCGCGAGCACCGCGAGGAACGTCGAGACCGTCTGGGTGTCCATGACCGGTGCGAGTGTAGGAGCGTGCGGTGACCTGAACGGGCCGCCCCGACCGCCCGACCGTGAGCGACCCGACCAACGACGAGCCGCTGTCCACGCAGGTGAACCCGCGGAAAACGCGGAACTGCTTGCCGACGGCGCGTTCTCGGGGCAACCTCTGGGAACGGAGATCTCCGGTAGGTCAGGAGCTCACGGAAGGAGTGGTCGTGCTCAAGCAGCAGCCCCCGGACGAGTGGAGCTTCCTGCGGCCCGACGTGCTGATCGACGACGGCGACGTCGACCAGCTCCAGGCCGCCGAGACCCGCGCACCCGAGGAGACCGCGCTCCACATCGACCGAACCGACCGGCTCCGTTCCGCCGCCGACCCGGGACGCGCCGAGGTCACCATCGACCCCGACGTCAACGCCGCGCCGCCCGTCGTGTCCTACTTCGACGACGAGGAGCCCGAGATCGCGACCCGCGGGTGGGTCCACCGCAACGGTGCATCGCCGTCCCGACCGATCGACGGTGCCAGCGACGACGACCCGAGCGCACACGCCGACAACGAAGACGACGGCGAACCTGACCTGGAGGACATCCTCGAGAGCCAGCACTACGCGTTCGGCGCCGAGGAACCCGATGCCCCCGACGACACCGATGACACCGGAGACCGAGCGTCGATCTGACCGCCGCAACCGGCTGGCCGGCCCCCTCGCCCCTCCACCCCCCCATCCATCAGACGCTTTCAGAGAATCGAACCGTGTAGCCGCTCTTCCAACCCCGAACAACCGAACAGGAGACCTGATGCAACTCGTCGAGGAACTCGAGCTGGTCGTCACGACGCATGGCGTCGTCTCGGAGGCTGCCAAGCAGTACGCCGCCGACAAGATCACCGCACTCGCCCGGTTCACCCGCAAGCCGATCCTGTTCGCCCAGGTGCGGCTCACACACGAACCGAACCCCGCCCGGGAGCGGCCGTGCATCGTCGAGGCCACCCTCGACGTCAACGGCCAGGCGGTGCGGGGCCACCTGGCCGGTCACGACTTCTTCGAGGCCATCGATCTCCTCGATCAGCGGCTCCGCCGCAAGATCGACCGCCACGAGGCCCGCCAGGCAAGCCGTCTCCACGACTCCGGCCCGGTCGTGCCCGCCCCCGTCGAGTTCACCCACCGAGCGGTCGAGGACCGCGAGGTGGTCCGCCACAAGACCTTCGCGCTCACCCCGATGCGCTGCGACGAGGCCGCGTTCGACCTCGAGATGCTCGGGCACACCTTCTACCTGTACGTCGACGTCGACAGCGGCTTCGACAGCGTCGTGTTCCACGACTTCGACGACGACCACCTCGTGCTCATGCAGGCCACCGACGACCCCATCGTGATCCCCCAGCCGTGCGCGGCCGATGTGCGGCCCAGTGCCATGCACCCGCCGGAGCTGAGCCTGTTCGACGCCGAGGAGCGCCTCGACGCCGGCCACGAGCCGTTCGTGTTCTTCGTCAACACCGAGACCGGGCGCGGCAACGTCGTCTACCGCCGCATCGACGGCCACTACGGCCTGAT